>JAURHQ010000009.1 GCA_030833185.1 Gammaproteobacteria bacterium | reverse complement strand
TTCGCCGTGGGCATAAACGACGACGCGATGCCCGCTCAGCCGCCCCGCCAGCCAGGCCACCAGTCCTTCCGGCAGCGCACGTCCCGCGTGGATCGCGGTATAGCGCCGGCGGAGCGCGCACCACAGGGTGCTGCCGAAGAGCCGCGCATACAGCCCCAGCGATTCCGGCCGCAGCCACGGCACCCGCGTCAGCGGCAGGCGGTGAATGCGCGCCGGATGCTGGGCATCCACCGCCGCCGCGCCCGGCACCGCCGCTGTGATCACGTCGTTGCGTTCACCGAGCCGCGCATAGACCTCGGCAAACCACACGGCAGTGCCGCCGTGGGTCGGGGCAAAGAGTTCGCTCACCACCAGATAAGACGCCATCACAACCTGCCTTTCAGCCGGGAATCGGGAGTGGACGCGCGGCGCGGCGCGGAATCAGGCGGGAGGTCCGCGCCAGTGGCAGGACCTGCGCGTCCAGACACAGCAGCAACGCCAGCAGCAGATAGAAGAAATCGAAGTAGGCGAGCCCCAGAAACGCCCCGGCCGTCAGATAGCCCGCCAGCGACACCTGCAGCATGGCGGCGAGTTCACCGTCCCGCGCGCGCGCGGGGTCCTGCGCGCAGCGCCGTCGAATGCTGCTCGCGCGCCGCCAGGCCAGCACGATGAGGCTCAAAAACAGCAGCAGTCCGGGATAGCCGTGCTCGGCCAGCACCTCGAAGTAAATGCTGTGCGCGTCGTGCGCGCTGCCCCACACCAGTACTTCAAAGCCACCGCCGGTCAGGCGGTCGCCGGCAATCGTCACCGCATGGCGCCAGGAATCGATGCGGCCCATCGCCGAGCGGTCGCCCTCGTAGCTGCTGATGGTGTGCATGCGGTCAAACCAGGACTGCGGCGCGAACAGCGGCAAACCCAGCATAAAAACCAACGCCAGCACTGCCGGCAGCAGCCGCCGGCGGGCCTTGATGAACATCATCAGCCCCATCACCAGCAGGCCCAGAAAAGCGCCGCGCGAATGCGTACCAACCACCGCCACCAGCGTCAGCATCGCGGCGGCGTAGAGCGCGTAGCGCGCCCAGCGCCGCGTGGCCTGCTGCGCCAGATACCAGATCAGCGGCGCGGTCATCAGCAGCGCGAGACCAATTTCGTTGTTGCCGCCGATGAAGCCGCCGGGCGGCCCGTAGACGCGGTTCACCCCGCCGTGAAGCAACGTCCACAGCCCGCCTTTCACGCCGTAAAACCCCAGCGACACCGCGGCCGTCCACACCAGTGCTTCGATTTGCGCGCGGCTGCGGGTGAGCAGCAGGGTCAGCAGAATGCCGAGCTGTACCCGCCAGACCTTGCTCCATTGCACGGCGGCCGGATCCGGGAACAGCGCTTGCGTGGTGCTCAGTCCCATCCACAGGAGAAACAGCGCCAGCAGCAGCACTTCCAGCCGCGCCGGCAAGCGCCAACGCTCGCGCGAGACCAGCATGCCGAGCACGGTGGCAGCCAGCACCATGAAGGCAAACGGCAGATGGGTGGCAAAGCCCCAGGCCAGCCGATGCGGGTTCATCAGCCCCAGCCAGGTCCACATCACCACGCCCACAAAAGGCCGGCGCAGGATGAACGGCAGGCTGCCGACCACCACCAGCGTGATGATCACATCACGCACGGCGCGCGACCCCGTTTACCTGCAGGCGGCCGAGAATCTGCGGCCCGAGCAGCCGGGTATACACCGGCACATAGCGCGCGACGCTGGCCGACCAGCGTCGGTGATGTTCGACGAAACGTCGTCCGGCCACGGCGAGCGCCGGCCAGCTGTCCGGGTCGTCGAACAGCGCCACGATGGCGGCGGTCAGCGCGCCGGGCTCATCGGCGGCGTAAAGCATGCCGGTCACGCCGTGGCGAATCAGTTCGCCATGACCGCCCACATCAGAAGCCAGCACCACCTTGCCCAGTGCCATCGCCTCCAGCGGCTTCAGAGGCGTGACGAGCTCGGTCAGCCGCATCCGCCGGCGCGGAAAACAGAAGACGTCGATCAGGCTCGCGTAGCGGTCGACCTCGGCGTGCGGCACGCGTCCGGTCAGCACCACCTGCGCGCCGAGCCCCAACGCCGCCACCCTGGCCTTGACCGCGGCCTCGGTCGGTCCGCCGCCCACCAACAGCACGCGCAGATCCGGCATTTTGGCGAGCACCGCAGGCAGCGCCTCAATCAAATCCATCAGGCCTTCGTAGGCATAAAACGAGCCCACGAAACCCAGCACCGGATGGGTGCCCAGTCCAAGTTTCGCGGCCAGCGCGGTGTCGCGCGGCGCCTGAAACGGGAACTGCTGGCTGTCGACCGCGTTGGGAATCACTGTGATGCGGGCAGCGGCATGCCCGCGCGCAATCAAATCGGCGCGCAAGCCTTCGCAAATGGTGAAGACCGCGTCGACCCCCGCCACCACGTGATTCTCCAGCGCGCGGCCGAGGCGATAGCGCAGCCCCTGCGGATGGCTGGTGCCGTGGTCAACCGCGGCATCCTCCCAGAAGGCGCGGATCTCGTAGACCACCGGCACACCATGGCGCCGCGCCGCGCGCAGCGCCGCGATGCCGTTCAGCGCGGGGGAATGCGCGTGGATGAGGTCGGGCCGCTGGCGCAGGATCAGTTCGCCGATGCGACGCTCCAGCGCCTGCACCTGCGCCCATTGCCCCAGCAGCGGCAGCTCGGCCATCACGCCGCCCGGCGGCGCCGTGCGATGAAACACCAGCGAGTCGATGAAATCGGCGTCCGCGCCGGCCTTGCCCTGCTTGCCCGAGGTCAGCTGCAGCGTCTGCCAGCCGTGACGGCGCTGCTCGCGCAAAATCGCCAGCGAGCGAAACGTATAGCCGCTCTGCAAGGGCAGCGAATGGTCAAAAACGTGCAGCACCTTCATCAGGGTTCTCCTCGCGGCAAGGTGGCGGCGGCGAATTCGGTGGCGAAGCTGGCGAGCAAAGGACCGGCGCAGGCACGCAGCCGGGCGCTGGCCTCGACCTGCGCGGATTCGTCCGCCAGCGGCACATACACCAGCACCGTCGCGCCGGCATTCGAGCGACCGCTGAGGCGGGCGCGCAGGCCCAGCCATTGCACGGCGAGCGCGTCGGCGACGAACTGGCCATCGACCCAGTACCACTGCCAGACCAGCGCCGTGCGATCGCCGTCGCGCGCCTTCAGCAGGCTTTCACGCGCACGAGGTGCGCCCGGCAGGCCGCTGTCGCGCAGCGTTTGCGCCAGCAGCCGCCAAGGGTCGTCTTTTTCCTGCACGAGCCGGCTCGCGGCGTGTATCAACTCCTCGCCCGGACGCTGGCCGGGGTACCAGGCCAACTGCCAGCCGCAGGACTGCTCGCCCTGCCGGGCGGCCCCGGCCTGCCGTTGCGGTGTGCCCACAAAATGCGGCTGCCAGTCGCCAAACGGCGGCGCGACGGCGTGCCAGCCGGCCGCCGGCAGCGCGGGCCGCAAGGGCGGCAGGGGCTGGGCGTCGATCGGCGCCGCCAGCGGCAAAGCCAGCGGCCAAACGCATAAAAGCGCGAGCAAGGGCAGCCACTCCCCCAGCCGCAGGGCCGTGCCGTGCAGCGGCGGGCAGACCGTCGCCGGCGGCGGCAGTTCGTCGCGCCAACGCCCGCCAATCGCCATCAGCAGAAAAATGATGATCCCGAAAAACACCCAGCCGTAGAGATAGTGGTCGACGCCCAGCGCGAGCCGCATATCGGAGAGGTGGGCAATCATCACGATGCCAAAGGCCCGGAACCAGTTCGCGACCAGCGCGACGGTGAGTGCGAGGAGCAGGAACAAGCCCTGCTTCCATACCGCGCGATAGTTGAGGTGAGCAAAGAGCGCGGCGACGGTCAGCGTGGCCATCAGATAACGCATGCCGCTGCAGCCGGTGACGACCGACCAGCTGCCGCTCGGGATGACGAAAAAGCTGCCTTCGCGAAACACCGGCACGCCGACCAGTCGCAGCGCCGTCACCACAAAATCTGCCGTATGTGAGATGAGCAGCGGCGTCAGCCCGTCGCCGAGCGGCACCGCCAGCAGCAGGAAGGCGCAGGGAAACCAGGCCACCCGCAACCACGCCGTGCCGACCACAAACCACAGCGCCCCGACCAGCATGCCGACCGCCGCGAGTTCCGCCAGCACGTTGACCGCCGCGAGCGTCGCCGCCGTCCACAGCGCCCCCACCAGCAGCAGCAGCGCCAGCGCCAGCGGCGCGCGGGCCACGGGCTGCGCGCACAGCGCCGCCCGCTGGCGATAGAGCAGATAGCCGGCGATCGGCCCGATCAGAAAACCATGGGCGTAGGTCTCGGAGGTTTGCCAGACGTGAACCATCGCGAGCAGCGTGGGCTGATAGGCAAGCGCCCACAGCAGCAGCGTCAGCGCGGTCGCGCCCAGGAGACGCAGCGCCTCGGCGTTGCTCGCCAGCCGTGGCCGCGCCGGCGGCAAGGCCAGCGTGCTCACGCCACCTCCAGCAAATCCGCCAGCCGCGCGAGGTTGCGCGGCCAGTGGTGATGCGTATCGACGTAGTGGCGGCCCGCCGGCGCCGCGGGATCTGCCAGGGCGTTCACCACGCGCGCGGCACACTGCGCGGCATCGTCGGTGGCCTGCGCACAGGGCGGGGCGCTCGCGCCTAGCCCCGTGCAGGCGGCGGGCGTCGCGACCACGGCCAGCCCCATGGCCATCGCTTCCAGCACTTTGTTCTGCACGCCGCGCGCAATGCGCAGAGGCGCGACGGCAACCCGCGCGTGTTGGAGATAGGGCCGCGTATCCGGCACCCGCCCGGTCACTACCACACCCGGCAAGTTCGCCAGCTGTTGCACCACCGGCCCGGGTCGCGTGCCAACGATCCAGAACTCGGCGCGTGGCAGCGCGCGCCGGACCGCCGGCCAGATGGCGTGGGCAAACCAGTTCACCGCATCGACATTGGCCCAGTAGTCCATCGCGCCGGTGAACACCGCCACCGGCACCGCCGCAGGATACGGCGAAGGCCGCGCGGCATCGGGCGCGAAATAATGCAAATCAACGCCGTTTTCTACCGCGTGGACGCGCGCGGCCGTGGTGTGCGTGCTGGCACAGAACAGCGCCGCTTCCGCATCCGTCACAAACACCGAGGCATCGAAGCGCGCCGCAATTGCCGTCTCGAAGGCCCGCAAGCGGCGCGCTTCGCGGGCGTAGACCAGCGACATGGGCCACGGCTTGCGGGCGGCGTACTCGGCCCATTTTTCCGAGTCGACGTCGACAAAATCGATGACCCGCCGCACTGCCGCCCAGTCCTCGCCCGTCACGTATTGCGCCATCGTGGACGAGAACACCAGCACGCGCTGCGGATGCTCGGCCCGCTGCAGCGCTGCGACCCAGGCCGCGAGGCCTGCATCGCGGTAGTAGGCGAGCCCCAGCGCTTCGCCGCGCCACAAGGCCGGCAGACTGGCCAGCCGCCGCAACCGCGGACTGATCGGCACCGCATGCACGCTCGCACACAGCGCTTCGAGCGCCGGCAGATGCGCAAGATCCGCCGGGTCGTCGACGAAGGTGCCCAAGTGCACGCGATAGCGCCGCGTCAGTTCGCGCAGGATATGGAACGAACGAATCTTGTCGCCCTTGTCCGGCGGGTACGGCAGGCGATGGCAGAGAAAGAGCAGCGGTTCCATGCCTTAGGCCAGATAGGGTGAGACCAGCGGTCCCAGCCGGTTGGCGAGCGGTAGCGGCAGGTGCCGCCATACGCGGGAGGCGAGCGCCAATACGCCGCTGTCGGCGCGCGGCGCGGGCACCGTCTGCGCCCGGCCGAGCTGGTACTCGTAATGCACCGGCGCGGGCGTAAAGCCCCAGTTTTTCTTGAACGCATAGGCGCCGCTATCGACCCGGCTGCGGCCAAAATCGAAGCGCTGCAGGCCGGCTTCCGCGCTTTCGCACATCAACGCCCAGTACATGAAGTCGAAGGCCTTGTGCGCGCGTGCCGCCGGCAGCGCGCCGGCGTAATACGGCAGCACGGCGTCCTTGTAGACAAACGACCACACGCTGCTGAGCGCGCTGTCGCCCGCCCACACGGTAGTGATGCGCGAGCGCATCCCAAACGTCTGCCACAGGGCCGCGAAATAGCGCGCCGGAAAAACCGGCGTGCCGAGGTTGCGCACGCTGGTGGCGTAAAGCGGCAGGAAGTGCCGCGGGTCCGCATCGGCGGTGCTGCGTAAATCGCTGCTCAGCGCCTTGCGAATCACCGCGCGCTGCTTGCGCGGAATGGCGTTCAGGTTGGCCTCATCGCTGTCCGCCAGCGTGCGGCTGAACAAGGCCCACTGCGCGCCCTGCGCCGGCCAGCCGTTGGTCTGCGCCACGGTGTGGCGGAGCTCAAGATAATCCACCCCCAGCTGGCGGGTCAGCGTGCAGGCCGCGCCCAGCAGCGCGGCGGCGGCATCGGCATCGTCGGCCAGCAGCCCGCTCTGCACACAAAACGGCAGCGACACCAGTGCGTCACCAAACAACCAGCTGCGCACGCGCGCCAGGGGCAGCACGCCGACCAGCAGCCCGCCGCGACGTGCGAGCAAAAAATGCGTATCGAAGCCAACGCCCGCCCCCAGCACCTCGCGCCAGCCGGCGAGATGAAAGAAGCAGCCGTCGCGATGGCCGTCCACGTAGCGATCCCAAGCGCCCACGCTTGCCGGCTGCAGGGTTTCTACCTGCACCGGCAACGGCCCGGTGAACCAGCGCTGCGCTTCGCTCACAGAAACACCACGTCGACCCGCGCCCAGCGAAAATCCGCCAATAGTCGATGCAAGCGCGCCTCCACACGGGACAGATTGAGGTAGTGACGAAAGCGGGTCTTGGCCGGCACCCCCGACATCCGCGGCTGGGCCGGATCGATCTCCCACGGATGGATAAAGAACATACCGGGCAGGCCGTCGTGCTCGTTGATCCGTCGCAAGCCCCAGCGGAACAGCGCGTAGGGATAAAGCCGGAAAAAGCCGCCGCCCGCGCAGGAGAAATTGCGGCCCGCAAGCCGCACCGTGGAAATGGGAATTTCGAGCACACCGGAAGCATCGCGGTAGGCCCGACGCGAGGCATCCGGCACGCCGTAACTGTCGTGGCGAATAGGCGCCAGGCTGGAGCTGTACGCGTGCCCGCTGGCGGCCAATGCCTCGTAGAACCAGCCGCTGTCGGGCGGAATCGAAAAGGTGGGCGCGCGGTAGCCCCGCACCCGCTGACCGCCGGCCGCTTCCAGCACCGCACGCGCCCGCGCGAGGTCGGCGGCAAACTCGGCCGGGGTCAGACGGTCGACACGCGCGTGGCCATAGCCGTGGCTGGCCAGTTCGTGTCCCGCCGCCACGATTGCTTTAACTAACGCCGGATAGCGTTCGCCGATCCAGCCCAGCGTGAAGAACGTGGCCTTCACGCTGTAGGTATCGAGCAGTTCGAGGAGGCGCGTGAGATTGCGCTCGATACGACAGGGTTGGGCGCCCCAGCCGCTGCGCGGCAGATAGGGATCGAAGGCCGCCACCTGAAACCAGTCTTCGACATCGACGCTGAACGCATTGCGCATGCTGGGCGCTGCCGGCGCAGCGGCCTCAGCCATGTCGCACCAGAATCATGAGCCCAATGGCCACCAGGCCCAGCGCGCTGCTGGCCAGCACCACGCGCGGCCACCAGCGGCTCGGTGCCGCGGGCGGCGGTGGGCTGGGCGACGCCGGCACGGCCAGCGATTCGGCCAGATTGTCATAGGCCCGCTGCATGGCGGCGAGGCGCGCCTCCATGCGCCGCAAAGCCTCGTCCCCTTCGGGGGCCGCCTGCACGGCGGCAGCGGGCGCTGGCGCGACGGGCAGCGGCGCCGGCGCTGCCACGCGCTCGCCCAACTGCTGTTCAGCGAGAATTTCTGCCGTCACCGCCTGCAGCCCGGCGAGATCAAGTTCGTGCCGCCCGTCGAGACTCGCATTCAGGAGCAAGCGGTCCATCAGGGTGTTGATACGCCGGGGCACGCCTGCGGTGAAGGCGAAGACCCCGCCATACACCGCGTCCTCGATTTTCGGATCGCCCTGCCAGCCGACCTTGCCCAGACGATGCCGGATGTAGATCTCGGTCTCGGCCTGGGTCAGCGGCTTCAGATGAAACGCGGCCAACACCCGCTGGCGCAGTTGCTCAAGGCCAGGCGCCCGCAGAATCTCGCGAAACTCGCGCTGCCCCAGCAAAAAGCTTTGCACCAGCGGCTGCCCCTGATGCTCGAAGTTCGACAGCATGCGCAGTTCTTCGAGTGCGCTACGCGGCATGTTCTGGGCTTCGTCCACCACCAGCAGCACCCGCTTGCCGGCCTCGGCGCACTGACGAAAAAACGCTTCGAGCCGGTTCAACAATTCGCCCTTCGAACCGTCCGGTGAGAGGCCGAACTGCGCCGCCACCAGCCGCAGCAGATCTTCGTCACCCACATTGCTGGAGACGATTCGCGCGGCCAGAATTTTCTCGCCGGCAATTTCGCGAAACAGCGTGTTGACGAGCAGGGTCTTGCCGGTGCCGATGTCGCCGGTGACGACAATAAATCCCATGCCCTGCTGCAGGCCGTAGCGCAGATAGGCCAAGGCGCGGCGGTGACCGGCGGCTTCAAAAAAGAAGCCGGGGTCGGGGTTGATTTGAAACGGCTTGCCGCTGAAGCCATAGCACTGCTCGTACATAACGCCTCCCTTCAGAACGCCCAGGTCAAGGCGACCTGCACGGCGTTTTCAGTAAAAGTGCTGCCCGCGAAATCAGACTGGCTGTCCATCCACGAATAGCTGACACGGGTGGTGGCGTGAGGCCCGAGTTGCACGCTCAGGTAGGGCGACACGGCGTAGAAATCGGTGCCGCCGGCGGGCTGCTCGAGCTCGCGCTGCTGGTAGTCGGCCGACACCCCGACGCTGACCCGCCGCGACAGCTGATGCCCGTAGTTGAGCCCGCCGCCCACAGCGGTTTCGTGCCGGCGGCTGCGGGTCGATTCCTGCTCCAGCCGGTAGACCGCGAGCGAGACCGAGTCCCGCCGGTGGGTGTAGCCAACGCTGGCATTCAGACGACGGTCGACAAACACGTCGTTGGTCAAACCCAGGGTGTCGATGCCCGCCGGCAGATCCGGGCTGATCCCGCTGTCGATCGGGAGCGGATTGCCAAACTCGTCGCGCCGGGTAAACGCCTGACGATCGCGCAGCACTTCGGCGGTCGTGCGCAGGTCTTCGTTGTAGCTGACCGACACCACGCTGTGGCGCGCGCGATGGGTGGCGATGAAGGACTTGGTCATGCCGAACACGCGGTGGCCGATGCTGCCGGAAATCGAGGTGCGCTCGCCTGGCGAATACACCAGCCCCACCGAACCCGTCGCTCCGCGCTGGGCCCGCTGATCGCCGCCGTAGTCCTCGTCCTCGTAGCCCACGCTGCCGGTCAGCCGGAACCGGCGGTTGAGGCGATAGCCAAACTCGGCCAGCAGGCTTTGCAGACTCGAATCCCGCCCCACGCCGGCGCGGTCCAGATCGCGCCGGCGGTAGGCCAGCGACCAGTCGCTGCGCGCAAAGCGCTCGCCGCTCGCGAGGCGGGCCAGCCAGTCGTTGCCGCGACCCGTCCCCGCGTCGCGCGGGTCGTCGGTGCTGGTGTTGCTGAAGCCGGCGCTGGCGGTGAGGTGCGCGAAGGTGCCGAGTTGCTGCTCGTAGCGCGGCGTGAGATCCCAGACGCTGACGTCGGCCCGATTGCTCTGCGGATCGGTCAGGCCGGCCCGGTCGCGAAACGCCGTGCGGCTGCGATTGCTGAGCGCCCCGCTGCCGCTGCGCAGCGCCGGATATAGCGCGCCGCGCGCATCGAGAAAGAGATGCTCGGGCAGCACTTCCAGCGCCAACTCACCGTCCAGCCGATGCGTGGTCCGATCGAGTTCGGCGTTGTCGTAAAACCACAGGCGCTCGGCGGCATAGTCGGCGTTGAGGCTCAGCCGCCTGCCCTTGCCGCGCACCGCGACACCGGGCACCAGCGTGGTGTAGAAATCGCCCGCCGGCTTGCGCTCCGACAGCAGCACGTTGTCGGTGTAGTTCTCGGTCACCGACAGGCTAGGCACCACGCGCCAGTCGCCGGCCACCGCCGACTGCGTGACGCCGCTCACCGCCAGGCCTATCAGCAGACGACGGGCAGGGAAAGAAATCGGCATGCCCTGCCCTCAGGACGCGGTCAGCGCAGGCGACTGGCCAGCGCCATAGGCGTAGCTGTAGCCGTACGCGCTGCCCGCCGGGCGATGACGTAGCTTGTTCAACAACACGCCGGTGACTTCGGTGTGTTCCAGCGCCGCCAGCGTGCGCGCCAGCATCTCGCGCGAGGTGCGTCCCGCTTCCACTACCAGCACCACCTGCCCGATCAGCGGCGCAAGCGCCGCCGCGCCGGACATCGCCAGCACCGGCGGCGCGTCGAACACAATCAATCGATCGGGATAGCGCGCGGCCAGTTCACCGGCCAGCCGCACCATCGCCTGACTGGCCAGCCGTTCGGTAATCCCTTCGCGCACCGTGCCCGCCGGCATGAAGGTCAGCCCTGGCAGATTGGTGCGCGAAATGACTTCGCCGGCATCCAGTTCGGGGTGGACCAGCAGGTCGTAGAGTCCGGGACGATTCCACGCCCCGAACAGCCGGCTCAGGTCCGACTTCATGATGTCGCTGTCGATGGCCAGCACCCGGCGGTCAATTTCCATCGCAATGCTGAGCGCCAGATTCATCGTGGCGTAGGTCTTGCCCTCACCCGGAATTGCGCTGGTCAGCATCACCAGATTCGGCGGCCGCGTGCCGCCCAGCATGCCGGGCACCGTGTTGCCGATGAGGCGCCGTTTGACCTGCTGAAACTCTTCCGACAAGCGCGCCGCCGGGTCGCCGGGCACCAGATAGCCCAGCCGACGCAGCTGCGCGAAATCGAGCGTCAGCGCCGGAGCGCGTGTCGGCGGCATCGGGCCACCGACCGGGGCTTCATCGAGGACTGCGCTGGTGACGGGGGACTCCACGCTCGCCGGGGGCAGCGCGGCGCCGGTCTGCTGGCGCATGGCGCGTTCGATGATGCTCATGTGAGGGCTCCCAGCACGTGCTGCAAGCGCCCGTGCAAATTGATGTCGAGCAGAAACAGCGTGACCTGCGCGGCGTACACCAGCACGATGCCGAACAGCCCCGCGCCAAAGGCCAGCAGTTCATAGCGCCGTTGCTGACGGTGCTGCGGGCCCGCGGTCAGGCTGATCGCGCCCAGCACCGGCAGGCCGGTCATCTCACGCACATCGGGCACATCGATCACCCGCGGATTGAGCTGCGACAGCCCCACACACAGCCCGCCGCCCAAGCCGAGCCCCAGCACCAGCACAACGCTCGCCAGCAGCAGGCGATTGGGCCCGACCGGCAACAGCGGCAGCCGCGGCGGGTCGATGATTTTGACCTTCACGTCTTCCTGGCTTTGTTCCGCTTCCTGCGACATCAAGGCCTGTTCGCGGCGTAACAGCAGTTCGTCGTACTGCTTCTTGTTGACGTCGTAATCGCGATTAAGGCGCGCCAGTTCCGCTTCGACTTCGGGCACTGTGCCGACCTTCTTCTCCAGTTCACTGACCCGGCTCGCGTGCGCCGCGACGCGCGCTTCCAGCGCCGCCACCTGCGCGCCGGCCTGAATGGCTTCGACCTGCAGTTGTGCGCGATACGGATCGGCGGCCGACACCGGGCTGGCGACGGCGGTCGGCGGGCGTTTGGCGATCGCCGCGACCAGCGCGCTGCGCTTGGCGCCGAAGTCTTCCAGCAGCTTGCGCATGCCGATGACGTCGGGATGGCGGTCGGTGAAATTGAGTAGCAGGTCGTCGATGCGCTTGTGCAAATCCGCAATCCGCACATCAAGCGCCTCGAGCTCCGGATCTTCCGCGCTGCCCGGCGTGGTCGACGCCGCCGGACTGCCGCCCAGCTGCTGGTGCAACTGGTCGCGACTGCGGGTGGCCTCTTGCAGTTGCAACTGGGCTTCGTGCCACTGGCTGCGGGCGGTTTCCAGGCGTTCAAAGTAGCCGCCCTGCGCGCCGGGCATCAGGCCAAGATTGCGCTGCTTGAAATCCTTCAGCCGTTCTTCGGCGCTCGCCAGCCGCTGCTCGTAGCTGGCAATCTGGGTGTCGAGAAACTTGCGCGTAGACGCCGTTTCCTGCCGGGTATCGCCCAGCGCCGACTCCATGAAACGGTTCAGCAGTTCATCCACCACGGCCTTAGCCGTGCGCGGCACCGGATGACGAAAACTGATTTCGTAGATGTTGTCGCGGGTCGTGCCGCTGACCTTGATCGACTGCGCGAGGCTGGTGATCAAGCGGTCAAAATCTTCCGGGCTGTGGCTGCCCAGATCGAGGTCGGTGCGGCGTGCCACTTCCTCGAGATTCGGCCGCGTAAGCAGCGTGCGCCCCAGCAGCGCAGCGGTGTCCTCAAGCGTCGACGAATCAAACGCAATGCCGCGCAAAAGCGGACGCAGCATGGAGCGCGAATCGAGGTAAAGCTTGGCGCTGACTTCGTACTGGTCCGGGATGAGCAACACCACCGTCCAGCCAAGGGCACAAGACAGCACCGCCGCGCTCAAGCCTGCCCATCGATAAAGCCACGCCATGCGCAAAAAAGTGCGCGTCGTCTGAAGCTGGTCCTGCATAAAAACTCCCGTCAGCCGGTGGGTCGTCGTTGCCTCCTCGCGAACTGTGCGCCGGGCGCTAGAACCAGGCTTCGGGAATGATCAGCACGTCGCCCGGCTTCAACGGGACATTGGCGGAGATGTCGCCGTCGCGGACCAAATCGTCCAGCCGCACGCCGAACTCCTCTTCCTTGCCGCCGGTCTGCCGCACGAGCACGGCGCGGTTGCCGCTGGCAAACTCGGTCAGGCCGCCGACCTGAATCATCAGGTCGAGCACCGTCATGTTTTGCCGCCAGGGCGTGGCCGCCGGCTTGACCGCTTCGCCGACCACCCGCACCTGATCGTCGTACTCGCCGGCGAAGCCGCCGACGGTGACGGTGACCAGCGGATCGCGCACGTAGTCGGCCAGCGCGGTTTCCAGCTCACCGGCCAGCACGGCGGGGGTCTTGCCACTGGCAAGGTGTTCCTTGACCAGCGGCGTTGAGAACTTGCCGTCCGGACGCACGGTGACGGTTTGCGAAAGCTCGGGATTGCGCCAGACGAAAATGTTGAGGGTATCCAGCGGACCGATCCGATAGGTCCAGTCGCTGGCCGCAATTTTTTCGCGCGGCGCAGTCGGCCGGGTGGGCGACCAGAGCTGGCCCGAGCAGGCCCCCAGACTGACCGCCAATAGCGCGATGGCGGGCAGTTTGCCCGCCGCCCCCGTCCTGTGATTGCTGTCCCGCATAGTGCTGCTCCGTGTTGTTCTGAAGGTCGATGGCGTGGATTGGACAGTGCGGGATCGAGGTCGGCGCGGCCTTGATCTGCCTCAGGCAGGCGCAGATCACTGAAGACGCGCGCGCAAGCGTTCGGCATCCCGGCGTGAGACGAAGGGCTCATTGCCGGCCAGCGCGAGCGCCAGGGCCTCGCGGGCGGCCGCGGTCTGCCCGGTAGCGGCCAGCGCGGCGGCGTGGTGGTAGCGGATATCCGGGTCGGTGGGGGCCCGCCGCGCGGCCTCGCGCAGCAGCTCGATAGCGCGGGTGCTGTCTTTTTCCGCGAGCAGAATCCAGCCCAGCGTGTCCAGCGTGAGCGGCGAGTCAGGCGCCGCCTGCCAGGCCGCCTCGGCAAACTGACGCGCCCGCAGATCGCCCTGCCGCCAGCAGGCCCAGGCCAGATTGTTTAGCACCTCGGCCGTCGCCGGGCCGGCCGCCAGCGCGCGCTCGTAGCGGGTAATGGCGGTCGGATAATCGCCGCGACCGAGCGCCAGATCGCCCAGCCGGCTGTGCACAAACACGTCACCCGCATGGGCCTCCGCAAACGCCAGCAGGCTTGCCTCGGCGGCGGCGGCCTGACCGGCCCGCGCGCTCGCGGCAAACCACTGCCAGGCAATTTGTCCCACCGGCTGCAGGCTCAGCGCGTGGGCATAGGCGGCAGCCGCTTCGCGATGGCGGCCGGCCTTCGTTTCGAGCGCCCCCGCCAGCAGCCAGCCCACCGGTGCGCCTGGCTGGCGGGCCTGCAGGTCGGCCACAAAGGTCCGCGCCGCCGGCAACCGATCCCGCGCCAGCAGGCTCGTCGCCCAGGCTACCTGCAGCGGCGCGTAGCCCGGCGCCGCGGCCAGACCGTCGCGCAGACTGCGATCCGCGGCGGCATCCTCGGCAATGCTGCGATAGAAGGCCGCGGCCTCCAGCCACCGTAGCGGGCTCGCCGCGTCCAGCGCCAGATAATGCCGGACCAACTCGTCGACCCGTCGGGGCTGTCCGGCCCAGTGCAGCGCGCGCGCGGCCGGCAGCAACAGCAGGCGTTCGTCAGGCAACTGCTGGAGCGCCGCCTCGGCAGCCTGTTCGGCAGCGGGTTTGTCCTGCCCGGCCAGCGCCAGCGCGATTAGCCCCAGATGCGCTGGCAGCGATTTTGCGCTGATCGCCAGCGCTGCCGTATAGGCCTCGCGCGCCGCCTGGCGCTCGCCCTGCAGGCGTTCAAAGTCAGCCAGCGCGAGCAGCGGCGCCAGCGCGCCGGGGGCGGCGGCGGCGACGGCCCGATAGCTCGCCCGCGCAGCCGCCACATCGCCCTGCGCCAGCTGCAGATGCGCCAGATTTACCGCGGCCGGCAGGAAGGCCGGCGCCCGCGTCAACGCCGCAGTAAAGGCTTTCACGGCGGCAGCCGCGTCGCCCTGCTGGACCGCCAGCAGCCCCCGCAAATTGTGGGTCAGCGCGCTGTCGGGCGCGCGTTTCGCGAGCGCCTCGATGGCCCGCGCCGCGCCAGCCAGATCGCCACCGCGCAATAAGCGCACGACCAGCAGTTCGTCCGCCGGGGTTGCCCCCTCAGCCAGTTGCACCGCGCTCGCCAGTTCCGTCAGGCCCTGCCCTTCCTCCCCGGCGCCGAGGGTCGCCAGCGCACGGCGGATCTGCAGTCCCGCGTCCGGCGGTCCCAGACTTGCCGCCCGCGCCAGCAGGGCTTCGGCAGCGGCCGGTTCGTTCAGCGCGAAATGCGCTTCGGCGGCCAGACTGAGCAGCCGGGGATCGGTGTCTCCGCCGGCAGCAGCGGCCTGCAGGGCGCTCGCCGGCTGATTGAGCTTCAGCAGTGTTTCGACATAGGCGCGACGCGCGATCCCGTGGGCGGGCTGCGCGGCCAGGCAGGCTTTCAGCATTTCGGCGGCCTGACTCTCGGCGCCCAGCGCGTGATGGCTGAGACCCGCCAGCAGCATCGCCGAGAACAGCGTCGGCGCCACCTGCAGCGCCGCCTGCGCGTCGTCCAGCGCCACGCGGGGCTTGCCCTCCACCAGCGCAATCACCCCGTGCTGGACCAGCGCCGCGGGCTGGCCGGGATATTCCTTGCGCAGGCGGGCCGCGTCGGCCGCCGCCGCCGTCACCTCGTCCTGTCCCAGCAATAGTCGAGAGCGCAGCAAGAGGCCGGTGAAGTCGCGGGGATTTTGCTTCAGCACCTCGCCCCAGGCCGCAATTGCCGCCGGCACCTGAGCGGCCGCGCGCAGCAGGACAGCTCGATACACCAGGGCGTCGTAGTGCCCGGGTGCGCGTTTCAGCAAATCGTCGACGTCGGCCAGCGCGCCGCTGAAATCGCGTTTTCCCGCCTTGATTTGCGCCGCTAGCAGCGCGACCTCTTGCCCCGCCGGGGCTTCGGTCTGCGCCCGTTCCAACGTGGCAGCGGCGGCGGCCGGGTCGCCCAGCGCATGCTGGGCCCGGCCGCGCAGGGCGCGCACTTCGCCGCGCTGTGGCGCCGGCCAGCCGTCCTCTACCAGCACGGTTTTCAGCAGTTCGCTGAATTTGCCCTGCCGCCGCAGCGCCTGCGCCAGACTGAGCGCCACCGCCGGATCGTCCGCCAGCCCGAGTTCGCGCGCCCGGCCCAGCTCTTTCACCGCGGCCACCGCATCGAAGCTCGCGTTGTACAAATCGCCCAGCGCGGCGCGCAGCGCGGCGTCGTTGGGCAGCCGCTGCGCGGCGCTTTTCAACTGCAGGATGGCGCCTTTGAGGTCACCCGCCGCGGCGAGCCGCGCAGCCTCTTCGCGTGCGGCCTGTGGGCTCTGGCTGCAGCCGGCCAGCGTGCCCAGCAACAGCATGATCCCGATCCATCCGGCATGGCGTGGTCCTGACATCCTGTACTCCTGACAGTTCTTGGGTGGCGGGCGCTGCTAGCGATGACGCGCCGGAGCCGGATGGTGGCCTGCAAGGCGCAACAGCACCTGATGCCGATCACACAAGCGACGGCGTGGCGCGACTGTCCAGATTTTTTACAGCGCAAACAGGCCGTAAAGCCGCGGAATTACCGGCGCGGCCGCGGGATTGCCGCCCGAACACCCGCCAGGCCTGTCAGGATTTTTGACAAGCCCGGGGCGGCAAGGGCGTTTTGGAAATGCGTTTTTTAGCGGGTTTTAACGCGATAAAAACGGGTTTTTAAGAGATGGCACGGAACCCGCTCTACTTCTGCCGCGTGGCGGCCCTAAGGCTGAAACACTCAATCGCGATAACTCGAGGAGTAAGCAAGATGATTAAATCAAGAACACTGGGCACGTCGATCGCAGCCGCGATGGCGTTGGCCTACGGCGGCGTGGCATACGCCATTCCTTCACCCGGCGCGCTGGCCGACGCCTATCTGCGGGTCGACGGCTTTACCCTGCTGGCCGGCGACCATGCGGCGGGCCGCAGCGGCGTCGCGCTTGACGTCTACGATCCAATCACCAACCCGTCCGGCACGATCACACTCAACCCGGTGAACACGGTGGCCACCGTCGGCGCATCGCTGAACGGCGTGGATACCCCGCTCAACACGGTGACCGTCGGCCTTGGCGCACCGCTCAGCATCAGCTCTTCGCTGGGCTCGGGCTTTGTTGCCTACTCCCTGTTGACCGGCAACCCAAGCTCGACCTGGGCGGGCTCGGCGACGAATTCGAGCGGTAACGCGCTCAGCCCGTCGTCGCCGGTGGATGTGCCTGTGCATTCGCAGGTCTCGATTGACACGTTTGCGACCAACGGCGGCGCGAACGGCCATCAAAACCTGCTCAGCACGTTCAGCTTCACGCTGGCCGCCGGCCAGTTGTTTGAGCTGGCCTTTGATGCCGACGGTTTCCTGCGGACGGCGCTCGGTCAGGACAACGTGGTAGCCAACGCCAGCTACTCGTGGCACGCCTTCGTTGACCGGATTAACGGCCCCGGGGTTGCGGACACCCGCATCCTGACCTGGAATCCGGATGGTGAATCGGGTTCGGGTTATGCCAGCTCGCTGTGCCGCTCGACCACGCTCGACCCGGGTGGCGCGGGCAAGAAGGACTGCAACGAATACGCCGATGCCTTCCTCATCAACAACGGCGTGGGCACCAATGGCACGACCAGCGAGAGCCTGCTGGACGAAACCAAAGGCGCCTTCGAGATGGAGCTCTTCCTTGCCAGCGGCAAGTACACCTTCACCATCCAGCACAGCACCTCTGCTGACGCTGCGGTCGGGGTGCCGGAACCTACCACGCTCGCCCTGCTGGGATTGGGCCTGTTAGGCATGGGTGCCAGCCGACGCCGCAAGGCCTGAGGTACCAACGGCCCATGTGCCAGGACAACCCGCTACGGCGGGTTTTTCCTGTGCAAAGCGCGAGATCCCGATGACTAATGCACTCACCGCGATCGCGGCCCTGATGGCTCGGGAAGCGCTGGGTCGGCGGCAGCAGCCGCGCGGCCTGCCGCCCGGCGAGCGCTTCGACGATGCGCAGATTTTGCTGGCCATGCGCGGCGACGGCCGGGCCGATGGCCGGACCGCAGCGGGGTATCTCTATCACAGCGCGCGCATGACGCAGGTGCTGGCCGGTCGCGCGCGGTGTCTGGACCTTGGCTGCGGCAGCGGCGTGCAGCTGATGCAGGTCGCTGCGCTAAACCCGGGCGTTTCGTTTATTGGCGTTGACCGCAGTCCGCTCCTGCTGGCTGCGGCACAGGCCGATGCGGCGCGTCTGGGGCTGGCGAACATCAGTCTGGTGGAGGACGACATCACGCGGCTCGCGGGATTCGGCGACGCCAGCGTCGACGCCATCATCAGTACGATGTCGCTGCACTGCCTGCCGGACCGGGCCGCGTTGCGGGCCTGTCTGCAGCACATGGCGCGCGTCGGCACCGCCGACATGGCGGTCTATCTGGAAGACTTCGCGCGGCTGAAATCGCCGCGCTCAATCGACTACTTCATGAACCGTCACGCGCCCGCCGAGCCGGACGCTTTCGCCGCGCTGTATCGGGCGTCGCTGGAATCGGCCTTCACGCTGCATGAACTGAAGACCGAGCTTGGTCGGGCCCTGCCGCGTGCGGCCATCCACACCACCAGTCCGGTGCGTTTCCTGCTGGTCGCCCATACGGGCTGTACCCCGCTGACGCCAGCGCAGCGCGCCGCTTTTCGCGCCAGGCGCTCGGCCCTTGCGCCGGCGCAACTGGCCGACCTTGACGCCCTGCGTCGGGCGTTTGCGCTCGGCGAATGGGGCGGCGACCCGTTTACCTGAGCCGCCGCGCGGCCCGGCCTCAGCGACGCGTTACCGCGAAGTAATAGTCCAGCGCCCGCGCCAGCGTGGTGTGGGTATCCGGTAGCCGCACGCCCAGCGCCTGCAGACGCGCCTGACTGTGGCCGTTCTCGAAGACCTGGCGCGACCCCAGGTAGTCGAGATACACCGGCAGGGTGTCCAGCGCCCGCCGGCGGGCAGGCGGCAGCAGCGGCGCCAGCCAGCGCATCAGGCGCAGAAACCAGCCGGACGGCAGGCGCAGCAGCGGCCAGGCGCCGAGGCGCCCTTCGCGGCGAAAGCGCGTGCGCACGGTCCGCTGCAAGGCCTTGAGCGCCAGCGCATGCCGCGGCCCGGCGCAAAGATGAAAAATCTGGCCGACGCTGTCCGGCGCGAGGGCCACCGCCGCAATTGCCGCCGCCACGTAGTCGTTGGGCACGATGTCTAACCGGGCCTGCCCCAGCTGCGGCGTCAGGCCGCAGGTTTGGCGACCGCTCAGAAATTCGCAGAGAAACTGGAAGATCTGGAAATGCGGTGTGACCCCGGTGCGCGAATCGCCCACCACCATGCTGGGGCGATGGACGCTGGCCGGCAGGCCTTGCGCGATCGCCGCTTCGATCAGGGCTTCGGCTTCGGCCTTGGCCTGCTCGTAGGTGTTGTGAAAAACCCGCGTCTCGTGCAGCCAGCGCTCGGGCAGGGCCGCGCCCCAGCGCCCGCCGACGCCCACCGTCGAGACAAACTCGACTTTGCACAGGCGCGTGCAACGGCGGGCCAGCGCGATCACGGCGGCCGTCGGCGCCACCGCTGCCGCGCGCGCCGCCGGCAAGGGCTGGTTGAGGCGCACGCTCGCCGCGCAGTGCACGAGGTGCGTGCAGTGCGCGATGACCTCGGCGGTGTCTTCGCTGGACAAGCCCAGGCCCGGCGCGCTGATGTCGCCGGTCAACGCCGTCAGGCGCTGGTCCAGGGCCGACGGCGGCAAGCCGGGGTAATGATTGCGCCAGAAATTTTTAAGCTGCTCGAGGCGCGCCGCGACGGTCTGCTCGCCGCGCGGCCGCAGCAGCACCAGCACGCGCGTCGCCGGCTGCTGCAAAAGCACCGGGACCAGCGCCCCACCGACGACGCCGGACGCGCCTGTAACCAGAAAGCAATGCATGGGGTTTCCTCAGAGGACGCACAACAGGAGATCGGGGGTGAGCCGCGTGCAGCCCGGCGGCGGTCTATCCGCTTCCAGCGCGGCGTAGAACTGGGTCAGCGCGTCCGCATAGCGGGCCGCTAGCGCCGGCCGGCGGAGCTTCAGATTGACCGTCAGAAGTTCATCCCCCGCGGTCAGCGGGCGGCGGTCGCACAGCACGGCGCCGGGCAGCGCGTGCGCAGGCAGGTCAATACAAACCAGCGGCAGCGCTGCCGCCGCTCGCCGTGCCCAGGCCTCGAAGGCGCTGTCGACGCAGAGCGCGGGCGCGTCCTCGGCGGCAGGCGTGAGCAAGGCCACCACGCATTTCTGCCCGGCGCCGAAGACCACCGCCTGCGCCACGCCGGGTAGTTCGCGCAGCAGGGCTTCGATCGGCGCCGGCGCGACCTTGCGGCCGGTCGAGGTCTTGAACACCTCACCCTTGCGCCCGCGCATCAGCAAGCGCCCGGCGGCGCTCCATGCGCCCAAGTCGCCGGTATGCAAGAAACCCTGATCGTCGAGGTCGGCGGCGCGCGACGCGTCGTGCAGATAGCCCGTAAAAACGCCGGGGCTGCGGACCAGAATTTCGCCGTCGGCGGCCAGCGCCAGTTCCACCCCCGGCAAGGGTCGGCCCACGCTGCCGAACTCGTAATCGTCCAGTTGATTGAGGGCAATCGGCAGGATGCTCTCGCTGAGCCCGTAGGCTTCGAGCACCAGCAGGCCACAGGCATGCAGCCCCTCCAGCACGCGCGGCGGACAGGGTGCCGAGCCACTCAACGCGGCCCGCAGCGCGCCGCCCAGCTGCGCCCGGATCCGGCGCAGCACCAGCGCATCGGCCAGCGCGTGGCGCAGACGTAGACCGCCCGCGGGCTTGCGTCCGGCGCGGATCTGCGCGGCGTATGCCGCGCCGGTCGTGAGCGCCCAGCGGCCAAGCCGTCGGCGTAGCCAGCCCTGCGCGGCTATCTGCTGCTGCACGCCGGCGTAGAACTTCTCGTAGAAGCGCGGCACGCCGACCAGCCAGTGCGGCCGAATCTCCTGCAGGCGCGGCAAGAGCTCGCGCGGCTCGGCCAGCAGCCAGCTACAGGCGCCGGCGGCCATGCCGCAAAAATTGATCATGCGCTGGAACAGATTGGCCAGCGGCAACCAGCACAGCAGGCGGTCGCCGGGCCGCAGCTGCGGGAATGCCGCCAGGATACCGGTGACCGCGCGGCCCAGCTGCGCATGGCGATACGCAATCGCCCGCGGCAGTCCGGTGCTGCCGGACGTAAAAATAACCAGCGCCTCCGCCTCACCCGCCGGCAGCACTTCCAGCGGCGGCAAGTCGAGCGCGAGCAGCCGCTGCGGCGTCCACCAGGGCGGGGCGCCGGGGGGCGAATGCGCATCGCTGGCGCAAATCACCACCTGCAGCGCCACCCGCGCCGACGCCGGCAGCTGCGTGTAGCGTGAGGGCTGATCGATCGCCAGCCCGGCGACCCCGGCGGCCGTCAGCATGGCCGCCTGTCGGGCCGGGGTCTCCTGCGGGTCGATGCCGACCACCGTCACCCCGGCCAGCAGGGCCGCGCACTGCAGGCGCTCCCAGTCGAGCCCGTTGACGGCCAGGATGGCCAGCCGCATGCCGGGCGTCAGGCCAATCGCGCGCAACGCGGCCGCCAGCGCTTCGGCCTGTGCCATGAAGGCCGCGGCGCTGATCGGCTGCCAGGCCTCATCTCGCCAGATCTGAAACAGCGTCGCGCCGGGCGTGCGGGTGGCCCGCGCCCGGTAGAGCTCGCAAATCCCGACCTCGAGCGCCGTGCCGCTGTTCATGGCGGCAGCACCGGGTCGTATGCGCCGGCCGGCAGCGTGATCCGCAGGTCTTCTGCCCGCAGGCCCAGCCAGTCGAGCTGGCTGCTGACGTCGCGCCCCAGCCCCACCCGCCAGCGCACCATGGCGTCAACCAGCGGTGCCAGCACCCGCCACGCCGCGCGGCTCGCCTTGCCTTCGCGAATCAGCGTGCAGAACTCCGGCGCGTAGGGGTTATAGCCAAAGTGGGCGAGGTCCGAGTACATCAGCAGCCAGTTGATCGGGTAGTTGCTGAACACCGGGCTCGCGTGGCGCGCATCCGCCACCAGCCCTTCGGCCACGACCTGCCGCATGACTGCCGCCTGGTCGTACGGCCAGGCGTGAAACGGCGCCAGATAGCGCGGAAAACGCGTGCCCGGCGGGTACTGCGCCGGGTTGAAAAAACGCCCGAGGTCGGCGGCGGAAAAATGCCCGCAACGGGCGAGTTCCGGCGGCGTCCAGTCGGTCTGCTCGATGAGCTTGCGCGAGAACTCGTAGTGCATTCGCGCCGGGTCCGGCTGGCCGGGCGAATAGCCGGCCAGCACCAGCGGAATGTCTTTTTCCAGCGCCATCCGGATCGCGTCGCCCTCGAACAGCGGCGCATAGACGTAGGACACCGTATACACCGCGCCGCGGGCTTCCTGATGGCGCAGCAGATAGGCAAACAGCCGGCGATAGAACTCGTCCGGTGGCGCGTAAGACAGATGGTCGATGGCCAGCCGGGCCAGCGTGTGGCGAATATTCCGCCAGGCCAGTTCCGGCAGGTTGACGTTGACCGTGAACGCGAGCACCCGTAACCGGTACTCGACCGCCAGCTTGTAGAGCAGCCAGGCGCTGTCCTTGCCGCCGCTGAACGGCACCAGCACGTCGTATTGACCACGCCCGCGACTGGCGCTCAGCGCGGCCTCCAGATCCGCTTCAAAGCCCTTGCGGAGCAGCTCGCCGGCCTGCACCGAGGGGGCCTGCGGCGAATAGGCGCGACAGGCGGCGCAGACGCCCTCCGCATCCAGCGCCGCGCCGGGGACGGCAGCGGGCAACAGACATTCTCGGCAGCGCTTCATGGGGACTCTCCGCGGGGGTGGGGTTTCAGGCCGCGGCCCGCAGGCCGCAGAGTTCATCGATGCACCGGGCGGCATCGGGCAGCGACGCATAGCGCAGCCGCCAGGCGTCGACCGCCCCGGTCAGCGCCGCGACCGTCTCAAAGCCGGTGGCGCCAAGCAGGGCGTAGTTGAACGCGTGCTGGGTCAGGGCCGCGAAACACTCGGCCGGATGCAGGGCCTGCGCAGCGGGCGCGGAATCTGCGCCGTAGTGCGGAAACACGACCCAGCGCGGCCGGGCCGTTTCGCCCATGCGTTGCAGATGGACGGCCGGCGGCAGGAGATGCGCCACCCGGCCTTTGCGCGTGCCGTCGATTGCCGGCCCAAAGCGGGCCGTCGGGCAGCTGTTGGCAATCACGCCGATCGAATCGTTTTTGAGCGGGATGGGCCGTGGCAGCGAATCGAAGCGCAGCGCCTGCGGCCGCAGCAGCCCGAACTCATCCGACAGCAGGCGCCAGCCGTGAAGCATCAGCCACGCGCAGAGCGTGCTCTTGCCCGCACCGGGCTCACCCGGCAAGACCAGCGCCAGTCCGTCGCGCTCCAGCACAGCGGCATGCAACATGAGGTAGTGCTGCGCCCGGCTGGCGATGCACCAGTTGATGGTCCATTCCAGATGCGCCAGCAGGGCGCGCGCCGGAAACTCGGTGAAGGGCAGCCCGTCTTCCAGCGCCAGGGTCCAGCCTCGCCGCCCGGGCCATCGCCACAGCGGCGGCTTGAGGGTGATCACGGCGTCGGCAAACCCTTGCTCCCGTGCCAGCGGCACGTGCGGGTAATAGCGCAGCAGGTTCTCGGCCAGCAGGGCCGCGCGGCTGTGCAGGCGAACGACGAACGGCCCGACCATGAGCGCGAGTCCCTCCGCACAGCGCCGGCGCAGGACGGTGGGTGAGAGTTCCTGCACGGTGGTCGGGGCGCTCATGGCAGCGGCGTCGCCAGGCCCAGCGCATCCATCACCCGCAGCGTGTCTTCGAGCACGCCCGGCAGATCGGGGTCGGGCTGGGCTGCGTGCGCGGCGCAGAACGCCGCCGCCAGCGCGTCCACACTGCGCGGCGCCGCACCCAGCAGTTGCAGCACCGAGAACGCGGTGTGATTGAGGAAATGGGTTTGTCCGGAGCGGGGGTCGAAGGCAAACCAGGCCTCGTCGAAACGGCGCCAACGCAAGGTCTCTACGGCTGCCGCCGCGGTCCAGCAAGGGGCGCTGCGCGCCATTCAGACCGCCGCGCCCCACAGCGACTTGAGACAGGCGCCGCTGAGGCTGGTGACCAATGCATCGACCGGTGCGTGCGGCTCGCCGACTGCCAGCACGCTGCCGTCGCGCGCGCTGAAGTGGACGATGGCGTAGCCCTCGCGGCAGGCGCTGGCGCTGCGGCTACGCGCGGGATCCAGCGTGCGCAGATTGTTGGGCGCGTTGATGTACGGCTGCTCGGCGGCCGGCACTTCCTCGCCGTTCGCCACATAGCGCCAGCAGGCCCGCTGGTCGCTGCCGCGCAGGCCTTCAAAGTAGGTCGGCACGCCGTTCGCCGTGTAGCCGCGCACGCGGCCGCGCTTGTCGGTCACGGCGACCAGCTTGTCGTAGCAGGCGACCTTGTCGCGAAAAAAATCGTCCCGGTCAAAACGCAGCGGCGCGCAGGGCGCATGCATCACCGGCTGCCCGCAGTTGAGGCTGGTCCGGGCCAGCGTGCCGGCGTGGGCCGTGTTAAGCGTCATCACCGCCGGTAGCGCCAGGGCCGTGCCTTTGAGGAAGCGACGCCGGCTGCCTGCCGGCGGGGGTCCGTTTACATCCATGAAAACTCTCCGGTGCTGGGAAAGGGAAAAGCGGGTTTCTTGCGCCACGCCAAGCGGCGCAGGGTCGGCGGGTGGTTTGCTGCGCGGGCGGCAGGGCAAGGCTAGCGCTGCCGACCGACCTCCCCCGTTCGATCACCGCCAAGGAGTTTGTATGTCGCTGCGTCCGCTGTTTTTGCGCGCACTCAAGGACCCTGCCCTGCTCGCCGCCCAGCCGGCCGCCCACTGGCAGCACCTGCTGGCGCTGGGGCGCGTGCACGGCGTTTCCGGGCGCTGGCATCGCCAACTGGAGACTCTGGGCGTGCTCGACGCCGTGCCGGCGCGGGTGCGCCGCCATCTGTGGGCCGACCACGTCGTGGCGGCCGACCATGCCCGCCGCGTGCAATGGGAGATTGACCGCTTGCACCGCGCGCTTGACCCGCTCGAGATCCCTTGGGCCTTGCTGAAAGGAGCGGCCTACATCGCGGCCCAGCTGCCGCCCGCGCAGGGCCGGCTGGTGGCCGACGTGGACGTGCTGGTGCCGCATCAGGCGCTGTCTGTCGTGGAGTGTCAGTTGCGACTGCACGGCTGGCAGATGCCGCCACAGACGCCCTACGACGCGCATTACTACCGCGCCTGGATGCATGAGTTGCCGCCGCTGCATCACGAACTGCGTGGGGGCACGCTTGATGTCCATCACACCCTCCTGCCGCTGACCGATCCCTTGCACCCGGATGGCGATGCGCTGCTGGCCCGACGGGTAAGCGCCGGCGCCGGGGCCGCCATGCTGGCGCCGCCGGATCTGGTGCTACACAGCGTCCTGCATGGCTTTCGCAGCGGTGAGTTCCAGCACGGTCTGCGCGATGTGCTGGACGTCTACGAACTGGTCAGCCACTTCAACGACACCGACGGCGCCGCGTTCTGGGCGTCCTTGCTGGAGCGCTGCCTGAGCCTACGGGTGGCGCGCCCGTTGCGGCTTGCGCTGGGTCAGGCCGAAGCGCATCTGGGGCTGTGCGTCCCGCCTGCTTTCAAACGCGCCCTGCGGCGCGCCGATGTGCGCCTGCCGCCGGTGGCCCTGACCGCCGCGCTGATTAATCGGGTGCTGGTGCCAACGCTGCCGCCGTCACCCGTGGCGCGCCTCGCCGCGCAAGTCCTGCGGCTGCGGAGTCACTGCCTCAAAATGCCGTTGCCGCGACTGCTGCCGCATCTCGCCCACAAGCTCGCGCGCAAGCTGCGCCCGGACTCAGGCGCTGAGGTCGAATTGACGGAGATCGGCGAACCCGGACGCGGCTAGCCGGCGAGCGTCCGCACAGCCCTGCTCCTGCGCGCCGTCATCCGCGCCGCGCCGCCAAGGTCTGGCGGATCGTCCACAGCAGGTCGCTGAGGTCGCTCGACAGGCCTTGCTCGAAGCTGCTCGCTTCAAGGCCGTAGGGCGCGCGCTGTCCGTGGTGCTCAACCGGCGGCCCCAGTTGCTCGAACTGGATGCCGTAGACCCGCAGCCGGCGCGCCAGACGGGGTTCCATCAGGGCGAAAACGCGCGCCATCTGATGCGCCATCCCGAGCGCCGCCGCGCCTACGTAGAGCCCGGCGGCGATATGCGGAAATCCGCGCCGCTCGTCGTGCAGCGACTGCCCCGGATCCGGCCGCTCACCGTTGGACTCGCTGATCGGCGACAGGCGCTCGGCCCCGCGTCGGCGGAAATCACCAATGACCGCGGTGCGCGAGATTTCTGCCGCGTGAACCCGCCAGAACTCGCCGTGGCGAGCGGCCAGCGCGCGCGTCGCCAGCGGCGCCAGTGCTTCAAACGGAAACGCCGCCTTCGGGTCCAGCGGATCGGCAAGCACCAGCCGCAAACAGCCAATGAAGCGTCCGGTCGCCAGATGCTTCAGCAGGCAGAAAATCGCGCGCCGGTCGTAGATGTCGGTTTCTTCCTGCGACTCCTGCCCGCCGGCCGCTTCCCAACCCAGTTCGTCGACATACACCCGATGGCGAATGCGGTACACCTCGTGGCGCAGGGCCTCGGTGTCCGCCTCGACAATTTCAAAGAAGCGGGAAAAATCACACACGCCCTCAACCATCCGTGCGCCCTCGCGCGGCCGCTGCATCAGTGCAGGCCGTATTTCTTGATCAGGTGATAAACCGTGGGTCGACTGATGCCGAGCACGTCGGCGGCTTTGCCGATCTGCCCGCGGCTGGCGGCCAGCGCGAGCTGGATGGCGCCGGCCTCGGCCTCGTCGCGCACTTCACGCAGCGTGCGAAAGCCGTTGCTGGCTGGCGCTTGAAGTTCCAGATCTGCGGCTTCGATGACCGGTGATTCGGCCATGATCACCGCGCGTTTGACCCGGTTTTCGAGTTCGCGGACGTTGCCAGGCCAGGGGTGGGCTTCGATTGCCGCCAGCGCCGACGGGCTGAAATCACGCACCGGCGTGGCCCGCAGCTGACGGAAGCGGCCGAGCAAACTGCGCGCAATCAGAATCGCGTCACCGGGGCGTTCACGCAGCGGCGGAATCGCAATCGACAGTTCGCTGATGCGGTAGTAGAGGTCCTCGCGAAACAGCCGCTCGGCGATCAGGGTCGAGAGATTTTTATGCGTCGCGCAGATGACCCGCGTATCGACCGCAATTTCCTCGCGCCCGCCCACCCGCTCCAGCACCCGCTCCTGCAGAAAGCGCAGCAGCTTGGCCTGCAGCGCAAGCGGCAGGTCGCCCATTTCGTCCAGAAACAAGGTGCCGCCATCAGCGAGTTCAAATTTGCCCTTGCTCTGGCGATTGGCGCCGGTGAAAGCGCCGCGCTCGTAGCCGAAGAGTTCGCTCTCGAGCAGGGCCTCGGGGATCGCCGCGCAGTTGATCGGCACGAAGCGCGCCGCGTGGCGCGGGCTAAGCGCGTGGATGGCACGCGCCAGCACTTCCTTGCCCGTGCCGCTTTCACCTAGCAGGAGCACGGAGGCATCGGTCGGGGCCAGGCGCTCGATCGAGCGACACACCCCGAGCATCACGTTGCTGCCGGCGATGAGTCCGGCGAAGGGTCCGTTGCCCGCGGCGGCCAGCCGTCGGTTGTCTTCTTCCAGCGCATACAGGCGCATCGCGCGTTCGACGATAAGGCGCAAGACGTCGGGGTCGACCGGCTTCTCGTAGAAGTCATACGCGCCCTGCGCCACTGCCCGCATCGCGACCTCGTGGTCGTCGTTACCGGTGACCACAATCACCTTGCAGGTCGGCGCCAGACGCAGGATTTCCGACAGTGTCTGCAAGCCTTCGGAGGCGTTGGCCGGATCGGGTGGCAGGCCCAGATCGAGCGTAATGACCGGCGGCGGCTGTTGCCGCACCACGGCCAGCGTTTCTGCGCGATTGCTCGCGAAGCTGAGTTCGTAATCAGACAGTGCCCATTTGAGCTGGGTGGTCACGCCAGGGTCGTCGTCGACGATGAGTAAACGTGGCCGGCTCATGCGTAGGCCCCTGTGCGCTGCCCGGCGCTGCGGTCCAGCGGCAGCGTGATCTGGAAGGTGGTGCCGGCGCCCGGCGTGCTCGCCACGGAAAGCCGGCCGCCTACCGCGCGCACGACGTGCAGGCTTTCGTAAACGCCCATGCCCATGCCGGCCTTGCCCTTGGTGGTCGCGAAGGGCTTGAACAGCTGGTGCTGGACGAAGTCTTCGCTCATGCCACAGCCGGTGTCGGCGATTTGCAGCAGCGCCTGATCGGCGGCGCGCGACAACTCCACCCGGATACTGCCGTCCTGCGGCGTCGCGTCCTGGGCGTTCTGCAGCAGATGTTCGAGGACCGCGACCAGCCGCTCGGGCGCGGCCTGAATGGGCAGATGCTCAGCGGTGCTGACGAGCACCGGACGCGGCGCACGCGACTGCACCTGCTGCACGGCGGTGGCGGTCAGCGTGACCAGATCGCAGGCCTCATGCGCGCTCTGCCCAGGCGCCTGACGGAACGCGGCCAGCACCCGCGAGAGTCTGGTCGTTGCGTCCGCCACGGTGCGCAGGGCGTCATCCACAAAGGCGGGGTTATGCCGGTGACGCTCGGCATTACGGCCGACCAGGGCGAGTTGCGCGAGCACGTTCTTGAGGTCGTGGACCAGAAACGCCGAGAGGCGATTGAAAGCCTCGAACTGGCGCGCTTCGGCCAGCGCATCGGTCGCCCGGAGGAGCGCGAGATAGCCTGCGGCCTGACGGGCCATGGTGCGCAACAGGTCCTGATCTTCAGCGGTAAACGGCGTGGGACTGCGCCGCTCGCCCAGCACCACCAGCGCCAGCAACTCGCCCTGATGCACCAGCGGCACCAGCGCCCAGGCGCGCGGCAGTTCAAGCAGCCAGCCGGGCCACAGCGCGTGCTCGTCCAGCGTGGCCCGGGCGGCCAGCGGCGCCATCGCCAGTGGTCGATCGTCGCGGGTGAACTGCGCGATCAACGGATGGTCCTGCGGCAGGACGGCGGCGGCCGGCGGCGTCATGACCCACGCCGCGTTTCGCTCGTAGCGACCCGTCGCGGTCTGCTGCCACAGCGCCGCGCCGGTGCAGTCGAGCACGTCGGCAAAGGCCCGCAGCAGGCCTTCGCGGAAGGCCAGCGGTCGGTCACCCAGCAAGGCAAGGCGCTGGGTGAACGACGCCCAGGCGTCCTGATAGTCGTGACGGCGGGCGTATAGATGACGCGCCAGCCAAGCCCGCAACGCCGCGCGCCAGCTGGCAGACGCGAGCAGCGACGCCACGCTCAGCACCGCGATGAACGCCAGCACCACGCGCAGCGCCCCGCCCCAACTGCCGCCGAAGGCTTTGGCGTAATAGGCGGCGCCCGCCATGAACAGCAGGTAGAGCCCGGCGGCCGACAGGGCGGTCACATGAAAGGCCATCTGACGCGAGAGTTGAGGGCCGGCGGCGGCGCTCGGGCGGCGGCCCGCGCCGACCCACAGCAGCGGCACCGCCACCGCGTTAACCAGCCCGCGCGCGGTCCACAAGTCCGGATCCAGTGCGCCGAACAAGGCCCCGTCGGCATACAGCAGGAAGTCGTACACCCACAGTCCGCCCAGCGCGAAGCAGGTTTGCTTCATCGCCCAGCGCGTGGCATCGCGGGTGTTGCGGTAGAGCTGCTCGACCAGCAACAGGCCGAGCACCGCGAGCAGCATGAAGCCGGTGGGGACCAGCGCAAGCGGCAGCGGCGGCACGCCCGGCAGGCCTTGCGTGAGCAACAGAAGCATGAGCGCGAGGGCGAGGCCGTCGAGCCCGCGCCGCAGGCGGCGGACTCTGCTCGCATAATCGACGTCTGCCACGGCGCCAAGCACCAGACCACAAACGACGCGGGCCCACACCCAGTCGCGCAGGACTTCTGTCGTCTGCAATAACCATAAGGCATCGATGGCGAGCCACTGGTAATAGCAGGCCACATGCAGCGTCCACCATGTGGCGCTGATCAGCACCGCAGCTTGCATCCACCCGGCACCGGCCTGTGGCGACTGGCGGCGGCTGAACAAACGCACCGCGAGCGCGCTGAAAGCCAGCGCACCCGCGAGGGCAAACAAGGCGGCAAGCTGGGTCAGCGACATCTAGCGCGCCACCGCATGCCCGCCAAGCGCCGCCCCAGGCTTAGCGCGCACCTTTACCCC
Source organism: Gammaproteobacteria bacterium (assembly GCA_030833185.1). Taxonomy (GTDB): domain Bacteria; phylum Pseudomonadota; class Gammaproteobacteria. Next base: position 13,749 of record JAURHQ010000009.1, on the reverse strand, counting down.
ACAGGATCACCTGTGCGGTCTGGCACAGGATCATGAAGTCCAGCAGGAGGCTGTAGTTCTTTAAGTAGTAGAGGTCGTACTGCAGCTTCTCGCGGGCGTCGTTGGTTGAGGCGCCATAGGGAAAACAGATCTGCGCCCAGCCGGTAATACCGGGCTTCACGCAGTGTCGCAGCGGGTAGTAGGGGATTTCTTGCGTGAGGCTGGCGACAAAGGCGGGGCGTTCGGGGCGCGGGCCGATGAGGCTCATATCGCCGGCGAGCACGTTGAACAGTTGCGGCAGTTCATCGAGTCGGCTCTTGCGCAGGAAGCGTCCCAGCCGCGTGACCCGGCGGTCACCCTGCTGTGCCCATACGGCCTGCCCGTTGGCCTCGGCGTCCTGACGCATGCTGCGAAACTTGTAGAGACGAAACACCCGCCCGCCACGCCCTACCCGTTCCTGCACATAAATGACCGGCGCGCCGCTCTCGATCATGATCGCGAGCGATACCAGCAACATCAGCGGCAAGGTCACCAGCAACAAGGTGCCGGCGACCAGCACATCCAGCGCACGCTTCACGGGTCCGCCGCGCACGGCCTGGGTATAGCCGTCGGCAAAAATCAAATCGCCCGCGCCGAGCCCTTCCAGCAATACGCGACCGCGCTGACGCTCGAGAAACGCGATGTCTTCGGTAACGCGGATGCCCTGCATCTTGCACTCGAGCAGTTCCTGCTCCGGAAAGTCATGCCGTCGGTCATCCAAGGCCACAACGATTTCGCTGGCCGCAAAACGGCGTGCCAGCGCGACCAGACTTGAGCCGGGAAATACCAGCCGCGCGGCGTTGACCCGCGGGCTCGCCTCACCGTGGCGGACAAACGCCACCAGTTGCACGCCGCGTCGATCGCTGGCGCGCCTGAGTGATTCAATCCGATGCGCCCGCTCGCCGGCGCCCAACACCAGCACCCGGCGGGCGAACAGCCGTTCATTCGCGCTGGCGCAGAGCAAGCGGTTGCTGGCGATTCCGATCAGCGACAGGGCGCAGGCAAGCGCCAGCGCCACCGCGGAGGTCGGGCCGAGCGGTAGCCAGCGCTGCAGCGGCAGGAACAGCAACAGGCCGCCGCAGAGCCCGAGAGCAATTCGCAGCACCAGATCGAGCGGCAGATCGCGCGCGTCGCGCTGATAGCAGCCGGTGGCCGTCAAGCCTGCCAGCATGCACAGCGCAAAGACGACGGCTGCGCTTGAGGAGACGAGCAAGGTGTCAGCGGTGTTCTGGGTCCCCGCAAGCAAAATCCACCACAACAGCGCGCTGACCGGCAGCGCGAGCAGCAACAACAGGCCTTCGATAAGCGCCGCCCACAGCAAGCCTGCGGGCAGGTAATGGCGGAAGACTCGAAGCATCGGGCTCACCCTCATCGCGCCGAAGCGTGGCGCGTTGCGTGGAATGTGGGCGGCATGATGCACACGGCCCCTTCCGGGGCCGTATGAGCGAGGTCATGTTTTACTTTCGCGAGTAGCGCAAAAGCGCGAACGCTTGCGCCGAAAAGCGCGGCCTTTACGGCCGCAAGCGGCCTATTCGACCGTCACCGATTTCGCCAGATTGCGCGGCTGGTCGACGTCTGCGCCTTTCAGCACAGCAACGTGATACGCCAGCATTTGCAGCGGCACGGTGTAGACGATTGGCGCGACGGCGTCGTGCACCGCCGGGATGCCGGTGAGGTGAATTGAAGGATGCTCGGGCACCGCAATCTGGCTGTCGCCAAAAATGTAGAGCTGCCCGCCGCGCGCGCGTACTTCCTCCAGATTCGACTTCAGTTTTTCCAGCAAATCATTGCGCGGCGCGACGGCGATTACCGGCATTTCGTCATCGACCAGCGCCAAGGGGCCGTGCTTGAGTTCGCCCGCCGGGTACGACTCGGCGTGGATATAGGAGATTTCTTTCAGTTTGAGCGCGCCCTCCATGGCGATCGGGTACATCGCACCGCGCCCGAGATAAAGCGCGTGATGCTTGTTGACGAACGCTTCGGCGAGCTTGGCAATGGCGTCGTTAAGTTCGAGCGTCGCGTTGATTTTGCCGGGCAGGGATTCAAGCGCGGCGACCAGCTCGCGTTCAGTGGCATCGCTCATGCCGTGCTGACGGCCCAGCGCGATGGTCAAGAGCATCAGCGCGACCAGCTGGGTGGTGAAGGCTTTGGTCGAGGCGACGCCGATCTCCGGGCCGGCGCGGGTCATGAGCACCAGTTCAGATTCGCGGGTCAACGAGCTTTCCGGCACGTTACAAATCGATAAGGCGTGGGCGAAGCCGCGGCGCCGCGCTTCGCGCAGCGCGGCCAGGGTATCGGCGGTTTCGCCGGACTGGGAAATGGTCACAAACAAGGTGTTATCGCGCACCACCGGGTTGCGATAGCGGAACTCGCTCGCGACCTCCACCGTGCAGGGAATGCCGGCCAGCCCTTCCAGCCAATACTTGGCCACGAGACCGGCGTGGTAACTCGTGCCGCAGGCCACGATGTTGACCTCACGGGTCTGACGGAGAATGGACTCGGCCTGTGGTCCCAGCAGATCGGGCGCCAGCAGGCCGTGCTGAACGCGGCCTTCAAGGGTCTCGGCCACCGCCAGCGCCTGGGTGAAAATTTCCTTCAGCATGAAGTGGCGATAGCCGGATTTTTCCACCGCGTCCGGGCTCAGTTGCGAGACCGACTCGGGCCGCTGCACGACCTGCAGATTGGCATCGTAGATGGTGATTTGCTGCCGCCGGATGTCGGCCGTATCGCCGTCTTCCAGAAAAATGAAGCGCTGGGTGACGGGCAGCAGTGCAAACACATCGGAGGCAATGAAGTTCTCACCGATCCCCAGACCGATGACCAACGGACTGCCGCGGCGCGCGGCGATCAGGCGGCCGGGTTCGTCGCTGCACATCACGCCCAGCGCAAACGCGCCTTCCAGCATCGCGGCCGTGGCCTGCACGGCGCCCAGGAGATCCTTACCTTGCGCCAGAAACTGATGCACCTGATTGACCGCCACTTCGGTGTCGGTCTCGGAGCTGAACTCATAGCCCGCAGCGCGCAATTTTTCGCGCAATTCGCCGTGATTTTCGATGATGCCGTTGTGAACCAGCGCCACCGTTTCGCGCGCCATGTGCGGATGCGCGTTGTGCGTGCTGGGCGCGCCGTGCGTGGCCCAGCGCGTGTGCGCAATGCCCAGCGTGCCGTCCAGCGGGTTGGTGTTGAGTACGGCCTCAAGGCCCGCGACTTTGCCCAGCACACGCTGCCGCTCGATCGCATTGCCCTGCCCCAGCACCGCCATGCCGGCGGAGTCATAGCCCCGGTATTCGAGACGTTTCAGCCCTTCGAGCAGGATGGGGGCCACAAATCGCTGGGCCACAGCGCCGACAATTCCGCACATGATGGGTAGACCCCAAATTAAAACTTGGGGCCGAGTATAACCAAGCCACCCAATCGCCTGTATTGCGCCTAAGCGGGTGCGCGAACTGCTAGCGCGGCAGCGCCTGCTGCAGCCACAAACGGCCTTTGGTGATCTGGTTGGGCGTCAGGCTGTCGCCCATCACCGCAAGATAGGCTTTCGCGCGCGGATTGCCGCCCTGATCGGCACGCTCGAACCAGGCATAGGCGCGCATAAAGTCCTGCGCACCGCCTAGCCCGCGCAGATAGAGCATCGCGATATTGCATTGGGCATTCAGGTCGTTTTTGAGCGCTGCAGACTCGAACCAGCGGCGCGCAGCGGCGAAGTCGCGCGGCACGCCGGCGCCGAGGTAGTACTGCACGCCGAGCAGGTTCATGGCCTGCGCATCGCCCGCATCGGCGGCGGCTTCAGCGAGTTTTAAGGACTTGGAGAAATGACCGGCATCGAATGCCGCACGGGGGTCGCTCAGGTCGCCGCAGGCGACGAGACTTGCGACCAGGGCGCACCCCAGCAGGGCTGCCCTGCTGCTCCTGCCCAGGGGGAGGCGGAGCCGAAAGGAAAAGTCTGATTGGTCGGGGCGGCGAGATTCGAACTCGCGACCCCCGCAACCCCATTGCGGTGCGCTACCAGGCTGCGCTACGCCCCGACGACAGACAACTCCTGAGACCCTTGCCGTTAGCAGGGGCCGCAATTCCAAAACTTTGCAGATGAGCGCAGATACCCGTTGCACTGTGGCGTTCCGGGTCGTCGCACCGATCACCGGCGGAGGATATCAAGCACCTCTTCGAGTTCGATCCGCAGCTGCCGCACGATTTGCTGGCTCATGCTGGAATCGGCTTTCACTTCATCGCCCGCCAGTCGCTGTCGGGCGCCGCCAATAGTAAACCCATGCTCGTACAGGAGGCTACGGATTTGGCGGATAAGAATGACATCCTGTCGCTGATAGTACCGACGATTCCCGCGCCGCTTGATCGGCTTGAGCTGCGGAAACTCCTGCTCCCAGTAGCGAAGCACATGCGGCTTGACCGCGCACAGTTCGCTCACCTCACCGATCGTGAAGTAGCGCTTGCCAGGAATAACGGGCAGTTCGTTATTGTTCGATATTTCCAGCATAGGCTTCTACTCGGGCTTTGAGTTTCTGACCGGGTCTGAAAGTCACCACGCGACGGGCAGAGATGGGGATCTCCTGCCCGGTCTTGGGATTACGGCCCGGTCGCTGATTTTTATTCCTGAGATCGAAATTGCCGAAGCCCGACAGTTTGACCTGCTGGCCTTGCTCCAGAGAAAAGCGGATTTCCTCAAAAAAAGCTTCAACCAGTTCTTTGGCTTCCCGCTTGTTCAAACCCAGATCGTCAAACAGGCGTTCCGCCATATCAGCTTTGGTCAATGCCATGGCTATTTCCTCAACGCTCCACCGACTTCACTGGCCAAAGCAGCGAGCGTAGCGGCAATAGCCTGCTCGATCTCAGGTTCGTTAAGGGTGCTGGATGAGGCTTGGAAAAGCAAGCCCAGGGCCAGACTTTTTTTGCCCGAATCAATGCCTTGCCCCTGATAAACATCAAACAACTGCAAGTCTCGCAGGTGCGGTCCGGCGGCCCCTCGAACGACCGCTAGCACCTGCCCGGCAGACACCGCGTGGTCCACCAATACGGCCAGATCGCGACGGGTAGAGGGGAATCTGGACAGCGGCTTGAAGGCCGGCGTCGTGGGGGCTTTCAGGGCCTCCAGATAGATTTCGAACACCAGCGGACTGATTTCCAGGTCCAGCAGCTTGCACATGCGCGGATGCAGGCGCCCGAGAACACCCAGCGCCTGCCCGTCGCGCATCAACATCGCGCTCTGGCCGGGATGCAGGGCCACATGCTCGCAGGGGACGAATTGCGGCACGCGCTCGCCGAGCGCCCCGAGCACCGCAGTGACGTCCTGCTTGAGATCATAAAAATCAAATTCGCGCCCGTCGCCGCCCCACTGGTCTGGCAGCACCCGGCCGCAGATCACCCCGGCCAGCGCAGTTTCCTGCGCGAGTTCGGCGGCTCCACGGTTAAACCGCATGCCGAACTCAAACAGGCGCACATCGCTGTGTTGCCGGTTGCGGTTGGCGGCGAGCGCACCCAGCAATCCGGGTAGCAGCGAGGGCCGCATGGCGGCCATGTCCTTGGCGATAGGATTTTGCAGCAGGATGGGCGTCTGTGTCGGCGCGAAGGCCTGGGCTAAGGATTCCGCGATGAAACTGTAGGTCACGGCTTCGAAATAGCCCCGGTCGACCAGCACGCTCCGGGCCGCTTCCGTCAGGTCTGCGGTCGCCGGTAGCGCCAGCTGCAGCGCCGCGATGGGCATGGTGGCAGGCAGCTGGTCGTAACCGACGATGCGCGCAATTTCTTCGATCAGGTCGACTTCACGGCTCAGATCCGAACGCCACGCCGGTGCCTCGACAGACCAGTGGTCAACCGCTTCGGTGACCGTCATCCCCAGCCGCTCAAAAATCTCGCGCGCCAGTGCCGGCGCTACGTCCATTCCCAACAGGCCACGGATGCGGGCCGGCCGGAACCGGATCACGCTGCCTCGCGACTGGTGCGCGTCAAGCTTCACGTCCACGAGCGGGCCGGGTAAGGCGCCGCAGAGTTCTACCAGTAAGGCGGTGGCCCGCTCGATAGCCTGCGCCTGCAGGGCCGGATCCACGCCCCGCTCAAAGCGATGCGCCGCGTCGGTATGGCGGTTCAGTCGGCGCGCCGAGCGCGCCAGACGGATCGGATCAAACCAGGCGCTTTCGAGCAGGATTGATTGCGTCGCCGGTGTCACGCTACTCGCCATGCCACCCATCACGCCGGCCAGCGCGATTGCGCCCTCGTCGTCCGCAATGACCAGCGATTCTGTGTCCAGCGTAACGGTGGAGCCGTCAAGCAACTCGACTTGCTCACCGTCAGCGGCGAGCCTGACGTTGATGTTGCCGCGCAAGCTGGCCAGATCGAACGCATGCATCGGCTGACCAAGCTCCAGCATCACGTAGTTGGTAACGTCGACCACCAGATTGATTGGCCGCACGCCGCAGCGACGCAGGCGCTCGCTCATCCAGCTCGGCGTGGGCGTGGCGAGCGAGACGTTCGTCACTACTCGTCCCGCGTAGCGGGAGCAGTGCTCGGGCGCGCTGAGGTGGACCGCGCGGGCTTCCGCATGCGCCGCCGGCACCTGCTCGCCCGGCGCCTTGCTTAGCGAGGTCTTCAGCAGCACGGACAGTTCGCGCGCGATGCCGAGCAACGACAGGCAATCGCCCCGATTGGGGGTCAGCCCGACCTCGAAGACCAGATCATCGAGACGCAGATACTCGTAAACCGACGCGCCGACAGGCGCATCGGCTGGCAGTTCGAGCAAGCCACCAGCGTCGTCGCTGATGCCAAGTTCGGCCGCAGAGCACAGCATCCCGCTCGAACGCACCCCTCTGATCGCCGTTTCTACGATGGCCTTGCCGTCGGGCAGCTGGGTTCCGGGCATGACATAGGGATAGCTTCGGCCGGCGCTCACGTTGGGCGCACCACATACGACTTCAGCAGGGGCGGTCCCACCAAAGCTGACGCGGCAGACTTTCAGCCGATCAGAATCCGGATGCGCATTAACGGTCTCGACCCGTGCGATCAGCGCGTCCTGTCGGGGTGCAACCGGCGCGACATCGTCTACTTCGAGCCCGGCCATGGTAAGCGTTGCGGCCAGTTCGTCCGGGCCTACCCGGATTGGCATCCACTCGCCGAGCCATTCAGTCGTAAATTTCATTGCGATATCGCTATCAAGCCGGTTGTGTTGGAGGCTTCAGGCAAACTGCTTCAGAAACCCAAGGTCGTTCTCGTAGAACAGTCGCAGGTCGTTGACGCCATAGCGCAGCATTGCCATGCGCTCTACGCCCAGCCCGAAAGCCAGCCCTTGATAGCGTTCGGGGTCGATACCGACATTGCTCAAGACGTTGGGATGAACCATGCCGCAGCCGAGGACTTCGAGCCAGTTCGACACGCCGTGCGCAGAGGGCAGACGGATGTCGACCTCGGCGGAAGGTTCGGTAAACGGGAAATAAGACGGTCGGAATCTGACTTCCAGCGCATCCTGCTCGAAGAACAAACGCAGGAACTCGTGGAGCAGGCCTTTGAGTTCACTCATCGTCGTGTGCTCGTCGACCAGCAGACCCTCAACCTGATGGAACATCGGCGAATGGGTTTGATCGTAGTCGCAGCGATAGACCCGGCCCGGCGCAATCACGCGCAGCGGTGGCTTTTGCTTCAGCATCGTCCGAATCTGAACCGGCGAGGTATGCGTGCGCAGGAGCAGGCCATCGGGGAAATAAAAGGTGTCGTGCATGGCACGCGCCGGATGATGCCCAGGAATATTCAGCGCTTCGAAATTGTTGAAATCGTTCTCGATTTCTGGCCCGGTCACCACTTCGAAGCCGGCCCGACGAAAAATGCCGGTGATCCGCTCCAGCGCCAGCGTGACGGGGTGCCGTCCACCGGGCACCGTGCCCCGCCCCGGGAGCGAAATGTCGATGGCACTGGCGCCGAGGGCGTCCTGCAAGGCGGCCTCTTCGAGTAGCGCTTTGCGGGTGGAAAGTGCCTCGTTCAGGCCATCCCGGACTTCGTTCAGCACTTTACCGGCGACCCGGCGCTCGGTCTCATCCAGTCGCCCCAAGACCTTGAGGGCTTCCGTCAGCAGACCTTTTTTGCCCAGCCATTTGACCCGCGCGGCGTCGAGCGCCTGCAGGTCGGCTGTGGCAGCAATGTCGGCCAATCCATCACTCAGCAAGGTATGCGGGGCGGTCATGGTGATTTCTTTTTGCGGATCGTCAGAAAGCGAAACGGGGTCGATTGACCCCGTTTCCCATCATCAAGGCTAAGTGCCGGCGGCGATCAGGCAGCCAACGCAGCCTTCGCCTGTGCCGCTAGAGCGGCGAACGCTTCTGGCTCATGCACGGCCAGATCGGCGAGCACCTTGCGGTCGATCTCAATGGACGCACGCGCCAAGCCGTTGATGAAACGGCCGTAGCTGATGCCGTGCTGCCGGGCGGCGGCGTTAATACGCACGATCCACAGCGCACGGAATTCCCGCTTCCGCTGCTTGCGGTCGCGATAGGCGTATTGGCCGGCCTTGGTAACCGCCTGCGTGGCTACCCGATAGACATTTTTCCGGCGGCCATAGTAACCCTTGGCGCGATCCAGAACCTTTTTGTGCCGCGCGTGGGCAATCGTACCGCGTTTGACTCGAGCCATGTTTCTGTTTCCGGCTTAGGGGGATTAAAGGGCGGGGAGCATGCGCTCAACGCTGTACTGGTCTACGGCAGCAACCATGGAGTTGCCGCGCAGCTGACGTTTCCGCTTGGCGCTTTTCTTGGTCAGGATGTGGTTCTTGAACGACTGACGCCGCTTGAACCGTCCCGAACCGGTCTTGGCGAAGCGCTTGGCAGCGCCGCGATTGGTTCTCAACTTAGGCATAAAACCCGTCCTCTTACTAAATCAATGACGCTTAGGCGCCACTAGCATGACCATCTGGCGGCCTTCCATCCTCGCGTACTGCTCGATAACCGCCAGCACGCCTAAATCGGCTTCCACCCGCCGCAACATCTGCACGCCCAGTTCCTGATGGGCCATTTCTCGCCCGCGGAATCGCAACGTGATCTTGACCTTGTCGCCCTCCTCAAGAAAACGCTTGATGTTGCGCATCTTGATATCGTAATCGCCGTCATCCGTTCCGGGCCGAAGCTTGATTTCCTTGATCTGGATCTGCTTCTGCTTTTTCTTCGCCGCGTGTTTCTTCTTGTTCTGCTCGAACAGGAATTTTCCGACATCCATTACCCGGACGACGGGCGGTTCAGCATTGGGAACGATTTCGACCAGGTCCATTTCGTTTTCAACCGCCTGACGCTTGGCTTCAGACAGCGGGACCACGCCGACATTTTCACCATCCGCAGCGATCAGTCGAACGTGCGTAGCGGTGATTTCGTCGTTGATGCGATTCTTTTTCTCGGCAGCGATCGGTCAGTCCTCCATCAATTGATAGTGCGTGCAGCAATCTCTTTGTTTAGCAGCAGGGCGAACTCATCAACTGAAAGTACGCCGAGGTCTTCGCCGCGACGACTCCTTACAGCTACGGTTCTGAGTTCGACTTCCCGATCACCCACGACGAGAAGGTAGGGGGTGCGCTTAAGAGTGTGGTCGCGAATCTTAAGGCCGATTTTCTCGTTTCTCAAGTCTGAATCTGCGCGGAATCCTTGATTTTGCAGGATTTCCGCAACTTCGCTGGCGTAGGCCGCCTGCCGCTCCGAAATATTGGCGACGACGGCCTGACAGGGCGCCAGCCAAACGGGCAAAGACCCGCTGAAATGTTCGATCAGAATGCCGATGAAGCGCTCCATCGAGCCAAGGATCGCCCGATGCAGCATCACCGGCACGCGGCGCGAATTGTCGTCGGCGACAAACTCGGCGCCAAGCCGGTCAGGCATCGAAAAGTCGAGCTGGATGGTGCCGCATTGCCAGACCCGACCAATGCTGTCACGGAGCGAAAACTCAATTTTCGGGCCGTAAAACGCCCCTTCGCCGGGTTGGAGGTCCCATGCGAGGCCTTTGCTGTTCAGCGCCTCGGTCAGTGCCGCTTCGGATTTGTCCCAAGTCGCTTCGCTCCCCACCCGCTTGGCTGGGCGCGTTGAAAGCTTGATCTGCAGATCGGTAAACCCGAAGTCCTGATAGACCTCCTGCAGCAGGTCGATGAAGGCCGACACCTCATCCTGAATCTGCTCTTCCATACAGAAGATATGGCCATCGTCCTGGGTGAAGGCCCGGACGCGCATAAGCCCGTGCAAAGCGCCCGAGGGTTCATTCCGGTGACAGGAGCCGAATTCGGCCAGACGTAACGGCAGGTCGCGATAACTTTTTATGCCCTGATTATAAATTTGAACATGGCCCGGGCAGTTCATCGGCTTGACTGCGTATTCGCGGGATTCGGACTCCGTCGTGAACATGTTCTCGTGGAAGTTTTCCCAGTGGCCTGACTTGCGCCAGAGGTTGGCATCCAGAATCAGCGGGCAGCGCACTTCGTGGTAGCCCTTGCGCGCCAGCAGGTCGCGCATATAGCGCTCGATTTGTTGCCAGACGATCCAACCCCGCGGATGCCAGAACACCATGCCGGGCGCTTCTTCCTGAAAATGGAAAAGATCCATCTCGCGGCCCAAGCGACGATGGTCGCGCTTCTCGGCTTCCTCGAGACGGTGGAGGTATGCCGCTAAGGCCTTCGGATCGGCCCAGGCGGTGCCATAGATCCGCTGCAGCATTTCGTTTTTGGCATCACCCCGCCAGTACGCGCCCGCGATCTTCATCAGCTTGAATGCGCGCAGATGCGCGGTATTTGGCACATGGGGGCCGCGGCAGAGGTCGGTGAATTCGCCCTGAGAATAAAGCGAGATGTCTTCGTTGGCCGGAATCGACTGGATGATTTCGGCTTTGTAGTGCTCACCGAGCTGCTGGAAGTAGCGGACCGCGTCGTCGCGCGGCATCAGGCGACGGCTCACGGGCTGCGCCGCGGTGGCGAGCTCGGTCATTTTTTGTTCGATGCGCGCGAGGTCGTCGGGGGTAAACGGCCGCTCGTAGGCAAAGTCGTAATAGAAACCATCCTCCACGACCGGGCCAATGGTGACCTGAGCGGAAGGGAAAAGCAGTTTCACCGCCTGCGCGAGCAGGTGCGCCGTACTGTGGCGGATGACCTCAAGTCCCTCCGGATCCTTGGCAGTGATGATGCTGAGCGCGACATCGGAAGTGATTTCGTGTGAGAGGTCGACCTCATGCCCGTCAACCCGGCCAGCGAGAGCGGCCTTGGCCAGACCCGCGCCAATCGATTCAGCGACCTGCAAGACCGTGACGGGATGTCCGAAAGATTTTTCGGCGCCATCGGGAAGCGTGATTACCGGCATGTCTTTTCTCCGTGGCCTCTACGGGCGGCCATCTGGATTTTTGCTCGCGCCGGTGGCGCGGCAATGAATGATCAAGGGCTGAATAACGAATGGTAGGCGCGATTGGACTCGAACCAACGACCCCCACCATGTCAAGGTGGTGCTCTAACCAGCTGAGCTACGCGCCTAGGGTCTCGAAGGGCACGAAGCGTAGCCGAATCGGGCGCGCTGTGCCAGAGGCCAGCGGCAGGAAAATTCATGCCGGACGCATCTCCAGATAGCGACTCTTGATAAACGCGATTTCATCGCGGATGCGAGCAGCATCTTCAAATTGCAGATCCCGCGCGCGGGCATGCATGTCCTGCTCAAGCTTGCGGATTCGCGATGCCAGTTGCTCGGGAGAGAGCCCACCATAATTTGCGACCTGCTCCGCCGCCTGTCGCGCGGTTCTGGACCGACCTGCACCGGGCGCCGTGTAGGCGCCCTCCATCACGTCAGCAATGCCCTTCTTGATTCCCTTGGGCGTAATGCCGTGCTCGGCGTTGTACGCCAACTGCGTCTCACGGCGGCGGGTCATCTCGTCCAGCGCACGCCGCATCGACCCCGTGATGCTGTCGGCATACAGAATCGCGCGGCCATCGATGTTCCGCGCCGCACGCCCCACGGTCTGGATCAGCGAGCGGTCAGACCGCAAAAATCCTTCCTTGTCCGCATCCAGCACGGCCACCAGCGCGACTTCCGGGAGGTCCAGCCCTTCGCGCAGCAGGTTGATGCCGACCAGCACATCGAAAGTACCCAGCCGCAGGTCGCGCAGAATTTCGACCCGCTCGACGGTGTCGATGTCGGAGTGCAAATAACGCACTTTCACGCCGTGCTCGCCGAGATAGTCGGTCAGGTCTTCGGACATCCGTTTGGTCAGCGTCGTGACCAGTACCCGTGCGCCAGTGCCGACGGTGCGCGTGATTTCCGACAACAAATCGTCGACCTGGGTCGAGGCTGGCCGGATTTCGACCTCGGGGTCGACGAGTCCTGTGGGACGCACGACCAGCTCAATGACTTTACCCGTGTGCTGGTCTTCATAAGGCCCCGGCGTGGCAGAAACAAAAATTGTCTGCGGCGAGATCTGCTCCCATTCGTCAAAACGGAGCGGGCGATTATCGAGCGCGCACGGCAGCCGAAAACCGTAGTTGACGAGATTTTCCTTGCGCGCGCGATCGCCCCGATACATGCCGCCAAGCTGCGGGATGGTCACGTGGCTTTCGTCGACCACCAGCAAGGCGTTGGCCGGCAAGTAATCGAACAAGGTCGGCGGCGGCTCGCCGGGTTGTCGCCCGGAAAGATGCCGGGAGTAATTTTCGATGCCATTGCAGTAACCGATCTCGATCATCATTTCGATGTCATAGCGGGTGCGCTGCTCAAGCCGCTGCGCCTCAACCAGTTTGTCCTGCTTGCGCAGCTCATCCAGGCGGTCGCGCAGTTCCTGTTTGATCACTTCAACGGCTTCAAGCACGCGCTCGCGACTCGTTACATAGTGCGATTTCGGGTAGATGGTCAGCCGCGGCACCGGCCTTAGCAGTTCGCCGGTCAAGGGATCGAAAAACGACAGCGCCTCGACTTCATCATCGAATAACTGGATGCGAACGGCCTCGCGCTCGGATTCGGCAGGAAAGACATCAATGACCTCGCCGCGCACGCGATAGTTACCGCGGCCGAGTTCAATGTCGTTGCGAACGTACTGGAGCTCGGTCAGACGACGCAGGATCTGCCGCTGATCGATCCGGTCGCCCCGTTTGAGATGCAGCACCATGGAATGGTACTCACCCGGATCGCCAAGGCCATAAATCGCCGACACGGTCGCGACGATGACGGTATCCGGCCGTTCGAGCAGCGCCTTGGTGGCTGACAAGCGCATCTGCTCGATGTGATCGTTGATCGACGCGTCTTTTTCGATGTAGGTGTCCGACGCCGGCACATAGGCCTCGGGCTGGTAGTAGTCGTAGTAGGAGACGAAATACTCCACCGCGTTCTCGGGGAAAAATTCGCGCATTTCCCCGTATAACTGGGCCGCCAGCGTTTTGTTGGGCGCCAACACGATAGTCGGCCTTTGGACGGTCGCAATGACGTTGGCGATGCTGAAGGTTTTACCCGATCCCGTAACGCCAAGTAGCGTTTGATGGGCGAGGCCATCGGCTAAACCTTCGAGCAGTTGCTTGATGGCTTCAGGCTGCCCGCCGGCAGGCTTGAAGGGCGAGTGCAACACAAATCTGTTTTCCATCTTTCAAGCATGACCGGCAGAAGAGATAGCGTCGAGCCTCACCGCGCCGCCGTGCAGCGACCGCCTCGATGCACGCCGGTCGGCTGAGGCTTTGAAAAAACAGTCTTCAGTTTCATTGACCGCCCCTACCGGGGTATGTACGATTGCCGCCTCCCAAGCACT
>JAURHQ010000099.1 GCA_030833185.1 Gammaproteobacteria bacterium | reverse complement strand
GCCGAAGCCGCCCGGCACCAGAATGGCGTCCATGTGTTCGAGCCCGGCCGGGCCGTCGCGGTCGATGACTTCGGAGTCGACGTACCGGATGTTGACCTTGGTGTGGCTGTGAATACCCGCGTGGATGAGCGCCTCGGACAGCGACTTGTAGGACTCGGTCAGGTGGACGTATTTACCCACCATCGCGATGTTGACCGAAGTCCGCGCACCGGTCAGGGCGTCAACGACGGCGGCCCATTCGCCCAGATCTGCCGGCGGCGCTTCGATGCCCAGTTTTTCGACCACGATGGCATCCAGCCCCTGCTCGTGCAGCATGGCCGGAATGCGGTAGATGGTGTCGGCATCCATCGCCGAGATGACCGCGCGTTCCTCGACGTTGGTAAACAGCGCGATTTTGCGCCGCTCTGACGGCGGCACCGCGCGGTCGCTACGGCAGATGAGGATGTCGGGCTGTATGCCGATGGAGCGCAGTTCTTTCACCGAATGCTGCGTGGGCTTGGTTTTCACTTCGCCCGCAGAGGCGATGTAAGGCACGAGCGTGAGGTGGATGAACAGCGTGTTGCGGCTTCCCAGTTCCACCCGCATCTGGCGGATGGCTTCGAGAAACGGCAGCGATTCGATGTCGCCCACCGTGCCGCCAATTTCAACCAGTGCCACCTCGGCATCGCCGGCGCCCTGCTTGATGCGCGCCTTGATTTCGTCGGTGATGTGCGGGATGACCTGTACGGTCGCGCCCAGATACTCGCCGCGCCGCTCCTTGCGGATCACGCTTTCGTAGATGCGACCGGTGGTGTAGTTGCTGTTGGCGCTGGTACGACAGCGCACAAAGCGTTCGTAATGCCCCAGGTCCAGATCGGTTTCCGCACCGTCTTCGGTGACGAAGACCTCACCGTGCTGGAACGGACTCATGGTCCCGGGGTCGACGTTGATGTAGGGGTCGAGCTTGGTGAGCGAAACGGCCAGCCCGCGGGTCTCGAGGATAGTTCCAAGCGACGCAGCGGCGATGCCTTTGCCCAGCGAAGAAACGACGCCACCCGTGATGAAGATGTAGCGCGTCATTGGCAATTCAAGGTTGGGTGAGTCCGTTTTTGTCAGCGTTGAGAGCGATGCTTAGGGGCGCGTCTGGCGACTCGCTGCCGCTCTTGTGACAGGGCCGCAAGCTACCAGATAGAGGGGCCTTACTCAATCGCCACGACAGGCATCAGACGGTCCGGGCGAGCGGCACCAGAAAGCGCGGGCGTGCGCGGAAACAGGGCAAAGCCGGGTGCTAGAATGCGCACCCCGCGTGTGGCCCGAGGCAAGGCACCGCCGGTCATCAGGAGCAGGAAGTGATGTCAGACATAGCAATCGCGCAGCAGGCCCACAAGCGGCCCATCCTTGAACTGGCCGCCGACCGATACGGTATTGGCCCCGAACACCTCGAGCCCTACGGCCATTACAAGGCGAAGCTGTCGCTGGATTACCTGCAAACCCTGAACGACCACCCCGACGGCCAGCTGATTCTGGTCACCGCGATCAGTCCCACCCCCGCCGGCGAAGGCAAGACCACCACTACCGTCGGCCTTGGCGACGCCATGAACCGCCTCGGCCACCGCACCATCATCTGCCTGCGCGAGCCGTCGCTGGGGCCCTGTTTCGGGGTGAAGGGCGGCGCCGCCGGCGGCGGTTACGCGCAGGTGGTGCCGATGGAAGACATCAACCTGCACTTCACCGGCGACTTCCACGCCATCGGCGCCGCGCACAACCTGCTGGCGGCGATGCTCGACAACCACATCAATCACGGCAACGCGCTCAACATCGACCCCCGGCTCATCAGCTGGAAGCGGGTGGTGGATATGAACGACCGCGCGCTGCGGCGGATCGTGGTCGGCCTTGGCGGCACCGCCAACGGCTATGCGCGAGAGGATGGCTTTGACATCACGGTGGCCTCCGAAGTCATGGCCATTTTCTGTCTCGCCACTTCCCTGATCGACCTCAAGCAGCGGCTCGGCGAGATTGTGGTGGGCTACACCTCCGGCACGCGCCAGCCGGTGCGCGCGCGGGACCTCAAAGCCCACGGCGCGATGGCCGCGCTGCTCAAAGATGCCATCAAGCCCAATCTGGTCCAGACGCTGGAAAACAATCTGGCCTTCGTCCACGGCGGCCCGTTTGCCAACATCGCCCACGGCTGCAACAGCGTGTCGGCAACCCGCGCCGCCTTGAAGCTGGCGGATTTTGTGGTTACCGAGGCGGGCTTCGGCGCAGACCTTGGCGCCGAGAAATTCATCGACATCAAATGCCGCAAGGCGGGACTCAAGCCGCGCGCCGCGGTGCTGGTCGCCACCGCCCGCGCGCTGAAATATCACGGCGGTGCGGCGCGCGACGCGCTGGGGCGCGAAGACCTCGCCGCGCTGGAGCGCGGTCTGGTCAATCTGGAGCGTCACTACCGGAATATCACCGGCGAATACGGCCTGCCCTGCGTGGTGTGTATCAATCACTTCACCGCCGACACCCCGGCGGAGATCGCGCTGATTGAAGCGCGCGTGGCGAGCCTCGGCGGCCGCGCGGTGCTGGCCCGGCACTGGGCCGAGGGCGGCGCCGGCGCCGAAGCGCTGGCGGCGGCGGTGGTCGAAACCATCGCGGCCAATACCGCACCCCATCGCATGGTGTACGAAGACCAGCTGCCGCTGTGGGACAAAATCAACGCCGTGGCGACCCGTATCTACGGCGCCGCCGGGATCAGCGCCGACGCCAAGGTCCGCGCCCAGATCAACGAACTGAACGCCGAGTGGGGTCATTTGCCGGTGTGCATGGCCAAGACCCAGATGTCGTTTTCCACCGATCCAACCGCACTCGGCGCCCCCAGCGGGCACACGGTCAATCTGCGCGAGGTGCGGCTGGCGGCGGGTGCGGGTTTTGTGGTGGTTATCGCAGGCGATTTGATGACCATGCCCGGCCTGCCCAAAGTGCCGGCGGCGGAACACATTGACGTCGATGCCCAGGGCAATATCAGCGGACTGTTCTAGGCGCTGCGGCGGCCGGGCCGATTGAGGCCGGGCACCGTCTGGCCAAGGTAATTTGCGGCCGCCCCAAACAGCGGCCCAGCAAGCCGGGAGGAAGATAAATGGCACTGCAACGCACGCAAACCGGCGCCGGTCACCTGAGCAGCCTGCTGTGGGTGGCCATTGCCATCCTGGGCGCTTCGGCCGTCGGCGGCATCGCGCTCTCGCGCGGCGAGACCATCAACAGCCTGTGGTTTATCGTCGCTGCGCTGTGCGTCTACGCGATCGCCTACCGCTTCTACAGCCTGTTTATCGCGAGCAAGGTGCTGCTGCTCGATCCCACCCGTGCCACGCCGGCCGAACGCCTGAGCGACGGCCGCGATTTTGTTCCCACCAATCGCTGGATTGTCTTCGGCCATCATTTCGCCGCCATTGCCGGTCCGGGCCCGCTAATCGGCCCGACGCTCGCCGCGCAGTTTGGCTATCTGCCCGGCACGCTGTGGATTCTGATCGGCGGCGTGCTGGGCGGCTGCGTGCAGGATTTTGTGATCCTCTTTTTCTCGATTCGTCGCAACGGCCGCTCGCTGGGACAAATGGCCCGTGAAGAACTGGGCCCGGTCGGCGGCGCGGCGGCAACGCTTGGCGTGATGACGATCATGATCATCCTGATCGCCGTGTTGGGGCTGGTGGTGGTCAACGCCATGAAGCACAGCCCCTGGGCCACCTCGACCGTCGCCGCCACCATCCCGATTGCCGTGCTGGTAGGCGTGTACCTGCGCCATCTGCGCCCCGGCCGCGTGCTTGAAGCCTCCGTGCTGGGCGTCGTCTTGCTGCTGTTGGCCGTGGTGGGCGGTGGCTACGTCGACCATCATCCCGCCTGGCGCACCTGGTTTGACTACGACGCCTCGCCGCTCGCGCTCATGATCATCGCCTACGGTTTTGCTGCCGCGGTGCTGCCGGTGTGGCTGCTGCTCGCGCCGCGCGACTATCTGTCGACGTTCATGAAGCTCGGCACCATCATCGCGCTAGCGCTGGCGATCGTGATCCTGCGGCCGGTGATGCATATGCCGGCCCTCACCCCGTTCATCGACGGCACGGGCCCGATCTTTTCGGGTCCCCTGTTTCCGTTTGTCTTCATCACCATCGCCTGCGGCGCGATTTCCGGCTTTCACTCGCTGATTTCCTCGGGCACCACGCCGAAACTCATCGCCAACGAGGCTGACGCGCGGATGATTGGCTACGGCGGCATGCTGATGGAAAGCTTCGTGGCGGTGATGGCCATGATCGCCGCCTGCGTGCTGGAGCCCGGCGTGTATTTCGCCATCAACAGCCCGGCCGGCGTGGTGGGTGCCGAACCTGCCGCCGCGGTCGCCACCATCAGCAGTTGGGGCTTTCCGGTCACGGTCGAGCAGATGAGCGCGCTGGCGAAGGAGATGGGCGAAAGCACGCTCTTCGCCCGCACCGGCGGCGCGCCCTCGCTGGCGGTCGGCATGGCCAATATCTTCTCCAGCCTGTCCGGCGGCAGCCTGCTCGCGCTGTGGTATCACTTTGCGATCATGTTCGAGGCCTTGTTCATCCTGACCACCCTGGACGCCGGCACCCGCGTCGCGCGTTTCATGCTGCAGGACATGCTGGGCAACTTCTCGCCGCGACTCGGCCGCACCAGCTGGTATCCGGGCGTGCTGTTGACCAGCG
Organism: Gammaproteobacteria bacterium; assembly: GCA_030833185.1. Classification (GTDB taxonomy): domain Bacteria; phylum Pseudomonadota; class Gammaproteobacteria. Next base: position 9,337 of record JAURHQ010000099.1, on the reverse strand, counting down.
CTATCGTGGTCGGCGCCTGGGGCTATTTCCTCTATCAGGGCACGCGCGACCCGCTGGGCGGCATCAACAGCATGTGGCCGCTGTTTGGCATCGCCAACCAGATGCTGGCCGCGATTGCGCTCTGCGTGGCCACCAGCATCCTCTTCAAGTCGCGCGGACCACGCGCGGCGCTGATCACCGGGCTGCCGCTGCTGTGGCTGCTCGCCGTCACGTCGACCGCAGCGACGCTGAAAATTTTCAGCCCCTTGCCGCGGGTCGGCTTCCTTGCCCACGCCGCCGATCTGGAAAGCAAGCTCGCCGCCGGCCAGTTGGCGGGCCCGCTGTTGGCGCAGGCGCCACGGTTGATCTTCAACGACTACCTGAACGCCGGTCTGACCCTGCTGTTTCTTGCCATCGCCTGGGTGGTGGTGTTTGAGACCGGACGCATTTGCCTGCGGGTGCACCGGGGCGCGCACGCGCCACCGCTGTCGGAAGTGCCCTATCAGGCGACGGCGCTGGGCCGATGAAAGCGCTGCGGCGGCTACGCGGCTGGCTGCACGCAACGCTGGGACAGTGTGTGCATCAGTTCAACGGTGGCGCGGCCTACGAGCACTATCTCGCCCACTGGCGCGCACATCACCCGGAAGGGACGCCGCTCAGCGCAGACGAATTTCATCGTCGCGAGCAGGATCGGCGCTGGAACGGGGTGCGGCGCTGCTGCTAGACCGCGCCGCCCCGACGGACTGATTCAAGGCGGTGGTGGCGGTGGCGGGGCTTCGGCCTTGCCCTGATCGCCCTGCAAGCGGGCCAGCGGCCGCGAAATGTCCATGTACAACACATAGCCTTTCTTGGTCTTCTGATCCGTGACGTCGATGACGTCACAGGCCGTGCCATCGCTGCACAGCTGACCGTGCTGGCCTTCAAACTTGAAGCCGAACATGGCGAGGTAGAAAAGCTCTTCATCGATCGAAATGACCGGACAGGGTTTAGCCTCGTCCTGTCCTTCGCCGGGCCCGCAAATCGATTTGCCAATGCCCTGCGCCACTGCGTCGTGAAATTTTGCCTTCTCGGCCTGGCCGTTCTTGTCGAACACCCGCGCCGCGCCGAGATGCGCGAAAGGATTCAGCGGATCCTCCGCCAGCCAGGCGTCAACCCGGCTGGCAGCGACGTCGAACTTCGACTCCGACAGCGCTTTTTGGACCGCGCGCCGGTGTTCAAGCATGGTCGGCCGGTTCGGCGCGTAAGCCGGCGTGCCCGCATAGGCAAAGCGCAGGGCCCGGAAATCGACTGTGGTATCGCCGCCCTGCAGGCGCTGGTAGAGGCTGGCGTAGTCCTCGGTCGCCAGCGCCGGGATTGTCGCCAGCATGGCCCACAGCGCACACAGCACGGGGCGAAGAAAGTGGGCAGGCATCGATAATTCCTTGTGGTTCAGGGCGCGGGCAAAAGCTGCACGCTGCCAGAAACGGTGATGGAAAGCGTTTGCACACCAGGCGCGAGCGGCGCTGCGGGGGCCGCGTCTGCCATGGCGGCGGCGCGAAACATGATGGGCGGCTGCGCACCACCGCCGAGTCCGCCGACCTCAAGACCGATCAGCGTGTACCCGCTGCGGCCCAGCGCCTTCACCACGCCGTCGGCACGCTGCCGGAAGCGGGCGAGCGCGGCGGCGGTCAGGCTGTCCTCAGCGGCCGCCCGCGCCTCGGCCGACACCGCATAGTCCACCGATTCAACCGCCAGCTTCTCCTGTAAGCGCGCCACCAGTTCACCGAGCGCACGAGGCTCGCGGGCTTCCAGCCGCAGGCTCTGACGGACCCGCCAGCTACGAATGGCGTTGTGTTCGTTCATCACGGGATAGGTGCTGTATTGCCCGGTGCTGACGGCGACTTCCGGCAGCTTGGCGGCCTCGGCGAGTGCCCAGGTGATCGCGGCGTTGACCGCAGCGCCCGGCGCAGTCTGGCTGGGCCCCTCCTGCTCCACGAACAGCGTGGTGATGATTTGGTCGTTCGCCACGCGCTGCTCCGCGCTTGCCGAGAGCTGGATGCGATCCGAGCCCTGTGCATCGGCGCCGGCGGCCGTCATGCCCAACAGGCCCGCGACTAGAACGAACGAACGCCAGACTGATTTCATGTGCCTTGCCCCTCTTCTTCCTGCAGTTGTCGTGCGGTTGTACGCAGGGTGTCCCAGGCTGCCGCCACGTGGCTGGCCTCGGTTGCGGCCTGACCGACACACAGGCGCAGCACATGCTGGCCGCGCAAAGCCGTATGGGAGATGAACAGCCGGCCTTCGGCATTCACGCGCGCCTGCAGACGCCGCGTGAAGTCGTCGCCCGCGCGATGACGGAAGCAGACCAGATTCAGCGACACCGGCGTGACCAGTTCAAACGCCGGATCGGCGGCGACCCAGCGACCAAACGCCTGCGCCAGCGTCAGGTGTTCGCGCAGCAGCGCACGCAGCCCGGCCAGCCCGAAGCCGCGCAGCACGAACCACAGTTTGAGCGCGCGGAATCGTCGCCCCAGCGGCACCTGCCAGTCGCGGTAATCGAACACCTCGCCGGCCTCGCTGGCCTCGTTGCGTAGGTATTCGGGCGTAATGCTGAGCGCGCTGGTCAGGTCACGGCGGCGGGCCACGTAAAAACAGCTGCAATCGAAATTGGTCAGCAACCACTTGTGCGGGTTGAAGCAGTAGCTGTCGGCGAGTTCGAGACCATCGAAAATGGCGCGCGCCTCGGGCAGCAGTCCCGCGCTGCCGGCCATCGCGGCGTCGACGTGCAGCCAGAGTCCTTCTGCGCGGCAGATTTCACCCATCGCCCGCAGCGGGTCGCAGGCAAGCGAGGAGGTCGTGCCGACGGTGGCGCATACAAAAAACGGCGTGAGTCCGCGAGCGCGGTCTTCCCGAATCGCGCTCGCCAAGGCCGCCGGGTCCAGCGCATAGCGCTCGTCCACCGCGAGCTTGCGCAAATTGGCGCGCCCAATCCCCGCCAGCATCACCGCCTTGTCTAGCGATGAATGGGCCTGCGAGGAGGTGTAGGCCACCAGCCCGCCCTGATAGCCCGACTCGTTACTGCGACCACCGGTGGCACGTTCACGCGCGGCAATGAGCGCGCAGAGCACCGCGCCGGAAGCCGAGTCCTGCAGCACCCCGCCACCCGCACCACCGGCACGGAACGCCGCCGGCAACGCGCAGGCCTCGGCCAGCCAGTCGAGCATGCGGGTTTCAACTTCGGTACAGGCCGGGCTGGTCTGCCACAACATGCCCTGCACGCCCAGCGCCGCGCTCAGCAAATCGGCGAGCATCGACGGCCCGGAGGCGTTGGCCGGGAAGTAGGCGAAGAAGTTGGGCGACTGCCAGTGGGTGAGCCCCGGCACGACGATGCGGTCAAGATCGGCCAGTACGGCGTCGAAGGCTTCAGGGAGTTCGGGGGCGCTGGCGGGTAAGGCGGAAAAGACCTCCCCGGGTGCCACGCGGGATAAGACCGGGAGCGTCGGGAGTCGCGCGTAGTAGCGGGTAATCCAGTCGACGAGCGCGAGCAGTTGGGCGCGAAAGGGTTCGGGGTCGAAAGCCTGGGGTCGCCCGTTCATGGCTGGTGCAGCGCCGGCGGCCACGCGAGGTAGCCGCCGGTGCCTGATGCCTTACAGGTTGGCGAGGACGTGCTCGGCCGCGCTGACCTTGAACTCCATCGGCGCTTCAACGAACACGTTGCTGACCACGCCGTTGTCGACCACCAGCGCGAAGCGCTGGCCGCGGGTGCCCATGCCGAAACCGCTGGCATCCAGTTCCAGGCCCAGCGCCTTGGTGTACGCGCAGTTGCCGTCGGCCAGCATGGTGACTTTGCCTTCAGCGCCGGCGTGCTTGCCCCAGGCGCCCATGACGAAGGTGTCGTTGACGGCGAGGCAGGCGATGGTGTCGACGCCCTTGGCCTTCAGCTGCTCGGCCAGTTCCAGGTAGCCCGGCAGGTGCTTGGCGGAGCAGGTCGGCGTGAACGCGCCGGGCACCGAGAACAGCACAACTTTCTTGCCGGCGAAAAGCTCGTCCGAAGAAATGGAGCCAGGCCCCTTGTCGGTCATGTGGCCGAACGAACCTGCGGGCATTTTGTCGCCGATTTTGATGGTCATAAAATTCCTCCTGTCATGCTGTGTTTAACCAAGGCCGCATTCTGCCACCGCAGACTGCGGCGGCGATAGCGGTCTGCTCAGATCACGGGATCGGGCAGCGCTTGGCCGTTGAAAAAGGCGTCCAGGTTGGCGAGGACGCGCAGGCCCATGGCGGTGCGGGTTTCTGCCGTCGCGCTGCCCAGATGGGGCAGCAGCACGACGTTTTCCATTTGCATCAAGGCGGCCGGCACCGCTGGCTCGGCGCTAAACACATCAAGCCCCGCGCCTTTGATACGCCCGTCGCGCAAGGCTGCGATCAAGGCCGCTTCATCCACCACCTCGCCCCGCGCGGTGTTGATGAGAAGTGCCTGCGGCGACATCAGCGCGAGGCGCTCGGCGTTTAACAGGTGGCGGGTCTGCGCACCGCCCGGACAGTGCAGGGACACAAAATCGCTGGCCGCCAGCAAGGCCTCCAGCGACGCGGCGGGCGCGGCCCCGCAGGCCGTGGCCACCGCCGGTTCGACCGGTCGCGGGGTGTGAAACAGCACCCGCATGCCGAAGCCAAAATGCGCGCGCCGGGCAACGGCCTCGGCAATCCGGCCAAATCCGATGAGCCCCAGCGTCTTGCCCGTCACCCGCGAGCCCATGAGCTGCGTCGGCCGCCAGCCGTCCCAGCGCCCTGCGCGGACTTCCCGTTCGCCTTCACCGGCCCGACGCGCCAGCATCAGCATCAGCGTCAGCGTGAGGTCCGCGGTGCAGTCGGTCAGCACGCCGGGCGTGTTGCTCACTTTAAGCCCGGCCCGCGCCGCGGCCGCGAGGTCGATGTGATTGAAGCCGACGCCATAGTTAGCGATGAGTTTGGCGCGGCAATCGCCGACGCCCAGCACGCTGGCGTCGAGGCGGTCTGTCACCGTGGGACATAGCGCATCGGCATCGCGTAGCGCCGCGCGCAGGGCCTCGGCGTCAAAGGCCTCATCGCTCGTGTTGAACACCGCGTCAAAACGCGCCGCCAACGCGGCCTCTACCGCCGCCGGCCAGCGCCGCGTCAGGACCACCCGCGGTTTCTTCATCCGGCTTAGCCCGCGGCGGGGTGCGTCTCGCGCAGATAGGCCTGCGCCGCCGCCACCCCGCTGCCCAGATTGATCTCGACGCCCGCATCCCGCAGGGCCATTTCGGTGCCGCACAGCGCGCCGAGCAGCATCAGTTCGTTCAGGTCGCCCAGATGCCCGATGCGGAAGACCTTGCCCGCCACGTCGGCCAGCCCCATACCGAGCGACAGGTTGTAGCGCTCGTAAGCGAGATTCACCACGGTATTGCTGTCGATGCCTTCAGGCACCACCACCGCCGTGACGGTCGGGGAATATTGCGCCGGGTCGCGCGCGCAGAGCGAGAGGCCCCAGGCCTTGACCGCGCGGCGGGTCGCTTCGGCGTAGCGCTGATGGCGGGCATACACCTGCGGCAAACCCTCTTCCAGCAGCATGTTGACCGACTCGCGCAGGCCGTGGATCAGCGTCATCGCCGGGGTGTACGGGAACCAGCCGCCGGCGTTCGACTTCAGCATGTCGTCGAAATCAAAGTAGTAGCGCTTCAATTGCGCCGTGCTGCGCGCGGCCAGCGCTTTCTGGCTGGCGCAGACGATGGCCAGACCGGTCGGCAGCATGAAGCCTTTTTGCGAGCCGGCGACGGCCAGATCCACGCCCCACTCGTCCATCCGGAAATCGATGCAGCCGATGGCGCTCACGCCGTCGACATAGAGCAGCGCCGGGTGCTTCAACTCGTCCAGAATCGCCCGCACGGCGGCGATGCTGCTGGTGACGCCAGTGGCGGTTTCGTTATGCGTGACCAGCACCGCCTTGATGGTATGCGCCTCATCGGCAGCGAGGATTTCGCGGTAGCGCGCCAGCGGCACGCCCTCGCCCCAGGTAACCCGCTCGATGTGCGTCTCCAGACCAAGGCGTTTGCACAGTTCGCCCCACAGGTGGCTGAACTGGCCGAAGCGGGCCTGCAACACGCGGTCGCCGGGGGATAGCGTGTTGGTGATCGCCGCTTCCCAGCCGCCGGTGCCCGAGGCGGAGAAAATGAAAACTTTGCCATCGCGGGTGCCAAAGACCGTTTTCAGATCTTCAAACAGCGGCAGGACGGTCTGCGGATAGTCGGCGCGGCGATGGTCTTCGAGCGGCACGTCCATCGCCCGGCGAATCCGCTCGGGGATGTTGGTCGGTCCGGGAATGAACAAAAAGTTGCGGCCTGGCATGCGGGATCTCCGGAGCTGTGGGTTACGGTTAATCGACCGCTGAGCAAGGCAGGCGGCTACTAACGACGGGAAAGCGATGTGGCGGTCACCGACAGCCGCCTACGGGCCGCGCGACTCTACACGGGCCGCAACGGGCGCGACAATGATCCGGCGCGGCGCCCTCAGGCGTCGAGGGCGCGCTGCAGGTCGCGACGCAAATCGGCCGTCGCTTCCAGCCCGACCGACAGGCGAATCAGGCCTTCGCCGATGCCCATCTCCGCCCGCTGCGCCGGCTGCAAGCGACCGTGGGTGGTCGTTGCCGGATGGGTCACGATGCTGCGGGTGTCGCCCAGATTCGCCGTGATGGAAAACAGCGTTAAGCGATCGATGACCCGCCAGGCTTCCTCGCGCCCGCCCTTGATCTCGAACGACAGCACGCCGCCGAAGGCCGACTGCTGGCGCGCGGCCAGCGCATGCTGCGGGTGGTCGGCCAGCCCTGGATAAAACACCCGCGCGACCCGTTCGTGCTGCTGCAGAAACGCAGCTAGCTCGGCCGCGCTGCGGCTATGGGCATCCATGCGCAACTGCAGGGTTTCGAGGCCTTTCAGAAACACCCAGGCGTTGAACGGGCTCATGGTGGGCCCCGCGGTGCGCAAGAACGGAAAGAACTTTTGCTCGACCAGCGCGGCCGGCGCGACGATGGCGCCGCCGACACAGCGACCTTGGCCGTCGAGATACTTGGTTGCGGAGTGCGTCACGATGTCGGCGCCCAGCGCCAGCGGCCGCTGCAGGGCCGGCGTGCAGAAACAGTTGTCGACCACGCAGAGCGCACCGGCCGCGTGGGCCAGCGCGGACAGCGCCGCGATGTCCGAGACTTCGGTCAGCGGATTGGAGGGCGTTTCCAGAAACAGCAGGCGCGTGTTTGGCCGCATGGCGGCTGCCCAGGCGGCGTTGTCGGTCGGATCGACAAACGTGGTGTCGATGCCGAACTTGGCAAACATGGTGAAGAGGCTGACGGTGGTGCCAAACACGCTGCGCGAGCACACCACATGGTCGCCCTGCGCGAGCAGCGCCAGCACCGTAGTCAGGATTGCGCTCATGCCGGAGGACGTCGCGATACAGGCTTCACCGCCCTCCATCGCCGCCAGCCGCTGCTCGAAGGCGCGCACCGTGGGGTTGGTAAAGCGCGAATACACGTTACCCGGCTCGGTGCCCGCGAAGCGCGCCGCCGCCTGCGCGGCGTTGTCGAAACAGAAGCTGGAGGTGAGGTAGATCGGCGGGCTGTTTTCGTATTCAGCGCCCGGTTCAACGCCGGCTCGACAGCCCAGCGTGGCGAGGGCAAGTTCCCCCGCAAAATCGTCGTTCATCATGCGTTCTCAGCCCGCGTCGGCGGCGGCGCCAGCGGAGGTATGGAGGTCCTGGAGAGAATTGCTGACCGCCGCCCGCTTGGCTTTGGCCTCGTCGGAGCGCAGCGATTCCACGTGATTGAGATAGCCCACGCTGACATCGCCGGTGACGTAGCGTCCGTCGAAACAGGACAGGTCGAAGTGCTCGATGCGGGGGTTGCCCTTGCGGGCGCAATCCACCAGATCGCTGAGGTCCTGATAAATCAGTTTGTCCGCGCCCAGCAGCGTACAGACTTCATCCACGCTACGGCCGTGCGCAACCAGCTCCTCGCCGGTCGGCATGTCGATGCCGTAGACGTTGGGAAAGCACACCGGCGGCGCGGCCGAGGCCATGTACACCCGTCGCGCACCGGACTCACGCGCCATCTGGATGATCTGGCTTGAGGTCGTCCCGCGCACGATGGAGTCGTCCACCAGCAATACATTGCGGCCCGAAAATTCCAGATCGATGGCGTTCAGTTTCTGACGCACGGATTTTCGCCGCATCGCCTGCCCCGGCATGATGAACGTGCGCGGGATGTAGCGGTTCTTGATGAAGCCCTCGCGATAATCCACCCCCAGCCCGTGGGCCAGTTCCATCGCGGCGGTGCGCGCGGTGTCGGGGATCGGAATGACGACGTCAATGTCATGGTCGGGCCATTCACGGCGAATCTTGCTCGCCAGCGCTTCGCCCATCCGCATCCGCGCGCGGTGGACCGACACGCCGTCGATGATGGAATCGGGCCGGGCCAGATACACCAGTTCAAAAATGCACGGGGACAGTTGCGGCCGCACCGCGCACTGTCTGGAAAAAATCTCGCCGGATTCGCTGATGAACACCGCTTCACCGGGCGCGATGTCCCGCTCAAGCTCAAAGCCCAGCACGTCGATCGCAACCGATTCCGAGGCCAGCATGTATTCGCGGCCGTCCGGTGTTTCGCGGCTGCCGAACACGATCGGCCGAATGCCGTAAGGATCGCGGAAGCCGATGATGCCGACGCCGGTGATCATCGCCACCACCGCGTAGCCACCGCTACAGCGCAAATGCAGTTTGGCCACCGCGTCGAAAATATCGTCCGGCCCAATGCTGACCTTGCCGAGGGCTTGCAGCTCTGCGGCCAGCACGTTGAGCAGGACTTCCGAATCGGAGTCGGTATTCACGTGCCGCAATCCGTTCTGGAACAGCTCGTCTTTCAGGGCTTCGGTATTCGTGAGGTTGCCGTTATGCGCCAGCACGATGCCGTAGGGCGAGTTCACGTAGAACGGCTGCGCTTCGGCGGTGGAGCTTTCGCCAGCGGTGGGGTAGCGCACGTGGCCGACCCCCATCAAGCCCTTGAGTTTCAGCATGTGACGGGTGTGGAACACATCCCGCACCAGCCCTTCGGATTTGCGCAGATACAGCCGGCCATCCTCGCAGGTGACGATACCGGCGGCGTCCTGACCGCGGTGCTGAAGCACCGTAAGGGCGTCGTAAATCGCTTGATTGACCGCTGTCTTGCCGACGATGCCGACGATGCCACACATGTTGGGTTGTGCCTCTGAATCTATCTGACGCCGGGGGCTGCATCGTAACCGAAGTGCCCGGCGAATTCTGGCAGCAGCCGCCCCGTCAGCCACTGCGCGAAGACCGCAAGTTGCGGCAGCAGCAGCGA
>JAURHQ010000098.1 GCA_030833185.1 Gammaproteobacteria bacterium | reverse complement strand
TCAGCCGCAGTGTTCAGCTTGCCGGCGACGCCCAGGCGCACGCCCTTGCGCTCGAGTTCGGTGAAGTAGGACAGCAGGGTTTTGCCCTGGGCGGCGCTGTCTTCGGGCATCTTGAAGACGTCCCACATCGACATGTCGAGATACTCGATAAGGTCTTCGCGCATCAAGCGGGCGGCGACCTGCACAACCTCGTCGAGCTTCATGCCGAAGCGTTCCGGCGACAGGCGCACGCCAATGGCGAAGTCCTTGCCGCAGCGGCTACGAATGCCGTCGATGATTTCAAAAATGAGGCTGGAGCGATTCTCCAGCGAGCCGCCGAAGCGATCCGTGCGCTGGTTGATTTCCGGCGACAGGAACTGGGCCAGGATATAGCCGTGGGCGCCGTGCAGTTCCACACCATCGAAACCGGCCTGTTCGGCGCGCTGGGCGGCGCGGATGAAGGCTTCGATCATGGCTTCGACTTCCGCGGTGGTCATGGCGCGCGCGCCCCACTTGGCGTTGTCGGAGGCAGACAGCGGCTGCATGCCAATCACGTCTTTCGGCGAACGCATGCCGCCGTGGTACAGCTGCACCACTGCAATGCTGTTGTTGGCCTTGATGGTCTTGGCGAGGCGGGTGAGGCCGGGCAGGTGGTCGTCGGAGAAAATGCCCATTTGGCCCGGGAAGCCTTTGCCTTCGGCCTGCACGTGCGCGGCGCAGGTCATGGTCAGGCCGAAGCCGCCTTCGGCGCGCTTGGTCAGCCAGATGAACTCGTCTTCGGAGCAGACGCCGTCTTCGTGGCTTTGTTGATTGGTCAGCGGGGCCAGCATGAAACGGTTTTTCATGGCCGGTCCGCGCTTGAAAGTCAGAGGGGAAAACAGCGAAGTCATTGGCACTCTCTCAGTCTTTGTAAGGGTCGTGACGTCGTCCCCTGCGCGGGGCGCGGGAGTCGACAAGGGCGATTCTAGCAAGGCCGGGCGGCGCTCGGGTTCATCGGGCGGGGCCCCGCCAACGCGAGGCAGCTCGGTCGCGAGCGCCAAGCCCGCCCCTACTTCGCGACCTCGATCGTAAGCGCCAGCGTTTGGGCCGGCGTCAGGGTGAACATGGCCTCGCTGAAGCGCGGTGCGCGCAAGGCGTGTCGCACGTTGCCCGAAACGCCCCAGGCCTCGGTAGGCACGCCGAGGAAGCTGGTGTCGATGCGGTCGTTGTGGTTCTCGTCTTGCACCACCGCCACGGCCCATTGGCCGGCCGGGACCGCGTGGAATTGGCAAACCGGCCCATTCGGCGTCGCCGTCGCGCGCGCCCTGCGTGCGGCGCTCGAGTCGACCGGAAAGCCCGCTTCACTGGCGAAAAGCGCGCAGACAAGTTGCGCCGCGGTACCGCTGCCGGCCACCCTGACCTCCAAGTCACCGGCGTAGACGGCGGGCAATATCGAGAACAACAGCAGCCAAGGGCGCCAGGTCACACTGAGGTGCCTGGCGGGCCGTCGTGCCGCGCTCAAACGAAAATCGACCACAGCGCGTGCCCGATTAGGCGGTTTGGCAGCAGCGTAAACAAGCCTGTGATGACCAGAGCTCCCAGATAAATCGAGATCATCGTCAGCCGGTGCTGCTTCACCCGATGCGCCCGCGCCGCACTCACGCCCAGCACCAGCGTCACCAGCGTGAATACCGATAAACCGTGGATCCACGAGTAGCCCGCCGGCCGATGGATGGCGAACGACACGCCGGCCACGCTTGCCATACAGATCACCCAAAGCCAACCGCCGATGCGATGCGCGCGGTGGCCTTTGCGCCCTTTCAACAGCGCGGCACCAAGCATCATCGCGCCCAAGGCGAGCGCGGCATGCACAACGATGACAGGGGTCCAGGTATAGGCGATAGGCATGGCGAGAGGCTCCTTTGGGGTTCACGGTCTGGCGAATAAATTAGACACCGTCTATCCGAAGCTAGTCATTTAATTAGACATCGTCAAGCCATACACTGCCGCGATGAACACTCGCAAGCCCGGCCGGCCGAGAATCGACCAGACCCGCGACCTCCGCGCGGACCTGCTGAAGATCAGCCGCGAGCTACTGGAAGAAGGTGGACCGAGCCAACTCAGCATGCGCGAGGTTGCGCGCCGCGCGAGTTGTACGCACCAGGCGCCGTATCATCATTTCGCAGATCGCGAGAGCATCCTCGCGGCGCTGGTCACGGAGGGTTTCAACACCTTGGCCCGGGCACTGGCGGCCGCCAACGCACTGGCGGCATCAAAAGGCGTACGCGCGGCGCTTCTGGCCTCGGCTCAGGCCTATGTGCAATTCGCGCTCAGCCAGCCGGCGGTATTTCGCATCATGTTCAGGCCCGACGTCTGCAACCCCGCGCGTTTCCCCAAGGTGCAGGAAGCGGGCGCGCTGGCCCACGCAGAGCTCAACCGTCTCAACCACATCGTCCACCATGAGGCCGCCACGCCTGCCACCGCCGCCATCCTGTGGGCGCACGTGCATGGCCTGGCGTGCTTGATGATCGACAGCCCAGCCAGCGGCGCCATGGGTACCGACCGCACCCGGCGCGCGCATCTGCAGGAGATCAGCGCGGCCTTTGCCGAGATGGTGCTGGGCGCCTCCGCGCCGCGACCGCGCCGCAGTTAAGCCGCGCTTGCGTCGAGCCCTCGCGCGCCCATCAACAACACAAAGCCCGCCGCGCAGCTCAGCGCGGCAATCACGAAGATGGTGGGAAAACTGGTGGCGAGCGCTACGTAGCCCAGCGCATAGCTGCCGCTGGCGAAGCCGATATTGAAGGCGCCGTTGTAGGCGGCCATGGCCTTGCCGCGGGCGTCGCCGGGGGCGTGGTCCATGGCCACAGCGTTCAGCGCCGGAAAGAAAATGCCATGGGTAATGCCGAGCAGGCCGCCGGTCAGTATCAGGCCAAGCTCGGGCAACCAGATCAGCGACAGCGGCGCAAAGATGTAGGGCAACAGCATGATCTTTGCCACCCGCAGCCGACCCAGCCGGTCGGCTACACCGCCCAGCGTCAGCCGCACACCCATCGCGCAGGCCGAGAACGCCGCGAGATACGCCGCCACATGATCGTAGCCGCAGGCCAGCGCCCACGGCTGGTAGAACGTGAACATCGAGCTGAAGGTCAGCCCGGCCAGCAGCGTGGCGGTCAGGATGCGGGCCATGCCCGGCCGCTTGAGCAAGTCACCCATGGTGCCGGTAGCCGCATGCGACTGCGGGCGATGCCGCTCCGGAATCAGGCAGGCCAGAGCGGCCGCAATCAGCGAGCCGACCACTGTCGCCCAGAACACCAGCGACCAGCCGAACAGATTGGCGCCCCACTCTGCCAGCGCCGGACCCAGCGCGTTGGTGGAGATCATGACCGCGCCAAACATGCCGATGGCTTGCCCCATGCGCTCGCGCGGCGCGATGTCCGTCGCCAGCGTCGATAGGGCCAGATAGAACAGCGGCCAGCCAACGCCCTGCACCACGCGCAAGCTCCATAGCAGCGGCCCCACGCGGTCCACCAGCAAAAAACCGGCGCAGGCAGCGGCAAACAGCACGCAGCCGATGATCACAAACAGGCGCCGGCCGCGACGATCCATCTGCACGCCCGCAATCGGCATACACAGGACCGAGGCCACCAGCGACACCGCGCTAATCCCGCCGATCGTGCCAGCGTCTGCGTTGAGCACCACGGACAGATATTTGGGCAACAGGAAGTACGCGGAAAAGGAGATCCCGATGATGGCGGTGGTAAACAGCAGCAGCACGAACTGCGGGGTAAAAAGCGGAGGCGTCTTGGTGGTCAAGCGGGCGTCAATCCGGATAACGCGGCGCGCCGGTACTGTGGCGTCGGCCGCAGGGTAAATGCGAAACGGGGCAAACCGTGTGGGGCAGGCTCATGCGGTCGCCACACGCTTCATCATGAACACGCTGTTGGGGTCCTCAAGGTAGCTGCCGAACGGTGCGCACCGCGCATAGCCGCAGCGCGAGTACAGCGCGATGGCCGCCGCTTGCAGATAGCCGGTCTCCAGCGCGAAGCAGCGTGCGCCCCGCGCCATCGCGCGCGCCTCCAGCCACAGCAGCACCTGCTGACCAAGGCCTTGTCCGCGCGCGGCGGGCACCACGTACATCCGCTTCATCTCCGCATAGTCAGGCCCCAGCACCACCGCGCCGCAGCCCAGCGCCGTGCCTTCGTCATCGCGCGCCACGCCAAAGATCACCGCCGGCGCCAGCAGCGCGGCGAGGTCAATGCCGTGATGACTCTCCGGCGGATACAGCGGCCGCTGGTAGGCATCAAGCGCATCGATAAGCCGCAGCACATCCGGCTGGGCGGGGGATTCAAGCGCAAGGCGCATGGGCCACGGGGTGCTCGGAGCAGGAATTAGTAGCCGCATTCTCCCCGAAAGCGCGCGCGGCGTAAGCCCACATTCGGAGGGAAGCACGGCGCATGCGCCGAATCCAATCGCGGCCGACCGGCCGCTCGTAAGCGGGGCGCTAGCGGCATCGGCGGCTTTCTCCCCGCCGGGGTCTCTGGAAAACCGGCCTCCAGAAAGATTCTCTGGCCTCCGTTCACCGCTTGCATCACGCAGGCCAAACGCCCGCTTTCCGGCATGGCTTTTCTGCTGGTGCGAGCCGACATCACGGCGCTACCGTGGATGTTGGTCCCGCCTCGGAAGCCCTCAATGACTACCAGAAACATCATGGCGATCGTCGCCAGCCTTGGCCTTGCTGCCTGCGCCGCCACCGGCCCCAGCTATACCGCCGCGGTATCCAAACCCCGCCAGGACAGCGAGCGTTCAGCGCGGCTGGTGCTTTATCGGGGCGACAGCGTGGTCTCGCCCTTCGGGATGGCGCGGGTACAAATCGACAACATCGAAGTGGGTGGCGTAGCGGACGCAGGCTTCAACTACTACGACGTGACGCCCGGCGACCACCGCATCGTGGTTGACCATGAGGGGCGTCCGGGCGAATGCCGAATCAAGGCCAGCGTAAAAGCCGGCGACACCGCGTATTTCAAGATCGAGCAGCGAGGCGCCAGCACGGCGTCGATGTTCATCGCTGGCGCCGGCCTGATCGGAGTTGCCGCAGCCCTTGCCCTTGAAGGCAGCGGCGAACCCTGCGCTGGCACCTGGGAAATCCGTCCAGTTGGCACGGAGGCGCTGGAGGAACTGAAAAACCTGAAAGAAACGCAGGGCAACGGTTAGCCCGTCCAGGCGCCTCAGCCAAGCGCGATTGGTCATCGGTCGCAGCCAGGCTGTGCGCCGCCATCGCCGATGATGTGAAGACTGCCATTGGGGCGCGCGCCGAAATGGTCGCCTCGGCGCCCCACGCAAACCCGCCACCCGACGGTCCACACTTTACGTTCACGGATGCCGCCTGGGGCCTTTCATCCGTTTTGGATGTTAAGGGCCTGAGTCTGTCTCGCCGAGCCTGCACACTGCCGAGCCAATTGTTGCCGCAACAATGGCATGGGTCCTGGACAGGTCATGGTGTTTTCCCGCTGTTTTCAATCGCCTCAGTGCCAAATCGCTTGGCTTCTCCGCCAACGCGCCGGCATCGCGCTGTGCTGCTGCCTGCTCTGTGTAGCCGCGCCTGAGGCACGCGCTGCCGAACTGCGCTGCCATTACGACTATGGCGGCGAGCACGCGGTCGTGGCGATTAAGCCGGCGGTCGATCCCTACACAGAAGGCAGCGTGGCGGTCGGGTCTTTTTTGCGACTGCGGATGGTCTGGCAGCGGGCGCCGTCGACGCTCGCCGCCCTGCACGTCTACACCTATGCGGTGGGCCCGGACGGGCCGGTCATCGTGCATCAGGGCAGTTGGCCCGAGGCGCAGTTTGCCGCGCAGGGTCCCTACGGCTTTACCGGCTTGCAGCGCGCTTATGAGCCGCCCGGTGCCAGCGAGGTGCAGTACTGGTGCGAGGCGCCGCCGTGAGGCTGCCACGCCTGCTGCTAGGCCTGTGGCTGCTCGGCATGTGCTGCCGGGTTAACGCCGAACCCGGCATCACGCTCGCCTTTGCCGGCGATTTGATGCTGGACGACGGCCCGGGGCGCGCCATTGCCGCAGGGCGCGACCCCCTGCAGGCCTTCGACAGCCTGCTGCGCGGCGTCGACTACGCGATTGGCAATCTGGAGTGTCCGGTAGGCACTATTGGGACGCCCGTCCCGGGCAAGTTCGAGGTTTTTCAGGCGACGCCCACCGCGCTCGCGGTCCTTAAAGGACGTTTTCAAGGCCTGTCGGTGGCAAACAACCACGCCGGCGATTACGGCCGGGTCGCATTCCTGCACACCATGGCACTGGCAGAGCAAGCGGGCTTTGCGCTGGTCGGCGGCGGGCCAGATTTGCGACGCGCCCACGCACCGCTGTGGATAGAACGAAACGGCCTGCGCATTGCCGTGCTGGCCTACAACGAATTCAAACCGCGCAGCTTTGAAGCCGGCCCGGACTGGCCGGGCGTGGCCTGGAGCGAAGATGCCGCCGTGGTGGCAGACATCAAGGCGGCCCGCGCGGCTGGCGCGGATCTGGTCATCCCGTTCATGCATTGGGGCTGGGAATACGAACCACAGCCCTCCGCGCGCCAGCGCACGCTGGCCCGCGTGATGATCGATGCCGGCGCCGACGTGGTGGTGGGCGGTCATCCGCACGTCACGCAGGGCGCCGAGTACTACCGCGGCAAACTCATCGTCTACAGCCTGGGCAACTTCGTCTTCGACAGCTTCAAGACCGACGCCACCCGCACCGGCTGGCTGTTGCGTCTGGCACTTGACCGCCACGGCCTGACGCGCTGGGACACCCACATCGCGTTCATGGATGAGGACGGATTGCCGCAGCGTAGACCCGGCGCCGCGAGCCCCTGCGGCAAGGCCGGCGACACGCAGATAGAGAGATGCATTAACCATTAAATCCGCGCGCCGCTAAGCAGTTGCGCCGGGTTACCGACCACCGGAACTCGTGCCGAGCTGCCCTCGCCGCATGCCCGGCGCTCTGACCCCAACTTTCCCAACCCTGGAACTGATTCTCGATGAAGCAAATGATCTTGAAACGAGCGCCGACGCTGCCGCGCCTTGGCCTTGCGAGCGCGCTGGGCGCGCTGCTGTTTACCGCCCAGATTGGGCCCGCCGCGGCCGCCGAAGTCCCCGGCAGCATCCGCATGTTCTCCGTTGGCAAAGGTCAGGCAGTGGACCCGGCTGGCTCGGGGAGCACCCACGAACTTGAACTCCGGGGCACGCAGGAGGCGTTCTTCATCCAGCAAAAGCAGGAGCGGGTCGGACAGATCACGCTCAATCCCCGTAGCAATCAGGCCCAGATCACGTTCCGCCAATTGGCCAAAGGCAGTGAGCCGCACGGCGTGACCATCTTCAACGGCGCGCCCTGGGTGTTGCTCGAAGGGAGTTCGGAAGTGGTCCCGCTGCTGGGTCGCGCTACCCGGGGCTTCACCTTGCAGCCCGACCTCTCGCATAACCCGGGCGCCGAAGCCGGACCGCACGGCGTGACCGCCTCCGGTGGCTTGCTGTGGTATGCGGGCAAGGAAGGCAGCGTGTTTGGCTGGGTCGACCCCGCCACCGGTCGTCAGGGTTCGGTCGCCGCGCCCCTGATTCCCGCCGGCGGCAGTTCGGGCGGCGATTCCGCCAAGCCCATCTGGGTGGCGCCGGCCAAAGGCGGCGGCGTGTGGGGAACCGAATTAGCCTCCTCCCGCCTGTGTCTGGTCACCGTGAACAGCGCGGGCGTCACCAGCATCAAGGAGTGGACGCTGGGCGACGACGGCGTGACCGACTATCCCATCGGCATCGTGGACGACGGCAAAGGCGGCGCATGGTTCAGCGTAGAGGGCGAGCCCGGCGACCCGACGGCCTCCGGTTATTTTGGTCACCTGACCGCAGCCGGCAAAATCTACACCTGGACGGTGCCCACGCGATTTGGCCGTCTGGGCGGCCTGTCGCTGGATAAAAACGGTAATCTCTGGCTGGAATACACCACCTCGCTGCAGGCCAATCCCACCGCCACCATTGCCAAGGTGGTGACCAGCAAATTACCTCACCCAACCAGCGGCGCCGCCACCAAAATGGCAGCGGGCTATCGGCTTAACCTGCTCTCGCCCGGCGCGGCGCTGACCGAGATCCCGGTGCCGCAAGCCTCGGGCCCGGACCACTTCCTGCACCGGATTGTGGTGGACGCCACCGGCAAGCGCGTGTGGTTCAGCGACATCTGGGGCGATCAGGTCGGCGTGTACGTGGTGCCCTGAGCAGCGCTACCCGGCGCCGTCCGCTGCGGGGATTTATTCCATCCGGTTGGGCGGCGCTGAGGCGGCGATTGTCTCGCGCCAGCGGCGCAGCGGTGCTAGCCCGCCCCGACGTGCATCGGCTTTAATGAGCCCCCGACCCACGCGCGCCCTGCCCGGCCGGCATCTTCGGAGATCGTTCATGCGCAAGCCCGCGAGCCATTGGCTCAGTCACGCCATCGCGCTCATCGAGGCGGACTATCAACGCAGCGCCGACACCCACCTCATTGCGCTGCCGCTGCCGGGATTTGCGCAGCGGGGGATAGACCTTTATCTGAAAGATGAATCCACCCACCCCACCGGCAGCCTGAAGCACCGGCTGGCACGCTCGCTGTTTCTGTACGCGCTATGCAACGGTTGGCTGCACGAGGACTCGACCGTCATCGAAGCCAGCAGTGGTTCGACCGCCGTCAGCGAAGCCTACTTCGCGCGCCTGCTGGGGCTGCCGTTTGTGGCGGTGATGGCGAAGTCGACCTCGCCGGAAAAAATTGCGCAGATCACGTTCTACGGCGGGCGCTGCCTGCTCGTGGATTCTGCGGCCGCCATTCATGAGGCCGCGCAGGCCGAGGCCGCGCGCACCGGCGGGCATTTCATGGACCAGTTTTTGTACGCCGAACGTGCCACCGACTGGCGTGGCAATAACAATATCGCCGAGAGCCTGTTCCTGCAGATGGCGCGCGAGCGGCATCCCGTGCCGCGCTGGGTGGTGGTGGGCGCGGGTACCGGCGGCACCAGCGCCACGCTGGGGCGCTACATCCGCTATCGACGACATCACACCGAGGTGCTGGTGCCGGATCCGGAGGGCTCGGTGTTTGCCGACTACTACCGCGACGGCAACGCCGCGCGCACCGCGCCGGGTTCGCGCATTGAAGGCATCGGCCGACCCCGCGTGGAGGCAAGTTTCATCCCCAGCCTGGTGGACCGGTTAGAGACGGTCAGCGACCGTCAATCCATCGCCGCCATGCGTGTACTGTCCGCGCTGCTGGGGCGGCGCGTCGGGCCGTCTACCGGCACCAATCTGGTCGGCCTGCTGCTGCTAGCGAATGAAATGGCCGCGCGTGGCGAGGCGGGGTCGCTGGTGTCGCTGCTATGCGACTCCGGCGAGCGCTACCTGCAGAGCTTTCACCATGCGGATTGGGTCGAGGCGCACTTCGGCGACTGCAGTGCCGAGGAGACAGCGATTCGCGCGCAACTGGCAGGCGCCTAGGGGACGGTCGCGCAGACCGAAGCCCTGAGTCGCGGCGTTGCCGCTCCCACGGGTGTCGTGGGCGGGGCTTGCTGCCCCGACTGAGGCGGTCGCGGGCTTCGGGGCCGGCGTCGCGGCGTTGCCGCTCCCACGGGTGTCGTGGGCGGGGCTTGCTGCCCCGACTGAGGCGATCGCGAGCTTTGGGGATGGTGTCGCGGCGTTGCCGCTCCCACGGCCAATTCACGACTGCGCTCGGTGCTTGCGTTGGAACATCCCCCGAAGCACAACGCACCGTCCTGCTGACCGCTCGCGGGGCGCCGACTAGACTGCGGGCTGGTGCCTTTGCAGGAATAGCCCCATGTCGACCGACTTTCCGCCCGTGCCGGTGCACGACCTTGTGCTCGTCATTACCCACTTGCAAAACGACTTCTGGCATCCGGATGGCCGGGGTTATAGCTTCACCCGCGATACGCTGCCCTTCCCGGATACCAAAGACCGTATTGCCTCGGTAATCGCCGCCTGCCGCGCGCAGGGCGTGCCGATCATCTACCACAACGAAACCTTTCGCCCCGGCCATCCGGAGCTCGCGATCCGCCGCGGCGGCTACGTGCGCGGCTCCGGTCGCGTATTGCGCCTGCCCGAAGAAAACATGGCCGTGCGCGGCAGTTGGGGCGCCGCGACGCTGGAGGAACTAAAGCCGGAACCCGGCCGTCCGGAGTTTGAAATCGATAACGCCAAGGTTGATCCCTTCACCTGCAGCGAGTTTCAGACCTTGCTGCGTAACCTCAACCGCAACGTCATCGTGCTGGCCGGCCTTGCCACCAACTTCGGCATTGAAATGACGGCGCGCAGCGCCAACGAGCACGAGTACGGCGTGGTGGTGTTGTCCGACTGCACCGACCGCATGCTGGGCGCCTACAGCGAGGCGACGCTGGAGGTGCTGCTGCCCTATTTCGGCCGCGTGATGGACTCGGCGACCTTCATCGCCGAACTCGGTACGGCCTAAGGCTGACCCTCACGCGCTAAGGCAGCGACTGCTCCTTATCCAGCAAGGCGCGCACGCGCTCTGCCGGATTAATCAGGGTCTTCAGGTAGCGCTGTGCCTGTAGCCGGCTGGCGTCTTCCCTGATCCGCAGAATCTGGTCGTCGACCGTTTCTTCGTGAAACGCGGCCTTGGTCAGCATCACCACCAGCTCCAGCGCCAGCACCAGCGCGAACAACACCGCCCAGAACGCCCGCGCGTGCGGCTTGTCCTGCAGGTAGCTGACCAGCGCCTCCATCCGGGCCAGCAGGCCGGCCTCTTCCTGCGCGCGCGCCACCGCCGCCTGCAGCGCCGTGGCCTGCGAGGTCTCGAGTTGCGCCAGCGCTTGCGTCGCCTGCAGATAATCCTCGCGCAGCAACTCAGCCTGACGCGAGAGCTCGCGATAGATCGGGCCCAGGCTGGCCTTGCCGCTGCCGCAACGCCCATTCGCCTCGCAGTTCGCCGCGGCCTGCGTACGCTGCCATTCGTCTCTCACGCGCGCCACATGCGCCGTGACCTGCTCGCGCTGCTGGCGCATCTCAATCGCCAGCCGCGTTTCGATGCCGTCTTGCAGCGACTGCGCAATTTCTTTTTTGAACAGCACCAGATCAAAAGTCGACGCCGCCAGCAGCGCCACCAGCAGCGCGAGCGTCACCCGCAGGAGCGCGACGCTGAGGCTGCGCGGCACGGCGAGGATCAGACGCTCCAGCACATACACCAGACCGGCGCAGAAGAGGCTGACCCACAGCGCCGACCACGGGGCCAGTGCGAACACCTCCGTCGCCACCGCATGGCTGGTCAGCGCCCACAGGGCTACCGGAATGTGCATGGCAAGCCCGAACGCCGTGATGCGCGCCCGCGTTGACGAATGCAGACGCGGCAGCCGTCCCAGATCTTCGCCCACCAGCAGGGCGCAGTAGTGCAGGAACATCTACAGGGCTTCTTCAGCCACACTGGCCATGAGCTGGAACTCGACCGCCGTCTTCACCCCGCGGAGAAAACCAATCTGATACTGATTGAGCGCCTCCAGCACCCACCCTTTGCCGTCGGCCGCCGCCAGAATTTCGCTGCGCAAGACGCCGATTTCGCGCTCTACCCGTTCGCAGGCCAGCTGCAGCCGTCGCTCCACGCCACGGTCGAGGCCTTCGGTTTCGAGCAGACTGTCCTGCAGTCGAAAGTGTTCTGCGATGCGTCGCTCAACCAGGCTTTCCAGCAGCTTCTGAAAGCCTGCGATCAGGCCGTGCCGCCCCTGCTCCAGCGCCTCGCGGCTGCGATAGGTCGCGCCGTCATGCGTGCCCTGGGCCAGATGGTCGTCTTTGAAAAACTGCAGCAACTGCGGCGCATCGAGCAAGCCGGCGCGGCCCGTCGACGCGCGGCCCGGGGTCGTGTCGGCCTGCGCGCTGTCTGGCGCAGCAGACACGCCGGAGGCCGCGAAATGCGGGTTGATGTGGGGCAGGAAGTCCACCACGTTGTCCGGCGCTGGCCGCGACCGTGGGCGCGGCGGCTCGCCGTAGGGCGCCGCCACTACCCGCTCGTTCGCTTTGAAGAAAATAGATTTGAATAATCTCATGGTGGTTCGTCTACTCCCGGCATCGGCGTGTCGTTACGGCTCTCGGGCCACGGGGGTCGCAGGCACGCGCTGCCTGCGCACCTGAAAGCCCCACAGAACAGGAAGACGACCGCGTTTAAAAAGGTTTAGGAAAATTTTTCCGCCCGCCGCCGCGACCGCGCTCCCCGGCATAAACTAGAGCCGCTCCGCCACAGGATTTGCGCATGAACAGCCCCGCTGACCTTGCCCCCAAGCCCGCCACGCTCATCGACGACCGCCCGGCCGATGGCATCTTCGGCGTGCATCACGAGGCGTTTCTCAATCCCGCGCTTTTCGAGCTGGAAATGGCCCGGATTTTCGAGTCCACCTGGGTCTACGTGGGGCTGGAAAGCGAGGTCGCGAAACCGCACGACTACGTCACGACCCAAATAGGCCGGGTGCCGGTCATCATCAGTCGCGATGCCAACGGCCAGCTGCACGGCCTGCTCAACAGCTGCCGGCACCGGGGCACGCTGCTCTGCCCGCTGAAGAAAGGCCACCAGCGCGTGCACGTGTGCCGCTATCACGGCTGGACTTACGACAGCGCGGGCCGCTGCGTGAGCGTGACTGGCAAGGAATCGGCGCAATACCCGGCAGCATTTCTGGCCGACAACCACGATCTGGTCCCGGTCGCGAAAGTGGAAAGCTACCGCGGTTTTATTTTCGCCAGTCTCTCGGCGCAGGTCCCAACACTGACCGAGCATTTGGGCGATGCGCGGATTTTTCTGGATCTGGTCGCCGACCAGGCGCCCGAGGGACTCGAGTACGTGCCGGGCAACGTCAGCTATACCTTCGATGGCAACTGGAAGTTCCAGTTCGAGAACGGGCTCGCCTACTACCATTTCTTCCCCACGCACGCGTCCTTCGTGCAGATCCTGCGCCAGCGTCCGCCGGCCGAAGTGCCGCCGGATATGGCCACCGATCTTGCCGACCCGGACCCGGAAGCTGCGGCCAGCTTCAGCTTTCCCTACGGCCACGCCGTGACCTGGTCGGTCGGCCTGGGCGGTCAAGGTCCCGACCGCCGCCCGCTGCCGCGGGATACCCAACGGCTGGCCGCGCTGCGCGAGCGTTACGGCATGGAGCGCGTGAAGTGGATGCTCCGCCAGCGCAATCTGACCATCTTTCCCAATCTGCAGATCGTGGACATCCAGTCCCTGCAACTGCGCTACTGGCAACCGCTGGCAGTGAACAAAACGCGCATGCACTCGCACTGTCTGGCGCCGATAGGCGAAGCGCCGGCAGCGCGCGCGTTTCGCATTCGCCAGTACGAGGAGTTTTTCAACCACAGCGGGCTTGCCACGTCCGACGACAACCTCATGTACGCCTTCTGTCAGGACGGCTATCCCGCCGCCGCCGGCCGCATGGCCAGCCAGGGCTATGCGCGCGGTCTGGCGCCGGCGGGTGAGCGCCGCTATTGCGGCGACGAGCTGGGTCTCGGTTCGCCCCACTGGACCTACGGCAATCGCGAATACGGCGACGAAACCTGTTTCCATGCCGGCCACCGCGAGTGGCTGCGCCTGATGAGCCGCGAGGACACCCCATGAACACCCCGGACGCCAGCGCGATTGCCAACGAGCTGCTCGTGCGCGAAGGCTTTTTGCTCGACCGCCGCGACTGGGCCGCGTGGCTTGCGCTGTATACCGAAAACGCCGTGTTCTGGGTGCCGGCCTGGCGCGACGAGCACAGCGAAACGGATGACCCCGAGACCGAAATCTCCCTCATCTACCACACGCAGCGCGAAGGTCTGGAAGAGCGCGTGATGCGACTGCGTTCGCGCACCTCGCTGACCACCATGCCCATGCCCCGCACCACCCACTTCATCGGCAATCTGGGCGTGACCGGCGCCAGCGCCACGCGCATCGACGCGCGCTAATCGCACGGCGAGCGCGCGACGGGGCGCGCACGCGCACCAGCTGGCGGCATCGCGCAGGCGGGGGCGCAGCAGCGGCGGGCGCGCGTGCCGGCCGGCTGCACCCG
>JAURHQ010000097.1 GCA_030833185.1 Gammaproteobacteria bacterium | reverse complement strand
TCGGGCATATTGGTCATGCCGATCACGTCACAACCCCATTGACGGTAAAGCCGGGATTCAGCCAGGGTGGAGAACTGCGGCCCTTCCATCACCAGGTAGGTGCCGTTTCTGACCACCGGCAGTTGCAGGCCGCGCGCAGCAGTTTCGCTTCGATTTCGTCGAGGTCGACACCGCCCTCGGGCAGTGCGATTTCGGCCGAGGTCCAGATGTCGGAAGGCGCGCTCAAAGACAGCGACTCAAAGCCCTCAATGTCCTCGACTTCAAGCGACGCCAATCCCGGCCGCAAGGCGGCTGGTGGGGCTTGCTCAGGCATGTGCCGCACTCGCGCCCTTGCCTTCGTGCGCCATCAGTTCCAGCCTGGGCAAGGACAGGATCCGCACGAAGCGGCGGTCTACCGCCAGCACGCCGCGCCGCTGCAGGTCGCTGAACAAGCGGCTAATGGTTTCGACCGCCACCGCCAGATAGTTCGCGATTTCCTGCCGCGACATGCTGAGATTGAACTCCGTGCGCGAGCAGCCGCGCGCGCCAAAGCGCGCCGACAGCGAGAGCAGGAAGGTCGACATTCTGGCCTGGGCTGATTTCTGGCCCAGCAGCAGGGCGTGGTTCTGACGGTCGATCAGCTGTGAGGATACGGCGCGCATCAAGTCGGCCGAAACCTGCGCAGATTCAACCAGCGCCTGTGCGCCACGCGGCAGAGGCAAGGCACAGACGGCCGTCGTTTCCAGCGCCACCACCGAGCTTTGATAGGCGCCGCCGCCCATGCCGTCGAAACCCAGCAGGTCGCCGGGAAACTGAAAGGCGATGGTCTGCTCGCAGCCATCTTCGCTGTCGGTGTAGCACTTCACCGATCCGGCGCGCACCACGTAGAGCGATTTGAGTTCATCGCCCTGGCGAAACAAGTGCGTGCCGCGTCGAAGCGGCGCGCCGCAAAGAGGCCCCTTGGGCGCACCGCTGCGTGGTTCGGTTTCAGCATGGCGTGCCACGCAGAATTTCGACCAGCGGCAGGTGCCGCAAGTGGAACTGGTTGGCGCAAAAGTAACGATGTTTCCGTCCATTTCTATCCCCTCCTGTTGTGCGTCGATTGTGGGGTTCAATCTAGGCAATGCCGGCAGGGCGGGATATTGGGACTTAAACCTAGGCGATTGCGGCAAGCCCCTACGGGGAAATACCTAGCGGATAAGCGTTCACGGACGCTCGCAGCGGGCCAGCATGCCGATTAATTCGGCCAGCGAACGCGCGCCGGCCTTGGCCATCACCTTGGCCCGGTGGATTTCCACGGTGCGTTCACTCAACCCGAGTTCAATGGCCACCACCTTGTTGGGTTGACCCTGCACGATGCGCTCCATCACTTCACGTTCACGCGGCGTCAGGCGCGCCAGCTGGCTCTGGATCACCGCGCGCTCCACCCGTCCGCGCCGCCGGTCGAGATCAAGCTGCAGCGCCTGATTCACGCGCTCCAGCAGATACTGGTCGCGAAACGGCTTTTCTACGAAGTCGAAGGCGCCGGCGCGCATCGCCTGCACCGCCAAGGACACATCGCCATGCCCGGTGATGAAGATAATGGGGATGTCGTAATTGAGCTGGTTTAACACCTGCTGCAGTTCAAGCCCACCCAGACCGCGCATCCGCACGTCCAGCACCAGACAGCCGCTGCGATCCGGGCTGTAGCCATCCAGAAACGCCGCGCCGGAGTCATACGTCTCGGTACGAAGGTCGACCGAGCCCAGCAATATGGAAATGGCCTCTCCTACGGCGGCATCGTCATCCACGATAAATACCGTCTGGTTCTCGACCAGCGTGGCATCGTCCTGATCCGTTTTACGTCTTGCGTGCTCGCGCACCTGCATGCTGCTCGACCTCTTAGCCAGTGGGAGAGAAGGCGGCGTCGGCCACCGCGACAGGCAAGCTGAGAACAAACCGGGCGCCACCGTCGCGGTTGGTTTCATAGTCGAGCGTACCCCCGTGGGCCTGCACGATCCGCAAACTGGTCGACAGCCCAAGGCCCGTGCCCTGCGGCTTGGTGGTGTGGAACGGCTCGAACAATCGGGCCTGCTCCGCCACCGGCACGCCCGCGCCGCGGTCGTCAAAGCTTACGCAGACGGTGGCGCCTGACTGATGCGCGAAAATGGTCAGCACGCGCTGCTCGGCAGGCAGCGTCGCCATCGCCTCGACGGCATTCCGCAGCAAATTGAGCATGACCTGCTGGAGATGGATCAAATCCACGCTGACCGGCGGCAAGTCTTCAGGAATTGCGGTGGTCACCTGCACGCTGGCGATGCGCAGTTCGTAGGTCGCCAAATTCAGCATGCCGCTGACCAGTTGACTGACCGTGATCTGTTCGCGTGCCAGGGTATGCAGGGTCACAAAACTCCGGATTCGTTTAGCCACCTGCGCGGCCCTGACCGCCTCGTCCACCACGCTGGCGACCAGCGATAGCAAGCGGGCGCGATCCAGTTCCCTGCCCGACTTCAGCAGCACCGTGCAGGTCTGGGCCAGCGCGGTGATGGCGGTCAAAGGCTGATTGACCTCATGCGCGATCGAAGACGCCATCTCGCCCAGCGCGATCAGGCTGCCGACCCGCGTCATCTGCTCGCGCAGCGCGGCGTCCTCGTTCTCCTGCTGAACCCGAACGCTCTGGTCGATCACCAGGCCTTGCAGCAGCGGCTGCTCTCCGGGCCGCAGCAGCAGGCTTAGATAGACCCACGCCGGTAGTGAAAGGCCTGCGCCGGTGGCGAAGTGCACGTCAAGGTGCAGACCTCGGTCATGGCCGGCGGCGATGTCGTCGATCAAGGCCCCAAGGCGCGCGCCGTCATCCGCCGTGAGCAGGCGCTGGATGGGCGTTCCGCACAGGGCCGATGGGTCTTGTCCCAGCATCCTGGACAACGGCGGCGTCACGGCTAGCAGGGTCCCGCTGAGTTCAGCGGTAAACATACCGCCGGGCAGCGCTCGCGGTGCGGCCAACAGACGCGGGCTGCCGTTCGAAAGGAGGGGTTCCAGAGGCACCGTTTTGGCTAGCGACATCCTGTTGTCCTTTTGACTGACGCCCGTCAAACCGACTCGGGCCATTGCGGGCGCGCGGAGGCCACCCGACGGGCAAGCCTCACCATAGGCTACCCGCACTACCAGCCCCAAAAGTAGAGGGAAAAGCGTTCGGGCTGATCGCGATCATGTCCAAGTTACCCGGCGCTTGATCTGGCGTGGCGCGGGCCTTGGTCCAAGCCGCGAGACTGAGCGACCCTGTTCAGACTTTGGAGTTCCCGATGAGCTTTCCGCCACGCAAATTGCTGGTTCCGATCGATGGCTCGCCCGGCGCCCAACGGGCCGTAGCGCATGCGGGTGATCTGGCCCGCCTAGCCGGTGGCTCGGTCGTCCTGCTGCGGGTTCACAGCCCCGACCTCTACCAGTTGAGCGTGCTCTCGGAGATCCCGCCCTTGACCGACTATGAGTACCTGTCGGCCATCGAACAGCAAATGAACGATCCGGCCAAAGACCCCGCATTTACCGAGGCTAAAAAAGCGCTGGGCGCGGTCAAGCAGGTCGAAGACAAAATTGTCTGGGGCCAACCAGCGGAGATGATTTGCGACTATGCGAAACAACACGACATTGACCAGATCGTGATTGGCTCGCGCGGACGTTCCGCGTTCTCGGCGCTGCTTCTGGGCAGCGTGTGTTCGCAAGTCCTGCACCATGCGCCCTGCCCGGTAACGGTGGTGCACTGACGGCCAGCGGGCGCTAATGAAAGCGCTGCAAGGCGTCCAGCACGGCGCCCGTCTGTTCGTAGGGCGCCATATGCGCCGCGCCGGGAATCGTCACCAGCGCGGCGTGCGGCAGCAGCCGCTGAAAGGCCGCGGCATAGGGCATGGGCATCAGCTTGTCGGCATCGCCCCACACAATGACAGTCGGCAAGGTGGCGCGGTATAGCCGTTCCGACAAGCCGCGTTCCGGAATGGGAAACAGGATCTTGCCTGCCGTGCCCAGACGACGCGCGTTCTTGATCAGAAAATCCTGCAGGAAGCTCTCGTCCTGAAAGCGCGTCATGAAGCTGACCAGTTCATCCTGATTGCTGCCAAAATCGTAGCCTTCGCTGATGATTTGCGTGCCCAGCACCGGGTCGCTGAACAACAGCTCCGGCAGTTCAAACGGCAGCTTGGCGAATATGTCCGGCATGGGGTAATCGTCCAGCCACAGCCCGGCGGCAGAGATAAGCCCCAGTCCCTTGAAGGCGCGCGGGTTTAGCGCGGCCATCTCGGCCGCAATCATCCCGCCCATCGAATGTCCGACCACCACCGGCTGCTCGATGCCCAAGGCGTCCATCACATCGAAGCCCCACAGGGTGAAGTCCAGCATCGTGCGCAAATTGTCCGCGCCTTCAGAGTCCAGATAGCCGGGTAATGAGGGTGCATAGACATGAAAGTGCTGGCCCAGCGCGGCAACGAAGGGATCGCTTTCCGCCAGCCCACCGGCCGAATGCAGGTACAAGAGCGGTGTGCCGCTGCCCGCTTCCTGCACCCGGATTTGCGTGCGGCCGGCGGCGGTCTCGAGGAGATACGACTTCATCAGGCCACGCCTCGCAGTTCGCTGTCCGGGTGGCGGCGGTTGGCGATTGGCCGGCACCAGAAGCGGTTGTCCTCGGCGTAGTCGGGCCACAGGTGACGCAGTTTGGGCATCACTTTTTCACCGAACAAACGGGTGGAATGGCGCACCTTGTCGTCGGGCATATTGCCCAGCGCCATCAGGCAGAACAGGTTGCCGAAGCGGAGTTCCTGAATCATCTCCTCGCACTGCTGGCGGACGGTTTCCGGACTGCCGCAAATGACGTAGCGCTGGTCGAGCAGTTCTTTCCACGACAACTGGCTCAGCGTTTTCACCCCTTTCGGCGTTAATTGCGGAATGGCGCCGCGCTTCAGCGTCTTGATCGTCCGATAGCCCGGCGCCTCACCAAAGCCCGGATACACATGCAGGCAACGGTTGTAGAAATAGTCGATGTGCTGCTTGTAGAGCTTCTCGGCTTCGGCATCGGTTTCGCCCACGCAGATAACCTGCGCGAAGCCCGCCCGATAGGGTGATTCATCCACCGCACGGCTCGCCACCTGATCCCAGTAGCCGCGCATGAGGTCGCGCCCGCGCAGATAGCCGGAGTAGCTGAGGTAGCTGTAGGAATAGGTGTTTTCAATGCAGAAATCGTAGGTTTCGATCGAGCCACCGCCAGGGATGTGAATCGCCGGATACGGCTGCTGCAGGGGACGCGGCCAGATGTTCACGTAGCGCAGCTTGTTGTAGCGCCCGTTGAAAGCGAAAGGTTCGCGCTCGGTCCAGGCGCGGATGATGAGTTCATGCGCTTCGGCGTAGCGTTCGCGGGTTTCGGTGGGCACCGTGCCGTAGGCGTAGTTGGTGTCCATCGAGGTGCCGACCGGAAAGCCGCCGATGAAGCGTCCGCCGGACATCACGTCCAACATCGCGAACTCTTCGGCCACCCGCACCGCCGGGTTGTACAGCGCGATCGAGTTGCCCAGCACCATGATTGCCGCGCGCGAGGTTCGGCGCGTCAAGGTGGCGGCCATCAGATTGGGCGAGGGCATGAGCCCGTAGGCGTTGGCATGGTGCTCGTTCACGCCCAGGGCGTCGAAGCCACATTGCTCGGCGTATTCCAGCTGGTCGAGATAGTTGTGGTAGACGTCGTGCCCTCGTGCGGGGTCGTAGAGACTGTTCGGCACATCGACCCACACCGAATGGTGCTGCTCGCGAAAATCGTCCGGCAGATGCGGCCAGGCCATGAGATGAAAGAAAGTGAACTTCACGGAACCCTCCCCAAATCGCCACGGTGAACGCGTTTTTTTGAACTATAACGAAGGCCCTGCGCCCGTAATAGCCTAATTTTTAAAGAAATATGTGCTGCGCTGCGATTGCTGGGCGGGGTGCGGAACAGGCGAAAACGGCGCCATTGAACGCCGCGACGAAGAGGAGTGAGCGAATGGAAGAAAGAAAAAAGCGGCACGCCGTCGCGCGCCATAATCGGTCGGCAGTCGGGCCGCGACACCGGCAAGGCTCGCCGGTATCGCGACCAGACGTCAGCCTACGCGCCCAGCGCCTGCCGCCGCGCGCGGGTGGCGTCCTGATCCACCTGCAAGCTGTCGTTGGCAATTTCGCCGGTCAGCACCACGCCGTAGACCTCGAAGGCGCGCGCGGGCGTTTCCCAGCGCTCCATGACATCCCGCAGCACGCGCGCCGGATCGCGCTCCAGCGGATTGCCGTAGCCGCCGCCGCCGCAATCCACGCCGCGAATCCACTCGCCGGGTTCAAGGCGGCACTCGACCACCCCGGGCAGTTTGGTTTCGCTGCCATCGACCGCAACCTTGAAGGTCGCTGCCGCCGGCCCAGCCTGACCGCCGCGCACGCCCTGCGGCGGATGCACCTGGCCGTCGCAGGACACCACGATGGTCATGGGATCGTGGCGCGGCCCGTAGACGATTTCCGAACCCGGCGCGCCGCGCATCCGGCCTGCGCCGCCACCGCCCGGAATCACCCGCAGGTGCTTCACCAGAATCGGATACTTCGACTCGTCGACTTCCACGCTACCGCGATACATCAGCCCCGCCGCCACCGGCAGCCCGTAGTTCAGCCAGCCGTCGGTTTCCGGCGTCGCCGGGCCGCCGTTGGTGATCAGCCATTCCTGATTGATGAACGGCCCGTTGCGCCGCCAGTCATTGCCGGAAATCACCGCCGCGCCTGCACCCATGCCAATCGCGCCCTCGGCCATGCCGTGCCCGTCACCAATCGCCGCAAAGGCCGACTGTGTGACGTTCACAATGCGGTCGCCGATGTTGGTCGTCGCCATCGAGCAGCTGTGCGGGAATTTCGGAATGCCGGTGATGCAGCCTTCGCGCAGATGCACGCGCACCCGCGAGAAGCTGCCGGCGTTGTGCGGCACGTCCGGATCCATACAGTTGAACACGCCGCACATCGCGTTGGAGGTGGCGCAGGCCAAGGACTCGTTGAGGCCGAAGTCCATGTTGTCCGGATTGTGCGTGAGGTCGACGTCGATGTAGCCGGCTTCGGAGTCCACCGCCACGTCCACGCGTATCGGCAAACCGTTCGGCAGCACCGGCGGCAGCGGATCGTAGGTGGTGGTGTTCGACAGCTTGCCCGCCGGCATTTTCTTGATCGCATCGACCATGCGCCGCTCGGAGTAGCTGAACCACTCCTCGATGAAGGCCTTGATGGTCTCCACGCCGTAACGACGGGCAAGTTCTACCAGCCGCCGCTCGCCAATGCGTGCCGCGCCAATCTCCGCCAGATAGTCGCCGTACCACTGCTCCGGCACGCGAATGCGCCGCTTGCACATGCGGATGATGTCGTCGACGTCCTTGTAGTCTTTCTGGATCCGCACGCAGGGAAAAATAAGCGCGCCTTCTTCGTAAATATCGCGCGCATAGGCGTGATAAGTGGATGGAATGGAGTTGCCGCAGTCCGCCTGGTGCGCCTTCGCGCAGGTCGTGAACAGATGCACGCCGTCGACGAACACCGGCGCCATCACCATGTGGTCAGCGGCGTGGGTGTTACCGAGGTAAGGATCGTTGTGCAGGAAGGCGTCGCCGGGCGCGAGGTCCTTGTGCAGATCGCACATCGACTGCGACTGCAGGCTCGACCCGAAGATATGCACCGGCAGGCCCTCGCCCGGACACAGCAGGCGATTGTCGCCGGTCACGATCGAGCAGGAGAAATCGCGCACCACCGCCAGCACCGCGGAGCGCGCGGTTTTCAGCAGCGTGTTCGACATCTCGCGCACGATGGCGTTGAGGCGGTTAGCGAGCACCGCCATCAGGATGGGGTCAATGTCCCGCAGCACAGGATTTTTTGCGTGTTCGTTCATGACTAAGCCTCCGCCGGCGGCGTCACGATGTAACGCCCGCCCGCACTCACTGTTGCCACCGCGCCGGGGTACACCACCAGCGTGGACGTTGCCTCTTCAATCACCGCCGGGCCGCTGATTTCAGTGCCGGCCGGCAGGCGCTCGCCCAGATAGATCGAGGTATCTACCCAGCCGTTGCCGAAATAGGCCGGCCGGATCCGGTCGGGCTTCAGATCTTCAAGCGAAGCTTCCTTGCCCGGCTCCAGCGTTTGCTGACGAACCTTGGCAATCAGCCGGCCGCGCCAGTTGAGGAACTCCACCGCGTTGCCCATATCGTGCACCGCGAACACGCGCTCGTGGACGCGATGGAACTCGCTGACCAGCGCGTCGACTTCGGCCTGGTTGCTGAAATGCCCGCTGGGCACGGCGACGTCGAGTTCCCACACCTGGAAGCGATAGCGGGCCTCCACAAAATAGCGGGTCTCCACATCGGTAATGCCGCGCTGGGCAAGCCGCGCGGCGAATTCGTTGAGCCGCGCATCAATGCTCGCCAGCGCCGCGTTGACGCCGGCGAAATCGAAGCCGTCGGAGGCCGTCAGCTTGCTCGCGCCCGCCTCGGTGATGATGTCCGAGTACTGCATGCCGGAGGCCGACAGCGCGCCCGCCGTGCGCGGGCAGAGCACCGTGCGACAACCCAGCTCCTGCGCAATCGGCACGATGTTGAGACCGCCCGCGCCGCCGCCGCCGATCAGCACCGACTCCGCCGGGTCGATGCCTTCGTTGATGGTCAGCTCCTTGATGGCCTCAATCATGTTCTCGTTGGCCACCGCGATGATTGCCCAGGCCGCGCGTTCCACCGTCTGGCCCAGCGCTTCCGCAATCTGGGTGACCGCCTTGCGCGCTGCGGGTTCGTCGAGCGTCATGCGCCCGCCGAGGAAGTGGTTGGGGTCAAAGTGACCGAGCACCACGGCAGCGTCGGTCACGGTCGGCCGCTGGCCACCGCGCCCGTAGCAGGCCGGGCCCGGCTCGGAGCCGGCCGACTGCGGGCCCACGCGTAACAGGCCGCCCGAGTCCACCCACGCAATCGAGCCGCCGCCGGCGCCGATCGAATGCACGGCGACCGAGGCCATGCCGAGGTTGTCGCCGGTCCACTGCGGCCCGAGCCAGGTGTCGCGCGAGAACTCGACCGCACCGTCGCGGACCAGCGAGACGTCGAAGGTGGTGCCGCCGGCGTCGCAGACGATGACGTCCTTCGGCAGGTTTTCTGCTTCGACGTAGGACAGGCCGGCGATCGGCGCCATCGCCGGGCCCGACTTAACGAGATAAATGGGCCGCTGCACCACATCCGTCAGGTGCATCACGCCGCCAAAGGAGGTGCTGACCAGAATGTCGTTCTGATAGCCAGCGCCGCGCAGGTCGGCTTCCAGATCCGACAGGTATTTCTGCATCAGCGGCTTCAGCGAGGCATCAATCGCGGTCGAAGAGGCCCGGCGGTATTCGCGCAAAATCGGGTTGATTTGATGCGACAGCGTGTATGGAATCCCGGGCAGCATTTCTTCAATCAGCTGTCCTACGCGCAGTTCGTGCGCCGCGTTGGCAATCGACCACAGGAGACACACCGACACGGCTTCGATGCCGCGAGTGGGGAAGGTGGCCAGCAGCGCACGGAGGGCCGCTTCGTCCAGCGGCGTTTCGACCGCGCCCTCGGCGTTCATGCGCTCGCGCACCTCAAAGGTGTAACGGCGCGGGATGTAGGGATCGGGATATTCCATCCGCAGGTTGTGCGGCTCGGCCTTGCCGCCTTCCTTTAACAGCAGGATGTCCGGGAAGCCATCGGTGGTCAGGAACGCGGTGCGGGCAATTTTCCGCTCGACGATGCCATTGGTGGCGCGGGTTGTGCCATAGAGAAACACCGAGGTGTCCGCCAGCAGCGCCGCCGCGGTGGTGCCGAGATGTTCGGCGGCGACCGCGAGTCCCGCTTCAATACTGGCGAACGCCCGCTGGCGGTCGGTCAGGGCCTTGCCGATGGTGAAACCACCGGCGCTGTCTGTGACCACGACGTCGGTAAAGGTACCGCCGGTGTCGACTGAAATCCGATAGGGCATGGGAAACAAACCTCGCTGTAATCAGAGACCGATCCGGGCTGCCGGCAGGCGCTCCCGCGCGCATCCGGCACCGCATTCTCGCTGTAGCCCGCCCGCGCTTGCAACGCGATAAGGCCGGCCTGTAGGGTCAACTTTCAAGTTGCCTCGCCGCTACGCTCGCGGGGCATGCCGCCTCCGGATGACTGACTCCCCCGCGCGAGGTTCACCACGATGGCACTGATTTCCAAACACACCGAGTACTCTTCGTCGCCGCTGGAACAGCTGCATAACTACTTCGAGCACCTCGTGCTTGAGGCGTTGCGGGCGCGGGCCATCAACCTCGACGAAGACAGCTTCGTCGACGTGGCCTGCGTCGCCTTGAACGAACTGCCGGCCAAATACATCCGGCACGATGTGGATATGGCCTACTTCACGGAGCCGTCCGAAATGGCGATCATCCATTCGCGGGTGGAACGCGCGATCGATCTGGCGCTGGGCCGGGTGTTGAGCAAGCGGAGCATGCCACCCGAGTAAGCCATCCGAGGGAGCCACGCCGCCGTGACTGAAGCAGAATTTCGCGCCGAACTAGCCCACCACGGGGTCGAACCCTATGTGGCTGAGTGGGTGCCCGGGCATTTCAACCCCGAGCATCGCCACGATTTCACCGCCCGGGGCTTCGTTATCCGCGGCAGCTTTACCTTGAGCCACAGCGGCGCTGAACACCCAATGCCGGCCGGCGCCGACTTCCGGCTGGCCGCCGGCATCCTGCATACGGAGCGCGCGGGCCCCGCCGGCGCCACCGTCTTGGCCGGTCGCCTGCCGGTGGCAAGCTAGGCGCTCGCCACCTGCAGGGCAGCGCGCCTAGGCCGCGGCCTTGCGGTTGAACTGCGGCAAGACCTCTTCCATTAGCGCTTGCTGCGACGCCGACCAGGCGCTGTACTCGTCCTTGAAGTCGAAGTTGATGACCAGCATCGAGCCGAAGCCCCCGGCGTCGTGATACATCTCACCCAGCTTCTGGGACACCGTGCGCGGCGAACCCACCAGCCAGTTGTGATCGACCAGGTATTCCGGCGTGACGTCACTGTCTGGCACCGACTGGTCGTGCTTGAACACCGACAGCAGGCGGAACTTGGAAAACAGCGGCAGCAGGTATTCGCGGTAGGCCCGCCCCATCATGCCGTTCAGCGCTAGCTTGCGCGCCTCGGCGTCGGTTTCGGCGATGTAGACCTCGCGCACCACGCGCCAGGCGGCGCGGTCCGCCACCCGCCCTGCCCGCTCCGCGCCGCGCACGTAGGACGCCCAGTGGTCGCGCAGGTATTCGCGGGAGAGATTCAGGCTGAGCGGCATGAAGCCCAGTTCGCCCGCCATTTCCAGCGTGTCTGACTTGGGCGACAGACCGGCCACGCCGATCGGCGGATGCGGCTGCTGCAGGGGTTTGAGATGGAATTTCAGCGTGTCGAACATCACGCCCGGGCGGTTCACCGTCCAGTATTTACCGACGTACTCAAAGGCTTCTTCCGAGCTCCACAGCTTCAGGATGATGTCCAGCGCTTCGCGGGTCATCACCCGGTTCTCGCCGCTCATGCCATCGACGTTGAACAGCGTCCAGTCGCTGGGCAGACCGCTGGCGCCAATGCCAAACATGATGCGCCCGTTGGAAATGTGATCCATGAAGGCCACCCGGCAAGCGAGCTCGGCCGGATGGTGATAGGGCAGCAGGTGCGCGCCGGCAGCGAGGCGGATGTTCTTGGTCCGCATCAGGGCCTGGGCGATAAGGATGTCCGGTGAGGGGTTCGGCTCCCACGGGGCGGTGAAGTGTTCGCCGATCCAGGCTTCGGAGAAGCCCAGTTTGTCGCACAGTTCGATGTGCTGCAGGTCCCACTCGTAGCCGTCGCGCAGCGGGCGCTCCGGCGGATGCGAAGGCATCATGAATACGCCGATTTCCATTGGTCACTCCCCATTTTTATGTGCTTATGAACGGGACGCTAGCAGAGTCGCGCTGCAACCCGCAATCCGCGGGAAAGCCCCGCTATTGCACGCCCAGATACTTATGCCACTGCGCCGAAAACTCCCATTGCATGCCAAGACGATTGAGCTCGAACACCCGCGCGATGGTTTCCTCGGTGTTGGCGCGGCCGTCCTGCATGCAGGGCTGGAGGTAGTAGTTCCAGGCCGAGAACTTGTCGTAGTAGTCCCGCAGTTCGTCCACCGTCTGCCCGGTGTAGACGACTTTCAGTTCCTGCGCGAAATGAATCGCCAGTTCCGACACCGGCGCTTTCGGCGAGACCGTGCACCAGTCCCAGGGCGCATTCACGCGGCGCAGGCCCGAGGTCTGCACGTTGATGTACAGCCCGAGCTTGCGACAGGCAGCGACCAGTTCGTCGAAGTCGGGCTGATCCAGCGGCTCTCCGCCGGTAATCGATACCCAGCCGCGGGGGCCCACCGCCGCCAGCGCCATCTCCGCCAGCGTCGCCGGCGCCATGTCATGACCGCCGCGAAAGGCCAGCGATTCCGGCTGGTCGCAAACCTCGCGGATCGGGCATTTCACGCTGCAGCCCTGCGCGCGGATAAAAAACATGGGCTTGCCGGTGAGGTGGCCTTCGCCCTGAATGCTGTGAAAGGTTTCGCTGATTTTCATGCGGACATCGGTGCTAACTGAGAAGAATAAGGAAGGGCAACGCCGGCGTCCGCGGCGCGCGGGTGCCCGGCATCACGCCACATGGTCGGGCTCGAAGAATAGCCACATCACTTCGGGGAAGGCGACGCGGAAGCGCGCCTCCACCTGATTGATCGCATCGACCAGCGCTCGCGCGTCGGCCGCCGGCGCCATCTCGGCTTTGACCGCTACCATCACGCGGTCGCCCATCTGCATGCTGAGCAGGTTGAGGAGTTGCGAGACCTCCGGCTGCTCGCCGAGGAATCGTCGCATATCGGTGTCGACCATGGGGTCAACGCCTTGCCCGATCAGGAGCGCCTTGACTTCGATCGCCACGAACACCGCCACCACCACCAGCAGCACGCCGATCGCGATGGTGCCCAGCGAGTCGTACACCGGGTTGCCGGTCAGCATGGTGGCAACCACCGCGACCAGCGCCAGCACGAGACCGATCAGCGCCGCCAGATCTTCGCCAAACACGACCAGCAGTTCGCTTTGGCGCGACTCGCGGAACCAGCCCCAGAGCGAGCGTCCGCGACGGGCTTTCGCCACTTCGCGCAGACAGCCCCACATCGAGACCGACTCCGCCGCAATCGCAAACACCAGCACCCCGACGGCCCACCAGGGCGCGGCCAGCGGCTCGGGATGGGCCAGCTTGTGGAAGCCTTCATACAGCGAGAACAGCCCACCGACGCTGAACAGGATGATCGCGACCAGAAACGACCAGGTGTAAATCGCCTTGCCATAGCCCAGCGGAAAATCGGGCGAGGGCGGACGTTTGGCGTGACGCAGGCCGATCAGCAACAGGCCCTGATTGCCGGTATCCGCCAGCGAATGGATGGCTTCGGCCAGCATGGCGCCGCTGCCGGTGATGACCGCCGCCACGCCCTTGGCAATCGCGATGGCCAGATTCGCACACAGCGCGAAAATGATGGACTTGAGCGAATCGGCGCCGTGGGACATGCGGGAACTCCGTTGAGATGCCCGGCATTATAGGGAGCTGCGCGACGCGACGCGCCTGCGCTGAGGCCTAGTGGCTTGTCATCAAGGCGCGCAGGCCGGCCATATCGATCGGCGAGTCCTTGGCCGCTTCACCAGACAAAGGCTGGTCGCGCCAATAGCCAAACTCTTCAAGCAGCGCGTAAGCCTCGGCCGCGTGGGTGCCGTGGGGCGCCGCGCGCACGGCGGCCGCGAGCAGGATTTCCATTTCCGGCACCGAATACTTGGGCTCAACGCTGCGCAGGGCGATGACGCCCAGCATGTACCAGGCTTCTGACATCTCCTCGGCAGCGCCCTGCCCCGCCGCCACGTAGCGCTCAAGCAAGCTCATGGCGACCAGATCATGAATGGCCCGGGCCCGACCGCGGGGCGCACGGGTCAGGCTGTCGGCGGTGATGAACAGGCCGCGCGCAGCCGGCAAGGACGCCGGCCCTGCCAGCGTGGGGGCTAGCCTATTCAAGCTGTTTCGCCACGCCTCGAGGCGCGTGGAAAGATAGCGCGGCACATCTTC
>JAURHQ010000096.1 GCA_030833185.1 Gammaproteobacteria bacterium | reverse complement strand
AGAAGCGGCCATATAGCCGCACCGCGGGCGACAGGACCACGCGACCCGCGCCGCGCAGCAAAATCAGGGTGAGCAGGCCAAGCAAAACCGTCATCACGCCCACTAGCCACAGCACCAGGCGCGCGGGCGTGACGTCGCTCATGCCCAGCGCCTCGAGCAGGCCGCGCTGACGCTCGGCGCTGTAGCCCAGCACGTGGCGGCTCCAGTGGTAGGCGGCTGAATCCCACAGCTGGCGCAGGTTCAACCACGCGCCGGCGACCGCGTTGTCGCGACCAATGCCACCCAGCGCACCCTCCCCGCCGTTGACGCCGTTAAAGCCCAGCGACACCCGCTCGGGCGCCACCGCAGCGGTCGGGTCCACCCGCACCCAGCCGTCGCCGTCCAGATACACCTCGGCCCAGGCGTGGGCGTCGCTCTGGCGAACCATAAAGTATTCGCTGATGGCGTTGTATTCGCCGCCCTGATAGCCGGTCACGATGCGCGCCGGAATGCCCGCCGCGCGCATCAACACCACAAAAGACGCTGCGAAATGCTCGCAAAAGCCTTCCTTGGTCTCGAACAGAAAACCGTCGATCGGGTCGTTGGGCAGCAGCTGCGGCGTCAAGGTGTAGGTGAACGGCGCGGCGGCGAAATTGGCCAACGCCGCCTGCACGATGGCGCGCGGAGTGAGACCCTGCGTGCGCCAGCGCTGACCCAGTTCACGCGTGCGCGGATGCGCGCGCACCGGCAAGGCCAGCGCGGCGGCGCGGTCATCCGCCGAGAGCTCGGTCAGGCTGTAATCCAGCGCCGACTGGGCGTGATAGCGCAGGCGTCGTTTGACCTGCTCGGTCGCCATCAAATCGCGCGCGCGGCCCGGACGACTCTTGCTGTCGGTGTAGACGATGGTTTCCAGCGCCGGCAGCCAGCGACTGCCATGCGCCTCCAGCAGTACCTCGTAATTCACCCGGCGACCGCGCAGCACCGGCGACGGCGGCGCGCGGCGGGCAATGTCACCGGCCTGCCAGCGGCGGCCGTCGGTGTGCCACAGCACCGGGCCCCGCCAGTAGAGGTCGCGCGCGGGCGGCGCCTTGTCGCTGAACACCACGCGAAACGCCACCTCGTCCGAGGTGCCCAGATGGGCGATGCGTCCGATCGTCATTTCATCGGACAGCCCGGTCACGCCGCTGCTGCTGTCGGCGGCGATGCCCCAGAGCGGACCCGGCAGGCGCGGAAATAGCAGGAAGCACACGACCATCAAGGGCATGCTCTCCAGCACCATGAAGAGGCCCAGACGCGCGCAACGCAGGGCGCCCATCGCAGGCGGGGCATTCACGCGCACCAGCGCCGCGGTCGTCAGAACGGTGACCATCAGCAGATACAGCGCGGTGGGTATTTCCTGCGAGAAGAAAAAATTGGTCACCACCAGAAAGTAGGTCAGCACGCAGACCACGTAGTAGTCGCGGTTATTGCGCAACTCCAGCAGCTTGAGGCCGGCCAGCGCACTCAGCAGCGCAACCCCGGCGTCGCGCCCGACCTGCCCCTGATAGCGCCAGTAAATCAGCGCGAAGCTGGCGAGCGCGATGGCCTGTAGCAGCCACCACAGCGCCGGATGCTGGCGGTCGGGCAAGGGCAGCCGGCCGTAGGCGCCCAGCATCCGCCAGCCCGCGCTGGCGATGAAGCCGAGACCAAAGGCCAGCGGCAGCCGCCCCGCATGCGGTGCCAGTGCCAGCGCGACCGCGCCCAGACACCACCACAGGTCGCCGGGCTGCAGGCTGCGCGCGGTACTCATGCGGGCATCAGGGCGAGTGCCCGCAGCAGGCGCTCGCGCTGGAGCGGCCCCTGCTCGGGCGCAATCTGCAGGGCGGGAAGCTCCAGCCCGTAGCGCAGGCCGGCGCGGTCGGCCTGCAACACCCATTGCGCGAGCTGGGCAATGCGGGCTTCGGTATCGCCCACGCCGCCGGTGTCCTGCCAGCGGAGCACAAGCTCGCCCCGGCCACCGCCCTGCATTTTTTTCACCAGCAGCAGGTCGCTGCGCGCTGAGGCCCGCCAATGCACGCTGCGCAGCGAGTCGCCCGCCACATAGCCACGCAGGCCGGCGAAATCATCCACGCCCGGACCGGCGGTGCCGGTGTCGTCGGCCGCAGACTCTCCGACGCCGGGCAGCGGCCGCTGCCCAACGGCAGCCGGATAAATCAGGCAACGGGCGCTGCATCGAAAATAGCCCCAGGTGCGGAACA
Source organism: Gammaproteobacteria bacterium (assembly GCA_030833185.1). Classification (GTDB taxonomy): domain Bacteria; phylum Pseudomonadota; class Gammaproteobacteria. Next base: position 11,976 of record JAURHQ010000096.1, on the reverse strand, counting down.
CGCCGAGCGGAAAGCTGCTGGCGATTTCGAGCCGATCGAGCGTCAGCCAACCGCGGCGGGCGGTGGGCACCGACAGGCCAACGCGCAATCCCGCCGCCGGCACGGTCTCGACGCCGGCTTCGCCCTCGAAGCGCGGACGCCACCACCAGTAGCGCTTGCCCGGCAGCAGGCGCCGCAGGGTAAAGGCGTAACGCTCGCGCGCGCCGGGGTCGGTCAATTGCAGCTCGAAGCGGGCCGGGCTGCCGACGTGGACGGGTTCGGCGTCCGCCACCTCGAGCCCCAGCCCCTTGAGATTCCGCCAGGTCCGCAGCATCGCGGAGTGCATCAGCCCCAGCAGCAGGAAGCAGAGGATGTAGGCCAGCGCGTTGTCGTAATTGGTGGCCCCGATGAGGATGAGGCCGACCACGCCGAACATCATCAGGCCCGCCCGCGTGGGCACGATGTAAACCCGACGCCGGTCCAGCAGGTCCATGCGCGCGGGCTTGCGCTCAGGGCACCGGCACAGCGAGCAGCAGCGACTCGGCCACCGCCTGCGCGGAGTCGCAGTCGCTACGCAGGCTGAGTCGGTGCGCCACCACGGCTGGCAGCACGGCTTTCAAATCTTCCGGCAGGGCGTGACCGCGACCGTTCAGCAGCGCCCAGGCCCGCGCCGCCCGCTGCAGCGCAAGCCCGGCACGGGGCGAAAGCCCGTGGCTCAAGGCCGGCAACTCGCGCGAGCGTTGCAGCAGGTTCTGCAGATAGTCGAGCCAGGGTTCGGCCACGTGCACCGCCTCGACGCTGGCCTGCAGCTGGCGGAGGCGGACGGTATCGAGCACGGGCTTGAGTTCGGTCAGCAAGCTGCGCCGGTCCTGGCCGGCCAGCAGTTCGCGCTCGGCGGCGCGGTCCGGGTAGCCCAAGGACAGCCGCATGAGGAAGCGGTCGAGCTGGGATTCCGGCAACGGGTAAGTGCCTACTTGCTCGACAGGGTTCTGCGTAGCGATCACGAAGAAGGGCGCGGGCAAGGGCATGGCCTTGCCGTCCACCGACACCTGGCGCTCTTCCATGGCCTCCAGCAGCGCGCTTTGCGCCCGCGGCGTGGCGCGGTTGATCTCGTCCGCCAGCAGTACCTGGGTGAACACCGGCCCCTCGTGGAAGCGGAAACTGCCGTCGTTGCGGTCATAGACCGACACCCCGATGACGTCCGCCGGCAGGAGGTCGCTGGTGCATTGCAGCCGCTGATAGGACAAGCCCAGCAGCCGGGCCAGCGCCTGTGCGAGCGTGGTCTTGCCCACGCCGGGCAGGTCTTCCAGCAGCAAATGACCGCCCGCGACGAGGCAGGTCACGGCGAGGCGCAGCGCGTGGGATTTACCCAGCACGATGGTGCTGGCGGCCGCCACCACCTGCTCAAGCGCGCGGCGGGCATCGGCCGGGGAAAGGGGAGAGGCTGCGTTCATTTTGACCGTTCCTTGCCGGCTGGGGCGGGTTGAGGTGAGGGCCTACTTACCGGCAATCGTCAGTTCTGAAAGCAGCAGGGCACCGCACTGCACGCTGCCGCGACGTTCAAGGTCGCTGCCGCTCGCGACCAGCGTGCGGAACATCTCGCGCAAATTGCCGGCAATGGTGATTTCTTCGACCGGGTAAGCGAGTTCGCCCCGCTCGACCCAGAAACCGCTGGCCCCGCGCGAATAGTCGCCGGTCAGCAGATTGACCCCGAAGCCCATCAGGTCGGTGACGAGCAGGCCCGTATCCATCTGCCGCAGCAGGCCGGCGAGGTCGGCGCCCTGGTCGCTGACCCGCAGGTTGTGCGCCCCGCCGGCGTGGCCGGTCGGCGCCATGCCCAACCGCCGCGCGGCGTAGCTGTCCAGCAGATAGCCGTTCAGCACCCCGGCGGCGACCAGCGGCCGCGCCACGGTGCGCGCGCCTTCGCTGTCGAAAGGCGCGCTGCCCAACCCGCGCGGCAGGTGCGGGTCTTCATCGATCTGGACGAAATCCGGAAAAATTTGCGTGCCGGCGGCGTCGCGCAAAAAGCTGGCTTCGCGGTACAGCGTAGCGCCGGAAATAGCCGACAGCAGATGACCGATAAGGCCGGTGGCGATCCGGTTCTCGAACAGCACCGGCGCCTTGCGGGTACCCAGGCGCCGCGCCCCCAGCTTGGCCAGCGTGCGCTCGGCGGCGATCCGCCCCACGCTGTCCGGGGACTCCAGATCCGCCGCCCGCCGCGCGCTGCTGAACCAGTAGCCGCGCTGCATGGCGCCTTCGTGGGCGCCGACCACCGTACAGCTCAAGCCGTGACGCGTGGCGCGATAGGCGCCGCGAAAGCCCTGCGTGTCGGCGTAGGCGCGAAGCCCCCGGTAGCGGCTGACCGCAGATTCGTCGACCTGCTGGATGCCGGGTCCGCCGGCGCGGGCAGCGGCCTCGGCCTGCAAGGCGAGTTCAATGGCCGCAGGGGCATCGAGGTCCCAGGGATGGTCGAGGTCCAGATCGGGATAGTCCTGTGCCAACAGCGCCGGGTCGATGAGGCCGGCGTAAGGGTCGGCCTCGGCCGCGGCGGCGATGGTGACGGCGGCGGCGACGGTGTCACTCACCGCGGCCTGAGAAAAATCGGTGGTGGTGGCGCTGCCTTTGCGCTGTCCCAGATAGACCGTGATGCCCAGCGACTTGTCGCGATGCTGCTCCAGCACTTCGACCTTGCCGTTGCGCACGGCGACCGACAGGCCGTTGCCGGCGCTGATGGCGACGGCGGCTGCCGCGCCGGCACGGGTGGCCTGCTTGATAGCGTGTTCCGCCACCAGCAGGGCGTCTTCAGCGGTGATGAGGCTTTGTTCCATACGCGTCTGGGACTCCGGCAAGAGGCGGCCAGTGTAGCCGAAGCACCTTGTCTGCCGCGCTCATGGCGAGCGGGGCTGGGGCCTCGTAGAATCCGGACATGCGAGAAAACGAGCTCCTCGGGCCGCTCAACGAGGCCCAGCGCGCGGCCGTCAGCAGCGCCGCCCCCCACACCCTGGTCCTGGCCGGCGCCGGTAGCGGCAAGACCCGTGTGCTGGTGCACCGGATTGCCTGGTGTCTGGCCCAGGGACTGGCCGCGCCTTCGGGCATTCTGGCCGTCACCTTCACCAACAAGGCCGCCGCCGAGATGCGTCATCGCATCGAGGGCCTGTTGCAGCAGCCCACCAGCGGCATGTGGGTCGGCACCTTCCACAGATCGCCCACCGGCTGCTGCGCGCGCACTGGCGCGAAGCGCAGTTGCCCGAGCAGTTCACCATCATGGACAGCGACGACCAGCAGAAGCTGCTGCGACGGGTCATTCGCGGCATGGGGCTGGACGAGGCGCAGTGGCCGCCCAAAGAGGCGCAGTGGTTCATCAACGCCCGCAAGGACGAAGGCCAACGGCCCGCACACGTCGACATCGCCGGCAATTCCATGCTGGGCACGCTGGTCGACATCTACAAAGCCTATGAAGACACCTGCCAGCGCAGCGGGCTGGTCGACTTCGCCGAGTTGCTGCTACGGGCCTTCGAGATGCTGCGCGAGACGCCAGGGCTCATGCGTCACTACCAGGAGCGGTTTCATCAGGTGCTGGTGGATGAGTTTCAGGACACCAATGCCATCCAGTACGCCTGGCTGCGGCTGCTGGCCGGCGAGCGGGCCAGCGTCTTTGCGGTGGGCGACGACGACCAGTCGATCTACAGCTGGCGCGGCGCCAAGGTCGAGAACATGCAGCGCTTCCGCAAGGATCACCCGCAGCATCTGGTGGTGCGACTGGAGCAGAACTATCGCTCTACCGGCAGCATTCTGGATGCCGCCAACGCGCTGATCGCCAACAACACCGAGCGCCTGGGCAAAAACCTCTGGACCAACGGCACCCGCGGCGAGCCCATTCGGCTCTACGCCGCGTTCAACGATCTGGAGGAAGCCCGCTACTGCGTGGAGCGGCTGGAAGACTGGCACAAGCAGGGCGGGCGCTACGATGAATCTGCCATCCTCTACCGCACCTCGGCCCAATCGCGGGTGCTGGAAGACGCGCTGCGCAAGGCCGACATTCCCTACCGCGTACACGGCGGCTTCCGGTTTTACGAGCGCGCGGAAATTCGCGATGCGCTGGCCTATCTGCGGCTGGCCAATCATCGCGGCGACGACGCGGCCTTTGAGCGGGTGGTCAACACGCCGGCGCGCGGCATCGGCAACAAGACGCTGGAAGACCTGCGGCATACCGCCCGGCTGGAGCGCATCGGCCTGTGGGAAGCCGCGCAGCGACTGATCGGCAACCGCGAACTGTCGGCCCGCGCCGCCGGCGCGCTGGGCCACTTCCTCAATTTGATCGAAGACACCGCGCGCGAAATCGAAGGCCGCGCGCTGGGCAGCGTGATTGAGCGGGTCATCGCCCGCAGCGGCCTTATCGAGCACTACCGCAAGGACAAGGACGGGCGCGGCGAGGACCGCATCGAGAACCTGGAAGAACTGACCAGCGCGGCGCGCGACTTCGTGCCCAACGAGGAAGAAACCGAGCTGCCGCTGATCTCCGCCTTCCTGAGCCACGCCGCGCTGGAAGCGGGCGAGGGGCAGGCCAACGAGTTCGAGGACAGCGTGCAGCTGATGACGCTGCACTCGGCCAAAGGACTCGAGTTTCCCAACGTGCTGCTGGTGGGCATGGAAGAAGGCCTCTTCCCGCATCAGCGATCGGTCGAGGATCCGCGTCAGCTCGAGGAAGAGCGCCGCCTGTGCTACGTCGGCATTACCCGCGCGATGCGGCTCTTGACCCTCTCCTATGCCGAAAGTCGCCGGATGCACGGCAGCGACTATTCGCCGCGTCCGTCGCGGTTTCTGCGCGAGATTCCCTCCGAACTGATCCACGAGGTCCGCATGGGCGGGCAGGCCGGCGCAACGCGCACGAGCTACGCGGTCGAGGACGACGGCGGCGGCTATGGTCTACGGCTGGGCCAGCGCGTGACCCACCGTACGTTCGGCGAGGGCGTGGTCTTGCATATGGAGGGACGCGGCGCGCATACCCGCGTGCAGGTCAACTTTGCCGACAGCGGCGCGAAGTGGCTGGTCGCGGCCTATGCCGGGCTCACGCCCTGCTGAGCCGCTAAACACGCACCCCTGAAAACAAACGGGGGACCCGAAGGTCCCCCGCTTCATCCGCCTTTGCCTGCGCTTACTTGGCCTGCGAGACCATGTAGTCGACGGCGGCTTTGATGACGTCGTCCGCCAGATCCGGGCGGCCACCCTTCGGCGGCATCATGCCGGCCTTGCCGGTGTAGCCGTTGATGGCGTGGTTGTGCAGGGTGTCGGCGCCCTGCGCGATGCGGGGGCCCCAGGCTTCCTTGTCGCCAAACTTCGGCGCGCCGGCAGCGCCGGTGGCGTGGCAGGCGAAGCAGGCCGTGTCGTAGATTTCCTTGCCCTTGGTGGCCGCATCGGCCACCGCCGGGGCGGCGGCTACCGCTGCCGGCGCGGCAGCCGCGGGGGCCGCCGCAGCGGCCGGGGCGCTACCGCCCTGAGCCGCCTTGACCATGAAATCGACGGCGGCTTTCACATCATCGTCCGACAAATCGGCCGCGCCGCCTTTGGCCGGCATCACGCCAGCTTTGCCCTGAAAACCCTCAATAGCGTGCTTATGCAAGGTGTCGACGCCTTGCGCAATGCGCGGCGCCCAGGCTTCGGCATCGCCGTGCTTGGGAGCGCCCGCGATACCCTGCGCGTGGCAGGCGAAGCAGACTTTGTTGTATGCCGCTTCGCCGGGGTCTGAGGAGACCGGCGCAGCGCTGGCCGCAGCGGCGGCCGGAGCCGGGGCCGTGCTGGCAACGGCAATGGGGGCACCGGTGGTATTGATCTTGCCCGCCGGGGCGACTCTTTCGGTGACGGCGTCCGCCGATTCCAGCGTGGCGCGGAACCCGGCATTGACGTGACTGGCGAGCAGGTAAACCCCAATCCCGATGACCGTCAGGACGGCGAGCACAAGGGCAAAATTGCGGACGAAGACGGCGTCCTGTTCGGCGTTGCTTTGATGATTGTCCATCGATGACTCTCGTGTCGCCGGGAACGGCGGACAGGCGTTGAATTTAAGGGAGGCACCGTCCCCTGCGGTGCCGGCGGCATTATAGCCATTTTGCAACCCCGCACTAGGCGAGCCACGCGCTCACTACTTGCTCCGGCGCGCGGCTTTCGTTTCCAATGGGCCTCGCTATACACGCCCGCCCCAGAACCGTCGCAGCCATCTCGCGAGGACTTCGTGTCAGACATCGACCACGCCAGCGCACGCATGATTACCGACGCGCCCTACTACGAGCCCGTGGGCAAGGAGCGCGAAGTCTTCACCGCCGCCTACCGCAATCAACTGCCCATCCTGCTGAAAGGGCCAACCGGCTGCGGCAAAACCCGCTTCGTCCACCACATGGCCTGGCAGTTGAAGCGGCCGCTGGTCACCGTGGCCTGTCACGATGACCTGACCGCCGCCGATCTGGTGGGCCGCTTTCTGGTCAAGGGCGGCGAGACCGAATGGGTCGACGGACCGCTCGCCCAGGCCGTGCGCATGGGCGCTATTTGCTATCTCGACGAGGTCGTTGAAGCGCGCAAGGACACTACCGTCGTCATTCATCCGCTGTGCGACGACCGGCGCATCTTGCCGATCGACAAGCTGGGCGAAGTGCTGACGGTGCCGCCCGAGTTCTCGCTGGTCATTTCCTACAACCCGGGCTACCAGAGCGTGCTGAAAGATTTGAAGCAAAGCACGCGACAGCGCTTTGTGGCGCTGGAGTTCAACTATCCGGAGCCGGCGCTGGAACAGCGCATCGTGGAAGCCGAAGGCGGGCTGCCGGCCGAGATGGCGGCGCGGCTGGTGAAGTTTGGCGCGCACACCCGCAACCTGAAGGGCGCGGGCCTTGAAGAGGGCGCCAGCACTCGCTTGCTGGTCAACGCCGGCAAGCTGATTAACGGCGGCGTGGCCCCGGCCGTGGCCTGCGATACGGCGGTGGCGCATGCCCTGACCGACGACCCCGAACTGCTGCAAACCATTCACGAACTCGCGAGCGCGGTGTTCTGAACACCGCGTTGCGGCCCCGCTGAGTCCTGCCATGGCCGACGCGCCCCGCCAGAACTTCTTCAACCTCATCCGCGTCCAGAAAGATCTGGAGAAGATCGCCGGCGAGGCGTTGATGCGCACGCCGCGCTTGCAGGAAGTGGTGGCGGAAATCGCCGAACTCGAGCGCGACGCGCAAGACTTCATCCTGCACTGGACCGAGGTCATCACACTTTCCAACCACGAGCTCGCCGCGCATTTTCTGGCGCAGGCGCCGGCCGCTTTCCGCGCGCTCGACAAAGCAGCCGTGGAGGACTGGGTGATCAAGGCCATGGACGCCTTTGATAATCGCGGCCTTGGGTTTGCGATCGAAGTCTTCGACCGGCTGGAGCCGTGGATTGAAGCGCACACCCAGAATCTCACCGCCTGCGCGCTCGATCAGGTTGCGGGTTTCCTGCGCCACTTCGTGCGCGCGCTGGGCGGTCGCACCCTCGTCATCGCCAGCGACCCGCAGACCTACACCGACACCGAAAAAATCTTTCTGCCCGCCATGCTGAACCAGCTGGGCGACCGCGACGGCAACGCGCGCTTGATGAAATGCACGGCGGTGTATCTGTGGGCGCAGAACCGCTATGGCACCTGGCGCTATCGGGCGCTGGAAGAGGCCATTCGCCAGCTCGACGCCGCCCTGTCCTGGCCGGTGTATCAACGGCTGGAAGCGGTGCGGCTGCGCGCAGCGATTGCGCATGAACTGCCCGGGCTGGCGCGCGAAATGGAGGCGATGGCCTATCTGGATGACGCCCATCGCGCGGCCTGGACGCGCTTCGCCACGGCGGCCAACGCGCTGACGGCGCCCGGCGCGAGCGCCCACGACAGCCTCGCGCTGGTCGCCGACTTCATGCATACGCCGCTGCCGGCGCCGCTCTGCTGGCAGGGCGAAATGCTGCCGCAAAAAGTGCGCGAGGCGCTGTTTCGTCGCGTGCCGCGCGAAAAGGAAGCCTTGCAGCAGGCGCTGTCTGAACTGCAGCCCGAGCACGCCCAGCACCCCGAGGGCGAAGAGGGCGAGCAGACGCCGGGTGCCGAAGCGGCCAATCGCTTTTCGGTTTCGCGCCAAGGCGGCGAAGGCGAGGCCCAGAACGAGTTGCGCTACGACGGCCAGCCGGTGCCGCTAACCGCCGAACTGCAGGACCTGCTGGATTCGATCATGCAGGACGTGGGCGAACTGACCGACGACTACCTCACGCCGGCCGGCGGCAGCGGCGCCTACCCGCTGGATGGCAGCGGGGGTCCGGAGACCTATCTCAACGACCTGCCGAGCCCCGCCGGCAAGCTCTATCTCTACCCCGAATGGGACTACGCCCGGCAGCGCTTCCGCGACGCCTTTTGCGCCCTGACCGAGCAAGACGTACCCGAAGGCGACGCCGCGTTTGTCGAGAAAACGCGGCTTAAGTACCGCGGACTCGCGAAGTCGATCCAGCGCATTTTTGAGGCGATTCTGTCCGAAGCGCAGCGCCAGCGACGCCAGGTGCATGGCGACGAAATTGATCTGGACGCGCTGGTCGAGGCCCACGTCGATCGCCTCATGGGACGCGAGATGCCGGACCGGCTCTACACCCACTTTCGCAAATCCGGCCGCAGCGTGGCGGTGATGTTCATGGTCGACATGAGCGGTTCGACCAAAGGCTGGATCAACGACGCCGAGCGCGAGTCCCTCATCCTGCTGTGCGAGGCGCTGCAGGTGCTGGGCGACAGCTACGCCATCTACGGCTTTTCCGGGCGCACCAACAAGCGCTGCGAGGTGTATCGCGTCAAGACCTTCAACGAGCCTTTCAGCACGCGGGTGGAGCGGCGCATCAGCGGCATCGCACCCAAGGCCTACACCCGGATGGGCGTGGCGGTGCGCCACCTCGGCAAACTGCTGGGCGACGTGCCCGCCCGCACGCGGCTGCTCATCACCTTGTCTGACGGCAAGCCCGAAGACTACGGCAGCTACCGCGGCCGCTACGGTATTGAAGACACCCGCCACGCGCTGCTCGAAATCAAGCGCAGCGGCATTCACCCGTTCTGCATCACCATTGACCGCGAAGCGCAGAGCTATCTGCCGCATATGTACGGCGCGTCGAATTTCACGGTGGTGGATGAAGTGGCGAAGCTGCCGTGGAAAGTGGCGGATATTTACCGGCGGCTGACCACCTGAAATTTGCGGCCGCGGCGGCGCAGATAGCGGCCGACGTTCGCGCCGCTGGTATGCCCGCCGGATCTTTTTGGCTACGATACCCACCCACTCCGCGCTCGTAGCTCAGCTGGATAGAGTACTGCCCTCCGAAGGCAGGGGTCACAGGTTCGAATCCTGTCGAGCGCGCCACTCCTCTTTCGTCGCCTCCGCCGCATCGTCGTACGCTTCAGTCGACCTGCAACCGCTTGCTCATCTCCGCGCAGGGCACCGTCACGCCCCGCGTGGTCGGCACGTCGATTCGCCGATCCAGCTCATACCCCGCCGCACGATACAGCGGCTCGCCCGCCACGGTCGCGACCAGCGCGACGCGCTTGAAGCCGGCCGCGCGCGCGGCGTCTTCACATAGCGTCAGGACCTGCCGGCCTAGTCCGCGGCGGGCGAAAGACGGGTCGGTATACATGGCGCGGATTCGCGCCGGCTCGTGGGCAGGGTCTAACAGGCGAGCGTCGCGGCCGGCGCTGTGGTCGCCGCCAAAGAGGGTGGCGCGACGGCTCCAGCCGCCGCAGGCGAGGAGACGCCCGCTGCCATCTTCGAGCACGTAGTAGGTCCCGTCGTCGATGAGCCGGCTGTCGACGCCCATGATCTCGAACGAGGCTTCAAGCCGCTGCGCATCCAGCAGCGGGCCAATGAGTTCGCGGATGGCGGCGTGCATCAGCGACTCCAGCGCCGGCAGGTCGGCGCGGGTGGCAAGGCGTTGGCTTAGTGACGGCAGCGCGCGCATGCCGGGCGCTCAGGGTTCGTCGTTGTGGTAGTCCCACTGGCCGTCGTTATCGGTGTCGCGATCGGTGCCGCCCTGATCGGCGTCCCACTGGCCATCGTTGTCGATGTCGCGATCGGTGCCGCCTTTGTCGGCATCCCACTGGCCGTCGTTATCGATGTCGCGATCGGTGCCGCCCTTGTCGGCATCCCACTGGCCGTCGTTGTCGATATCGCGGTCCGTGCCGCCAAGGTCGGCGTCCCACTGCCCGTCGTTGTCGAGATCACGGTCGGTGCCGCCCTTGTCGGCGTCCCACTGGCCGTCGTTGTCGACGTCGCGATCCGTGCCGTAGGCATGCGCCGGCGCGGCCAGAAAAATTCCTAGTAAGAAAACCAGCAACAGGCGCATCGCTCACTCCTTGACGGCGCGGCGCCCGACGGGCGCAGGGCCCGTCGGGTTAAGGCACGGGGCTTAGGCGGGGGGCGTGGACTGGCGGTCGGCAACCATGCGCAGCGCGACGCGCAGGTGCGAGTATTTCCACTCGCCGTTCTGCTTCACGTATTCGTCGTCGTAGCGCAGCGCGAACCATTTTTCCTCACCGGTTTCGGTGTAGGTCCAGGGGCCCATGATGTACCAGATCCCGGTGGCGCGGGTGCCGTTCACCGTGATGATCGGGTTCATCATATTGTGCTGGGAGAAGCTGAACATTTTCTGAAAATTGGCAAACAGCGCGCGAATTTCCGCATGTCCTTTGGCGACGCCAAAGTCGGCGCTTTCCCAAATCCCGTCTTCGGCAAACACCGAGCAGACGCGGTCGGGGTTGTGCATGTCATCGCAAATTTCGGCGTAGCGCGCCTTCAGCTGTTTGATCGCTTCAATGTCTTCCAGGCGCGTGATGCGCGCTTCCAAATCGCTCATGGTGTTTTCTCCCCTCGCTTGTTGTTGTGATTAGCGTGCGGCCTGCCGACCGCGCACCAGTTGTCCCGGCAAGGCGCCGGTGGCAACGCCGTTTTCGAACGTCACCTGCCCGCGCAATACCGTGGTGTGATAGCCCTGCGCACGCTGAATGAGCCGCTGCCCGTTGGCCGGCAGGTCGTAGACCATGGCCGGCGCTGGCAGCGCCAGTTGCGCCAGATCGATGAGATTGAGATCCGCCCGCATGCCGGGCGCAATCAGGCCGCGGTCGAGCAGGCCGTAGAGTTCGGCGGTGCGCCGCGTTTGCAGATGCACCGCCTGCTCCAGCCCGATGCGTGGACCGCGTGACCGGTCGCGCACGAAATGCGAAAGCAGATAGGTGGGCGCGCTGGCGTCGCAAATCATGCCGCAGTGGGCACCGCCGTCGCTGATGCCGAGCACGGTATTCGGATGCAGCATCATCGTGCGCGCGTCGTCGTAGTGGCCGGCCGCGTAGTTGAAGAGCGGCGCGTACAGGAACGCCTTACCGTCTTCGCTCAGCAGATGGTCGTAGGCCGCGGCTTCCGCCGAGCAGCCGGCGCGCGCACCGATGGCGCTCAGGCTGCGTTCCGGACCCGGCTCGTATTCCGGCGGGTTGCCCAACGTGAAGACGCGGTCGTAATCGGCGATGGTCGACATCATCGCCTTGCCTTCCATGAACAACAGGCGCAGCAGGCGCGCCGGCCGCGGGCCGGCTTCGCCGAGGATTTTGGCGCGCACGTCGGCTTTGCGCATTTCGGCCACGCGGCTCGCCAGCGGCAGATCCGCGATGGCGCGATAGCTCGGCCGGCCGCTGAACGGATGCGTGCCTTCCAGGCACATCAGCACGCCCGGCGGCCGAATGGCGACCTGCGGATACATGCCTTCGCCGCGGCGCTCGGCGTGCTCCAGCAGGCGTCGCCATTGCGTGGGGTCTTCGTTGTTACTTTGCACGCAGGCGTAGGTGACCTTGCAGCCGGCTTCGTCGATCACGCGGTCCATCCACGCGAGCTCCAGCGCTTCGGGCGCGAGATCGGAGGCAACCTCGAACACCGCGCCGCCGGCTTCGCCATGTGCGCCCTCGCCTGCGCCGGCATCGCCCTCGGGGCGGCCTGG
>JAURHQ010000095.1 GCA_030833185.1 Gammaproteobacteria bacterium | reverse complement strand
CTTTTTCCGCGGCGAATTTGCGTGCTGCGTGGATCGCCGCACGCCCCGAGACTACCGCTCGCCCCCACACTCGGGAAACTGTCCTACCTAAACTTTATTGGCACACGGCCGATTAGCGAGACACCACCGCGGCGAAACCGAAGTCGGCGCGCGGTGCTGGAGCAGCGCTCGTTTTAACGGGGCTGGCTTCGCCAAACCGCTTCGACAAAACGCGCAAGTGCTGCGCCGCGCCTGGCTCATGCAGGTCGGACGACAGCGCGCAGGAGGGTTTCCATGTCGAGCTATTCGGCATGCGTGCTTGCGGTCGACGACAACGCGACCATACGCCGCGCAATCGCCATGCGCCTGAGCTCCAAGGGCTATCAGGTCGTCACGGCAGAAGACGGACCACAGGCGCTGGCCGCGCTGGAGCGCCAGCCCTTCGACCTGATGCTGCTCGATCTGCAGATGCCCGGCATGCGCGGCGACGAGGTCTTGCAGACCGTCCGCAAGCAGTACAGCGATACCCAGTTGCCGGTCATCATGCTGACCGGTAGCGAAGAAAAGCAGGACATCAACCGCACGCTTGAACTGGGCGCGAACGACTACGTCGTCAAGCCTGGCGATTTACCGATCCTGCTCGCGCGCATCCACACCCAACTCGCCTTGAAAGCAGCCGCCGACAAGCTGCGCGAACACGAACAGTATCCGCTCAGCATGACGGCACCCCCGCTGGGGATGACCGCCCCACCGCTCCCGATCCGTGAGATCGTGCCTGAAGCACCGGCCACCCACCGCCGCGACTGGAGCAAGCTGCGGCGGCACTCCGATACGTTCCTGTATGACCACCTGCCAATCACCTGCCTGACCCTGAGCGCCAACCTGCAAGTGCTGTTGGCCAACCGGTTTGGGCTGGAAACCTTCGGCTATGCCGGCGACGAAGTGCAGGACCATCATGTGCTGGACGGGTATGCACAGCAGGATCAGGCCAAAGCACAGGAACTCTTCACAACGGCACTGGCTGAGCCGGACCGCCTGCATTTCTGGGAAATCCGGCGTCGGCGCAAGAACGGCGAACTCCTCTGGGTTCGGGAGACGGCGCGGATCATGGGCAGCGGACAAGACGCCATCATCCTGCTGACCTGCGAAGACATCGACGAAGCCTACAAGCTGTCGGAGCGGCTCAACTATCACTCCTCGCACGACGAACTAACCGGACTTGCCAACCGCAAAGTACTGGAAGACCGCTTGCGGCGGGTGCTGGAAAGCGCCCAGAGCGAAGACTCTCGCCACGCCTTGGCAATCATCGACATCGACCAGTTCCGCATTATCAACGACACCTGCGGGCACGCCGCGGGCGATGAATTGCTACGGCAGATCGCGCGCATCCTGCTAACGGTCATTCGCAAACGCGATACCCTGGCGCGCATCGGCGGCGATGATTTCGCGCTGCTCATCGAAGACTGTCCGCTGCCCGAAGCGACCACGGCTCTGGAGGCCGCACGCGCGGCGGTCGAGGGTTTCGAGTTTGAATGGGAGGACCGCGACTATCGGGTTTCGCTCAGCATCGGGCTGGTCGCACTGACCAACGCCTGCGACAGCGTGGCCGGCGCGCTCAGCATGGCAGACACCGCCTGCTACGCCGCGAAAGAGATCGGCCGCAACCGGGTTCACGTCTATCAACCTGACGATTTCCGGATGGTGTCCCGCCACGGGCAAATGCGCTGGGCGACGCGCATCAACGACGCCCTGCTCGAAAACCGCTTTGAGCTTTGCCTGCAGTCGATCGTGCCGATTCAGCAGGACGCGCCCGGCGATCATTACGAAATCCTGATCCGGATGCGTGACGAGCGCGGGCAACTGGTGATGCCTAACGAGTTCCTGCCCGCGGCGGAGCGCTACAACCTGGCCGGCCGGATTGATCGCTGGGTGGTGTCAAACGCCTTTGAGTGGTTGCGTACCAATCCGCGACTGCTCGATCGCCTGCATGTTTGCGCGATCAATCTGTCGGGTCAGTCTTTCGGCAGCGAAGAACTGCTGGCCTTCATCCTGCAGCGGATGGGCACCTACCGCATCCCGCCCGGCAAGCTCTGTTTTGAAGTGACCGAAACCGCCGCCGTGGCAGACATCGTCCAGGCCGGACGCTTCATGCAGACCCTGAAGGCGCGCGGCTGCCTCTTCGCGCTGGACGACTTCGGCAGCGGCTTTTCTTCATTCGGCTACCTGAAAAACCTGCCGGTCGATATTCTGAAAATTGACGGCAGCTTCGTGCGTGGCATCGCCAACGATATGGTCGATCTGGCGATGGTGAAGTCGGTCAACGAGATCGGGCATTTGATGGGCATGCGGACCGTGGCCGAGTTCGTCGAAGACGAGCACGTGCTTGGGCTGCTGCGCGAAGCCGGTGTGGACTACGCGCAGGGTTATGCCATCGGGCGGCCCATCCTGCTCTCGGAGTTCGCGCAGAAGACCCTGCGCTGACGCCGGGTGTGCGCTAGCCAGCCGCCGTCGCGGCTGGCGGCTCAGGCGCGCGAAATCGCTAACTGCGCCGCTTCGCCAGCGATTTCGAAGCCCTCACTTGCCTCCCCGGTAGGCGCGCCTTCCGCCGTCAGGCTTAGCGCCAGCACTTCGCTGCAGATGTACTCGCCGTGTTTGGCGATGGCCGCCGCCACCGGCGGGCTCACGGCGTATTCCACGCGGATGCGATCGGTCAGCGCCAGATCGGCTTTCTTGCGCAGGCTTTGCACGCAGCGCACGAGTTCGCGTGCGTAGCCCTGTTCCAGCAATTCAGGGGTCAGCTGCGAGTCCAGCGCGACCGTGATGCTGCCCTCCTGCGCCACCAGCCAGCCGCCGACCTCCTCGCTGATGATCTCAAGTTCCTGCGCGTCGATGCGGGTCGCGACGCCGTCGAGGTCGACCTCGACAAAGCCGGCGCTGAGCAAGCTGCCCACGGTGGCGCTGTCCAGCGCGGCGATGGCCGCCGCCGCGGCTTTCATTTGCTTACCAAGCCGGGCGCCGAGTTTCTTGAAGTTAGCCTTGGCCGAACGACGCACCAGCTGTGCGCTGTCGGTGGCGTACTCAATGGCCCGCACGTTGACCTCATCGAGAATGATCTCGCGGACGTCTTCGATCGCGGCCATGTCGACAGCCTCAGGACCACCCACCAGCAGGATGCGGGACAAGGGTTGGCGCACGTTGATGCCGACCCGGTTACGCAGCAGCAGCGTCAGGGAGACGATATTGCGCGCGAGGCCCATGCGGTGTTCCAGCGCCGGTTCGTCGGCGGCGGCATCGACCACCGGGAACTCGCTCATATGCACCGATGGCGCCGCGTCCCAGCCCAGCTTGCCGTTCAGGTTGCGGAACAGCCATTCGCCAAAGAACGGGGCGATGGGGCTCATCAGCTTGGCGACGGCCAGCAGGCATTCGCAGGTCGTCTGATAGGCCGCCAGCTTGTCCTGATCGTCGCCGGCGGCAGCACCCTTGCGGCTGGCCCAGAAGCGATCGCGCGAGCGCCGGATGTACCAGTTCGAGAGTTCTTCTACGAACGCCTCGACCGCCCGGGCGGCGCGCGTGGCGTCGTATTCCGCGTAGGCCTGATCGGCGACTGCCACCGTGGCGTTCAGACGGCTGCGAATCCAGCGGTCGAGTTCCTTGCGCTCGGCCAGCGGTATTCTGGCTTCGTGCCCGGTGTAGCCGTCGATGTTGGCGTAGCTCGCGAAGAAGCGATACACGTTTTCCAGCGTGCTGAAGAACTTGTTGCGGGTCTCAACCAGACCGCGCAGCGCAAATTTCATGTTGTCCCACGGCGGGGAGTTACTCATCATGTACCAGCGCACGACGTCGGCGCCGTGCTCGGCGACGACCGCGAAGGGGTCGATGGTATTCCCCTTCGACTTGGACATTTTCTCGCCCTTCTCGTCGAGAATGAGCCCGTTCACCACGCAGTTGCGGAAGCTGACGCTGTCCATGGTAAGCGTGGCAATGGCGTGCAAGGTGTAGAACCACCCGCGCGTCTGATCCACGCCCTCGCAAATGAAGTCCGCCGGAAAGCTGCGCTCGAAGGCCTCCTTGTTCTCGAAGGGGTAGTGCCATTGCGCAAACGGCATGGCGCCCGAGTCAAACCAGACGTCCATCACATCAAGCACGCGGCGCATGGTGCCGCCGTCCGGCGCGGGCCAGACGAGGGTGTCTACAAACGGCCGATGCAGGTCCAGCGCATCGCCCACCGGTAGATCCGCGCCGCATTTTTCGCGCAACTCGGCCACCGAACCAATGACCTCAAAGTAGGTGGAGCCCGGCGCATCCGACGCCCAGATCGGCAGCGGCGTGCCCCAGTAGCGCTTGCGGGACAGCGCCCAGTCGACGTTGTTTTCCAGCCAGTTACCGAAGCGCCCGTCGCGAATCGACGGCGGCTGCCAGTTGATGGTCTGGTTGAGCGCGACCAGCTGGTCTTTCACCGCGCTGGTGCGGATGAACCAGCTTTCGACGGGATAGCTCATGAGCGGTGTGCCCTTGCGCCAGTCGTGCGGGTAGTTGTGCAGGTAGGAGTCTTCGCGGAACAGGAGACCCCGGGCGCGCAGGTCGCGGTTGATGACCCGATTGGCGTCCTTGAACCATAGCCCGTCCACCAGCGGTGTACCGGCGATGAACTTGCCGTCGGGACCCATCGGGTTCTGCATGGGCAGACCTTCGCGCTGGCCAACGTCGTAGTCCTCGGCGCCGAAGGCCGGTGCGATGTGGACGATACCCGTGCCGTCCTCGGTGCTGACGTAGTCGGCGGCGACCACTCGCCAGGCCGCGTCCAGCGCGGGCCCGCCGGGCAGCTCGAACAAGCGCTCGTAGCGCAGTCCGACCAGATCCCGACCCCGGTAACGCTCGAGCACTTCATGATCTTCGCGCAGCGCCGATAAACGAGCAGCAGCCAGGATGAGGTGCTCCGCCGTTTCGCCCGCGCCAAGGCGCACTTTGACGTACTCGATGTCGGGCCCGACGGCGAGCGCGACGTTGGCGGGCAAGGTCCAGGGGGTGGTCGTCCAGGCCAGCAGCGCGGTGTTCGGCTCATCGCGCAGCCGGAACCGGACATACACGCTAGGGTCGGTCACTTCCTTGTAGCCCAGGCTGACCTCATGAGAAGACAGCACCGTGCCGCTACCCGGGCTGTACCACTGAATTTTGTAGCCCTTGTACAGGAGTCCGCGCTCGTGAATTCGCTTCACCAACCACCAAATCGATTCGATGTAATTGGTGTGGTAGGTCACATAGGGGTGCTCGAGATCCACCCAGTAACCGATGCGGCGGGTCAGGCTGTCCCAGTCGCGCTTGTAGCGGTTGACGCTTTCACGACAGGCGGCGTTGAACTCGGCGATGCCGTAGGCCTCGATTTGCGCACGCCCGTCCAGCCCGAGGGCTTTTTCGACTTCAATCTCCACCGGCAGCCCGTGGGTATCCCAGCCCGCCTTGCGGAACACCTGAAAGCCTTTGAGCGTTTTATAGCGACAAAACAGGTCTTTAATCGTGCGGCTGAGGACGTGATGGATGCCCGGGCGACCGTTGGCGGTTGGCGGGCCTTCAAAAAAACTGAACCCCGGGGCATCCGCCCGCTCGGCGACGCAGCGCTCAAAAATCTGCGCTTCGTCCCACCAGTTGAGGATGTCTTCTTCCAGCGCGGGCTGGGAGACGTTTTTGAATTCGGGAAAACCGCTGGCCATAGTCCTGCCTGTCGCCAGATGCGCCGCGTGCAACGGGTTTGCCGTTGGGCCGGGCGACACCCGGAAGTTGATGCTCTCGGAGATGACGGCAGTATAGCCGGTGCATCCCGGCCGTCGGACGCTCGCGGCAAGGAGAGGTCGATGCTGTGTTGCTGTATAAGCTGACCCTCGGGGAGCGATGCCATGTCAGGCCTAACTGAAGCGATAACTGCCGTATGACTGCCAGACTCATTGTGGATTTTTTGCAGTTCGTCGAACGGCAAAGCCAGCAATCGCTGGCCCAATTGCTGGATCGCGTCCTGCAAAAAAGCCGGCTGATGACGCACGCCGAGGCGGGCACCATCTTCATCGTGCGGGCACGAGGCAACGAGCGCTGGCTGGAACCTGCCAGTGTGCAAAACGATTTGGTGAAGGTAACCAAACGCGACTTCATTGTGCCCATCGGGCCCGGCACCATTGCCGGACACGTGGCCCAGAGCGGCAAGATGGCGCGGATTGATGACGTCTACGAGATTCCGCCCCGCAGTCCCTATAAGTTCGACCCGGCTCGCGAGCACCCGCAATATCGCACGCACTCGATGCTGTGTTTTCCGCTCAGAAACTACGCTGAGGACATTATCGGGGTGGTACAGCTGATCAACTGCCGGCCCCGCAAGGACCGCGCCCCGGTCGCATTCAAGGCCAATCTGGAAGACCTCATCTGGCCAATCGCCCAGGTCGTGGGGGGCTCGATCGAGCGCGCCGCCATGCTCGACGAGATTCGCGCCAAGAACGCAAAACTGCGCGAGCGAAATCGTCTGCTGACCGCGCAGCGCCGGGAAATTGCGCTGCTCCACGAACAAACCGAAGAGGCCTTCCAGTTATCGGTCAATTTGCTGGCGCGGGCGGCTGAAATCCACGATGAGGAAACCGGCAACCACATCGTGCGGGTCAATGAATATTCGTGGTTCATGGCGAAAGAGGTCGGGATGCCGGCCGCCTGGTGCGATGAAATCCGCTACAGCGCCCAGTTGCACGATGTCGGCAAAATGAGCGTTGATTCGGCGGTGCTGAAGAAGCGCGGTCCCTTGAATGCGGCCGAGCGGGACGAAATGAACCGCCATACCGAATACGGACACCAGATACTGGCCGCCTCGCCGCGTTTGCAGATGGGGGCAGAAATCGCGCTATATCACCATGAGAAATGGGATGGCACCGGCTACCCCAACGGCGTGCGCGGAGAAGCCATTCCCCTGTCCGCGCGCATCGTGCAGGTCGCGGATATTTACGATGCCCTCCGCTCCGAACGCCCCTATAAGCCCGGCTTCAGCCACGAGAAAGCGCTGGAGATCCTGACCAAAGGCGACGAGCGCATCGACCCCTATGCGCATTTTGACCCCGCCCTGATTGACCTCTTTGCGCGCAAGCACGAGGCCTTCGCCGCAATTTGGGACCGCCTGCAGGACTAGGTGGCGCTCAACTGCCGCGAAAGCGCTTCGACCGCCATTTGTCGGATCTGCTGAATCATCGCGGCCAAGCCGTTGCTGCGGGTCGGCGAGAGATGCTCGTCGAGCTGGATTTGGCGGATGAAATCCGGCGGCGTCGCGAGGATGTCGGCCGGACGTCGGTCGCCGTAGACCTTCAGCAGCAGCGCAATCAGGCCGGCCACGATAGCCGAATCACTGGTGGCCACAATGTGCATTAGCCCGTCGCTCACCTCGGTCTTGATCCACACCTGACTTTGGCAGCCTTTCAAACGGTACTGCTCGGTCTTGAATTCTTCCGGCAGCGGCGGCAGCTGACGGCCCAGATCGATCAGGTACTGATAGCGATCGGTCCAGTCTTCGAGCAAGCCGAAGGTGTCGACAATTTCCTGTTGGGCGGCCGTCAGGTCGGCAGCAGCACTACTCATGGGCGATCCTCACAATTCGGTTAGGCGGTGCGCCAGGTCGTGCCACCGGCGCCGTCTTCGATCCGCACGCCCATGGCCGCCAGTTCGTCGCGCACACGATCTGCGGTGGCGAAATCCCGATTAAGGCGCGCCTCGTTGCGGGTGGCGATCAAGGCTTCGATTTTCGCGACATCCAGCGTCTGGCTGGGCGCCGAAGAAAACCACGCCTCCGGTGCCTGCTGCAGAATGCCAAGCTCCCGACCACCCGCCAGCAACTGGGACTTCAGTACCCGCTGCTCGGCGCCATCGGTGCTGGTGTTGGCGCGGGTGACGAGGTCCATCAAGACCGCGATGGCCATCGGGCTATTGAGGTCATCATCCATGGCGGCGGCAAAATCCGGATGCACGCCAAGCGCGGGGTCGGGCTCGATTGCGCTCATGCGGCGCAGTGCACCGTAGAGTCGATCGAGCTGGCTGCGCGCCTCGCTGACCAGCGCCTCGCTCCAACTGATGGGCTCGCGGTAGCGACCCTTGATCAACGCCATACGGATGGCTTCGCCGGTGTGCCGTTCCAGCAGGTTCTGCACCAGCAGCACATTGCCCAGCGACTTCGACATTTTCTGCTGTTCGATTTCGACAAAGCCGTTGTGAACCCAGTAGCGCGCAAATACTTCGCCGCCGTGCGCGCAGGTGCTTTGCGCGAGCTCGTTTTCGTGATGCGGGAACTTGAGATCGTTACCGCCGCCGTGAATGTCGATGCTGCGTCCCAGATGCTGCTCGCTCATCGCCGAGCATTCGATATGCCAGCCCGGGCGGCCGCGGCCCCAGGGGCTCTCCCAGCCGGGCAAGGGCGGCTGGGAGGGTTTCCACAACACGAAATCGGAAGGGTCGCGCTTGTAGGGCGCGACTTCCACGCGCGCGCCGGCCAGCATTTCATCCTGCGAGCGGCCGGACAGTCGCCCATAGGCCGGAAATGAAGGCACATGAAACAGCACGTGTCCCTCGGCCGGATAGGCATGACCCTGCGCGATCAGGGTTTCGATCATCGCGATCATTTGCGGGATGTGCTGGGTGGCGCGCGGCTCAACTACCGGCGGCAGCACGCCAAGGGCAGCGGTGTCGCGGTGATAGACCGCCGTGTAGCGGTCCGTAATCACGCCAATCGGCACGCCTTCCTGCTGCGCGGCGAGATTAATCTTGTCGTCGACGTCGGTGATGTTGCGGGCATAGATGACGTTCGGGTAGTGCCGGCACAGCACACGATACAAGAGGTCGTAGACCACCGCCGCCCGTGCATTGCCGATGTGCGGCGGGTTGTACACCGTGGGCCCGCAGGCATAGAGCGTGACGCGCGCGGGGTCCTGCGGAGTGAACAGTTCTTTCTGGCGGCTTAGCGAATTGTAGAGGTGCAGCGGCATCGGACTTGGCGGGATCTGTTCGGGGCGCTCATTCTAGAGCCGCTCAGGAAATTATTCGCCCCCGCGGTTCGGCAGCAGGCGATCGAACGCAGCGCGAAGGCATTTAGCGCCAGCCCATGCGGGACAACACCCCGTCGCGATCTATGAACTGATGCTTGAGCGCCGCCCCCGCATGCATCGCAGCCAACAGCAAGGTGCCATAAGCCGCGTAGTAGTGGACGCGAATGGCCCATTCGCGGGCCGCATCGTCAACGCGCCACAGCGCGGGGATTTCAAACCAGTCGTAGACGGGGACCCCGGCGCCGGAAGAGGTCGAGACCAGATAGCCGGACAGCGGCACCAACAGCATCAGGAAATAAAACGCGGCGTGCACCGTATGGGCGGCATGGTGCTGCCAGCGCGGCATGCTGGCCGGCAACGGCGGGCTTCGGGTGAACGGTTTGCGCAACACGAAGCCGAGGGCTAGCGCCAGCGCTCCCATGCCCAGTACCCGATGGAGCGTGAGGCCCTTGTGATACCAGGGGTCGTAGTAGCTCTGCTCCACCATCCACGCGCCCAGCCCGCACAGCGCAAGGATGCAGACCGCAGTCGCCCAATGGAGCAAGCGGGTCAGCAGCGGATAACGGTCTGGACTCGCCATGAGGATAAAGCGACGCGGGCCTGCAAGCGCAGGCCCGCGCCGGTTGCTTTAGTAGCGGTAGTGGTGGGGCTTGAACGGGCCGGTGGCGGCAATACCCAGGTACTTCGCCTGGTCCCGCGTGAGTTCGTCCAACACCACGCCAATCTTCGCCAAATGGAGCCGCGCCACCTTCTCGTCCAGCAGTTTCGGCAGGGTATGCACACCGATCCGATAGTCCGCACCGTTCTGGTAGAGCTCAATCTGCGCGATGGTCTGATTGGTGAAGGAATTGGACATCACGAAGCTCGGGTGGCCGGTCGCGCAGCCCAGATTCACCAGACGACCTTCGGCCAGCAGAATGATGCTGCGGCCGCGGGCCATTTCGATCCGGTGGACCTGCGGCTTCACTTCATGCCAGCGGTACTTGCGCAGTTTTTCAACCTGAATTTCGCTGTCGAAGTGACCGATGTTGCAGACGATCGCGAGGTCTTTCATCTGCTTCATGTGGCGCTCGGTGATGACGTCACAGCAGCCCGTGGTGGTCACGAAGATGTCGCCGATCTTGCAGGCGTCATCCATCTTCATCACCTGATAGCCTTCCATCGCGGCCTGCAGCGCGCAGATGGGGTCAATTTCAGTGACGATGACCCGCGCGCCCTGCCCGCGCAGCGACTGGCAGGAACCCTTGCCCACGTCGCCATAACCCGCGACCACCGCAACCTTGCCGGAAATCATCACGTCGGTGGCGCGGTTCAGGGCATCGATGAGCGAGTGGCGGCAGCCGTAGAGGTTGTCGAACTTCGACTTGGTCACTGCGTCGTTCACATTCATCGCCGGGAACAGCAGATCGCCGCGTTCGTGCATCTGGTACAGACGGTGCACGCCGGTGGTGGTTTCCTCGGTCACGCCCTTGATCGCCGGTGCGATGCGGCTGAAGCGGTGCGGGTCTTTTTTCAACGCCTTCTTCAACTGCGCGTACAGCGCGGCTTCTTCCGGGTTGGTCGGATTATTGAGAACAGACGGATCCTGCTCAGCCTTCAGCCCGAGGTGGACGTAGAGCGTGGCGTCACCGCCGTCGTCCAGAATCATGTTCGGGCCTTGACCGTTGCCCCAGTCGAGGATGCGGTCGGTGTAATCCCAGTACTCTTCCAGCGTTTCGCCTTTGTAGGCGAACACCGGGGTGCCGGCTTTCGCAATCGCGGCAGCGGCATGGTCCTGTGTTGAGAAAATGTTGCAGCTCGCCCAGCGGACCTTCGCGCCCAGCTGTTGCAGGGTCTCGATCAGCACGGCGGTCTGAATGGTCATGTGCAGCGAGCCGGTGATGCGCGCGCCTTTGAGGGGCTTTGACTTGCCGAACTCTTGCCGCATGGCCATCAGCCCCGGCATTTCCTGTTCGGCCAGCTGAATTTCAACCCGGCCGAAATCGGCCAGACCGATGTCCTTGACGACGTAGTCCTGCTGGGCGGCGGCGGTTTTGACGCGCGTGGCGCGGGCGGGAGTGGCGGTCGGAACCTTGCCTCGAGTCATGGAATGTCCTTGGGTAGTTAACGAAATGCTAGCGGTGATACGCCGCGCGATGCGCGGCGGTTCCTTCAGGCGAAAGCCCGTTTCAGGCTATCGGCCAGATCGGTGCGTTCCCAGGAGAAGCCGCCATCGGCGTCCGGCTGCCGGCCAAAGTGGCCATAGGCGGCCGTGCGCGCGTAAATCGGCCGGTTGAGCTTGAGGTGGGTGCGAATACCGCGCGGGGTGAGGTTCATGACCTCGGCCAACACGGTTTCAAGTTTGGCCGCATCGACGTTGCCGGTGCCGTGGAGGTCCACGTACAGCGACAGCGGCTTCGCCACGCCGATCGCGTAGGCCAACTGGATGGTGCAACGCTCGGCAAGCCCGGCCGCCACCACGTTCTTCGCGAGGTAGCGGGCCGCGTAAGCGGCAGAGCGGTCGACCTTGGTCGGATCCTTGCCGGAGAATGCGCCACCGCCGTGCGGCGCCGCGCCGCCGTAGGTATCCACGATGATTTTGCGGCCGGTCAGGCCGCTGTCACCGTCCGGGCCACCGATGACGAAGGCCCCGGTCGGGTTTACATGCCACACGGTGGCGGGCGTGATCCAGCCCGCCGGCAAGGCCTGATGCACATAGGGTTCGATGATGGCCTTTACATCGGCGGAGGTAAGTTTCTCATCCAGATGCTGGGTGGACACCACAATCTGGGTGGCGCCGACGGGCTTGCCATTCTCATAGCGCACGGTGACCTGGCTCTTCGCATCCGGGCCCAGCATCGGCGCCGCGCCGCCTTTTCGCGCAGCGGCCATCAGGTGCAGGATTTTGTGCGAGTAGTAGAGCGGCGCGGGCATAAGGTCGGCCGTCTCGGTGCAGGCGTAGCCAAACATGATCCCCTGGTCGCCCGCGCCTTCGTCCTTTTCGCCGCTGGCATCAACGCCCTGCGCGATGTCGGCCGACTGGCCGTGCAGCAGCACTTCGATATTGGCGTTTTCCCAGTGGAAACCGGCCTGCTCATAGCCGATGTCCTTGATCGCAAGGCGCGCGAGGTGGGCAATCAGGTCGTGCGTAATGGTGCGCGGCCCGCGGGTTTCGCCTGCAATGACGACCCGGTTGGTGGTCGCCAGCGTTTCGCAGGCCACACGCACCTGACTGGCATCAATGCCGGCCGCCGCCGCTTCACGAAAGAAACAGTCGACGACCTCGTCGGAAATCCGGTCGCAAACTTTGTCCGGGTGTCCTTCAGACACCGATTCACTGGTAAATAGATAGGACGAACGCACGCTGCGATTCCTCTGCTGGGGTTGGATAGGGCGCGCCCGCAGGGCGCAAAGTGCGGGGATTATGCGGGCCGGAAGTTAAAAATAGAATCGCGGGCGCCTTTACGGCACAAGCACGATCTTGCCCATATGCTCGCTGGCCTCCATCAAGCGGTGCGCGGCGGCGGCTTCCGTCAGCGGAAAGACCTTGTAAACGGGGGTGCGGTAGGCGCCGCCTGCAATCAGCGGCCAGATCTGCTCTTCAACAGAGCGCGCAATGGCGGCCTTCTGCGCGACCGACTGCGGGCGGAGAGTTGATCCCGTAATCGTCAGGCGCTTGCCCAGCACGTGGCCAAAATTGACCTCCGCCTTTGCCCCCTGCAAGAAAGCGATCATCGCGTAGCGTCCATCCGGCGCGAGCGCGCGCAGGTTCTTCTCCACATAAGGCCCCGCCACCATATCGAGCACCACGTCTACGCCGCGTTTTTGGGTGGCGGACTGCACCTCGTCCAGCCAGTCCTGGGTGCGGTAGTTGATAGTCACCTGAGCGCCCAGCCCGGCGCAGAACGCGCGTTTTTCCTCATTCCCGACCGTGGTGATGACCCGCGCACCGTAGGCCACCGCGAGTTGGATGGCGCAGGCCCCAATGCCGCTGCTCCCGCCATGGATAAGCACCGTTTCGCCCGGCGCCAGGCGGGCCCGGCCAAAGAGGTTGTGCTGCACCGTGAAACAGGTCTCGGGCAGGCCCGCGGCTTCGGTCGCCGACAGCCCGACCGGCCACGGCAGGCAATGCGAAGCATGCGCCCGGCAATATTCGGCATACGCGCCGCCGTGGGTCAGCGCGACCACCCGGTCACCGACCTGCCAGCGGGTGGCGCCCTCGCCCACGGCCACCACCTCGCCGGCGATTTCCAGCCCGGGTAGCGGGCTCGCATCCGGCGGCAGCGGGTAAAGGCCAGCACGCTGCAGGCAGTCAGGGCGGTTGACGCCAGCCGCGGCCACCTTGACCAATACCTCGCCGGCACCGGGCGCCGGCACGGGCACCTGCGCCGGTTTAAGCACCTCGGGACCGCCGAAGGCAGTGATTTCTATGCCGGTCATCTGGGCGGGAACAGTCATGGCGATTACTCCAGTTCAGGGGCTGCCAGCGGCGGGCTCGGCGTCGTGTTGCAATTGCGAGTCCGGGTCGTAGACTCGGGCCCGCAGTATCAGCCAGCCCCGATCCCGGTTCAACGACGGCCCCTCGCCCCACAGGACATTCGCCATGACTACCCAGCATTCGCGTCTTCTCATTCTTGGTTCCGGCCCTGCCGGCTATACCGCCGCGGTGTATGCGGCGCGCGCGGCGCTGGAACCCGTGCTTGTCACCGGGTTGGAAGTGGGCGGCCAGATGACCACCACCACCGAAGTCGACAACTGGCCGGGCGACGCGGCCGGCGTGATGGGGCCCGAATTGATGGAACGCACTGAAGGCCCACGCCGAGCGCTGCGGCACGCGGCTGATTCACGACCACATCCACACGGCGGTGCTGACCGAGCGGCCGTTTCGACTGGTCGGCGACGCTGGCACCTACACCGCTGACGCCCTCATCATTGCGACCGGCGCCTCGGCCAAATATCTGGGGCTGCCTTCGGAAGAAGCCTTCAAGGGCAAAGGCGTTTCCGCCTGTGCGACCTGCGACGGTTTTTTCTATCGCAACAAGCCGGTAGCGGTAATCGGCGGCGGCAACACGGCGGTCGAGGAAGCGCTTTATTTATCGAACATCGCCTCGCCTCAGCGCGGGAAGGGCCAGCGCGCGCCCGGCTCGCCCACTTGCCCGCGATGACGCATATAGGCGTCGGCCAGCGCCACGGCCATCATCGCCTCGCCCACCGGCA
>JAURHQ010000094.1 GCA_030833185.1 Gammaproteobacteria bacterium | reverse complement strand
ACGGGTTGCTCGCCCACCACGCCTTGACCGCGGACTTCCTGCACCTTACCGAGGGCATCGGTAATGACCCAATGCCTGGCGAGCAGCTGGGCGGTACGGCTTCCGATGTTCTGGATGCTAATCGTGTAGGAGAACACGTAGCGGTTGCGCCCGGGCTCCGACTGTTCGGCGAGAAAATTGGACTGCGCAAGGACCCGGATGGCGTGAGGACTTGAAGACACGAGGTCACCGCCTGTGACTGTAGGGGAGGCCGAATGTAGTGAATCCGGCCAGCAGGGTAAAGGAGCAGTCAGCGTGGGTTGCCCACGGTGGCTGCGGCGCTGATTTCCAGCCGGCGTAGCGACAGCGCTTCGCTGACGTGCTCTTCGCGCAGGACATCCTCCACCGCCAGATCTGCGATGGTTCGCGCCAGTTTCACCACCCGGTGATAACTGCGCGGATTGAGTCGGTAGTGGTCGAAAGCACGGGCAAGGAAGCTGGCGGCAGCCTCATTCATCGGGGCGTGATGTTTGAGTTCGCCGGCGCCGAGCTCGTGATTGCTCTTGGCCTGACGGGATAGTTGCCGTTGGCGCGCGGCCATCGTCCGGCCGCGCACCAGCGCGCTGCTTTCGGGCGGCTCACCGTTCGCGGCGCGTAACCAGTGGCGCTCGCGGGTGACTTCAATCTGCAGGTCAATCCGGTCAAGCAGAGGACCGGAGACTTTGGCGCGATAGTGCCTGACCATTTCTGGCGTGCAGCGACAGGCATTGCCGGGGTCGCCCCAGAAGCCGCAGGGGCAGGGGTTCATCGCAGCGACAAGCTGAAAGCGGGCGGGGAACTCCACGCTGCGCGCCGCTCGCGCAACCGATACGCGCCCGGTTTCCAGCGGTTCCCGTAAGACGTCGAGTACGCGTCGGCCAAATTCGGGTAACTCATCGAGAAAGAGCACGCCGCGGTGTGCAAGCGAGACTTCACCCGGACGCGGTAACGAGCCACCGCCCACCAGCGCCGGGGCGGAGCAGGTGTGGTGTGGCGACCGGTAGGGGGCGCGCTGCCAGTCCTGTTCCTGTCGGGGTGCACCGGCGACCGAGTGAATGGCGGCGACCTCGTAGGCTTCCTCGTCTGCGAGCGGCGGCAACAGGGACGGCAGTCGGCTCGCCAGCATGGTTTTGCCGGTCCCGGGCGGGCCAGAAAGTAGCAGGTTATGGCCGCCCGCCGCGGCGACTTCCAGCGCGCGTCGGGCCAGAAACTGGCCGGCGACATCGCTAAGGTCGGCTTCGCCGACGCGGGAGTAGAGAGTGCTTGGGGCCGGCGCGGCCGCCCATTCAAGCGGCGTGATGCCTTTGAGCTGCTGGCACAACGTGCTCAGGTCGGCGGCGGGGAGTACCCGTAGTTGCCTGACAAGTTGGGCTTCGGTTTGCGCGGCAGGCGCCAGCACGATGAAGCGCTGGGCCAACAGACAGGCCCGCGCGGCAGGCATGATGCCCCTCACCGGTCGGAGCGCGCCGGTCAGGGCAAGTTCTGCGACCGCCTCAAACCGGCTCAACGCGGCAAGTGGAATCTGTCCGGATGCGGCCAGAATGCTGAGCGCAATGGCCAGATCGTAGCGGGTGCCTTCCTTCGGCAAGTCGCCGGGCGCCAGGCTTACCGTGATGCGGTTGGATGGAAACTCAAAGCCAGAATTGAGCAGGGCCGAGCGGACCCGCTCCTTGCTTTCTCGAACCGCGGTCTCGGCCATTCCCACTAAATTGAACGCGGGCAGGCCGTTGGACAGATGGGTTTCAATGGCAACTGCCGGGGCTTCGATACCTAACTGGGCCCGGCAGTGGGCAATGGCGATGGTCATGGCTACTCCTTCCTTGAGTGGTTGCACCGATGCGTCCTTGCATCGGGCCGGGAAATAACGGCGCTTGCGCCTAGTCTGAAGTCGTCTCCAGCGCCGACAACTGGGCTTCCAGCGACTCGAGTTTTTCGCGGGTACGGGCGAGCAACGCCGTTTGCGCCTCAAACTCCTCCCTGGTCACCAGATTCATGCGCGCCAGACCTGCCGTCAGGGTCGCGGCAAGCACGCTTTTTATTTCATCCCGATTGCCCGATTGCTCGCGACCAAACAAATCGGAAAGTTGCTGCAGGAGGCGTTCGAGGGTCTCGCTATTCATTTTTTTAAGTCCGGGGCACCGCGTTGGTTGCCGAGATTATGGCTGGTAGGTAGGTGATAACCGCCGGCCGGTGAGTTCAATTTTAGTGCGTTGAGCCTGCCGGCGGGCGAGATTCGGCAGGCGCGTGAATTGCTCTACGGGCATGGTCTTTCATGTGCACCACGACTTTCAAGCCATCAGGAGAGTTTTGTCCTGCCGTGGCACGCTAGATGCAAATGAAGAACCGTCCGGTCGATTGTCCCGACCGTGTCAGCCAGCTGCCGGGCTCGCATTGGTGAGTGCGCTGAGGCTGTATGGTACGGTTGGGACAGACGTAGCCCTCATGCAATGGATGGGGCAGGCAGGCATAGCCCTGCGATGCGGACAATCAGGCGACTTCGAATTGATACGAGGCGCGCAGTAAAAACACCGCGAGGCGAACGATTCACCAAATCCGGAGTGAGACTATGAAGCTTGTGACAGCGATCATTAAACCTTTCAAACTCGACGACGCTCGGGAAGCGCTGTCGGACATCGGCGTTCAGGGCCTGACGGTGACGGAGGTGAAAGGCTTCGGGCGGCAGAAAGGTCATACGGAGCTCTACCGAGGCGCCGAGTACGTGGTGGATTTCCTGCCAAAGTCAAAACTTGAGGTGGCCGTTGCGGACGAGAAGGTCGATGAAGTCATCGAGGCCATCGCCAAGGCGACCAACACCGGCAAGATCGGTGACGGCAAGATCTTTGTCACCGAACTGGTCAACGTGATGCGCATCCGCACCGGCGAAACCGGGGTCGACGCGCTGTAAGCTCAGCACCGCACTGCGCCCTGCAAGCAAGCTTCAGGGCGTACGGGCGGTGAATCTCAAGGTGGGTCTCAAATTCCTGAGTTTCGCCTGACGATAGGGCGCTCACGCGCTTCAATTTAAAGCAAATCTGCCCTAGCTCGCACCGTAGTGGGTCAGTTTGAGGCCGCGGTCTGGCGCGCTCACCCCGGACAATCCGGGATTTTTCCTGCACTAATTTGAATCTTCTGCTCTGTGGCACGGATGGTGCTGCACTTTGCTGGGGCGTTTTGCTCTGAGCGTCCGGCATCTGCCTTCGCACACCATCCACCGAGGAGACACAATTCATGAAGCGCGCGTGCGTCAAGGCCGGTCTGTTGTCGGCGTTCACCCTAAGCTTTCCGGGCGTTGCGACGGCCAGTGAGCTCAGCAGCGGGAATACCGCTTGGTTGCTGGTCTCGACGGCCTTGGTGTTGTTCATGACGCTGCCCGGTTTGGCGCTGTTCTACGGTGGACTGGTCAGGAGTAAAAACGCGCTCTCCGTGCTGATGCAATGTTTCGCGATTACCTGTCTGGTATCAATTCTGTGGTTTGCCTGCGGCTATGGACTGGCGTTCGGCAACGGCGGTGCGCTTCAGGACTATGTCGGTGGCGGCAAGATTTGGCTGGACGGGCTGACGCGTGACGCCCTGATTGGCGACGTGCCTGAAACGGTCTTTTTAATGTTTCAGATGACTTTCGCGGTCATCACGCCTGCGCTGATCATCGGGGCGTTTGTCGAGCGAGTGAAGTTCGCCACCAGTATTCTTTTTAGCGCCGGGTGGTTCCTGCTCGCGTATGTACCGGTCTGCCACTGGGTTTGGGGCGGCGGTTGGCTTGCGAAACTTGGTGTGCTCGATTTCGCGGGCGGTATTGTGGTCCACGTGAACGCCGGGGTGGCCGCGTTGGTCGCCGCCTTGGTGGTCGGTCGCCGCCGGGGCTTTCCGGATACGGCAATGCCTCCTCACAACATGACGCTGGTGGTCACCGGTGCTTCGATGTTGTGGGTGGGATGGTTTGGCTTCAATGCGGGTAGCGCGCTGGCGGCAAATGGCAGCGCGGGCATGGCGATGTTGGTCACCCATCTTTCGGCCGCTGCCGGGGCTTTGGCCTGGGGCGTCATCGAATGGAAACGCTACGGTAAGCCGAGCGTGCTCGGCATCTTGACCGGTATGGTGGCCGGTCTGGGTACTATCACGCCGGCCTCTGGATTCGTGGGACCAGGCGCCGGGGTGTTCATCGGGTTTTTGGCCGGCGGTGTCTGCTATTTCGCCACACACTACGTGAAGCGTGTGCTCAACATTGACGACTCGCTTGATGTTTTCCCGGTGCACGGCGTCGGCGGGGTGCTGGGTTCAATCCTGACCGGTCTGTTTGTTGTAGACAGTTTGGGCGGCACCGGCCTGGCGGCCGGCCAAACGATGGGCGGCCAGCTTGGCGTTCAGGCGCTCGCGGTTGCCGTTACCGCAGCGTGGAGCGGCCTCGTCACCTTTGTATTGCTCAAGCTTTTGGCGCTCACGGTTGGGCTGCGCGTAAGTGCCGAGGAAGAGAACGAAGGTCTGGATCTCGCCGATCACGGCGAGCGCGCATACAGCCTGTAGGGCTTTTTGGACTCACCCCGAACCCTCTGTTTGTGGGTTCGGGGCGGCCGTCGGGCTCACAAGGCTTTGTGGGCGCCGTCGCACATGGGCTTGCGTTTGGTCTGTTTGCAGGCGCAGAGCCACATGGTCTGTGCCGTCTCGACCTTGAACATCTCTGGCGTGAAGGCGGTGCCTTTGTGGGCGCCGTCACAAAAGGGCTGCTTCTTGGATAGACCGCAGGAGCACCACCAGTATTGACCGGGCTCCAAGTCGACTTTAATCGGGCTGTTCTGTGCGCAAACGGGCTTATCCATGACATCTCCTGTCGGGCTTGGTTTGGTGGTGCGGAAATAAATGCGATTAACATGGGGAAGGGCGCAACTTTCAATGCGCCGGATGCCTGCATACAATAGTTGCGTAGCGAAGGGCGAACAAGGCAGACACCTCCTGCCGCTTCCAACGATTGCCGTTAGCTCAAGACACCTAATTTCTCCACGAGCGCACTGCGAACATCATGGCCGACGCAAAACTCGTTGATCGGGCGCTCCTACGGACGCTGATTCCCGCCAATGCCCTCAACGCCGACAATTTCCAGGAACTGGCCAGCAAGGCGCTGGTGGAAGAGGTCGCGGCCGGCAAAACCATCTTTAAAATTGGCGACGCTGACCGCAAATCCATCTACCTGCTTGAAGGCCAAATTGCGCTGACCGATGGCGCGGGAACCAGCACGCTGATTAGCGCCGGCACCGACGCCGCGAAACACCCGCTGTCGAACAACCAGCCGCGAAAGCACAGCGGCAAAGCCCGCACTGACTGCAAGATCACGCGGCTTGACGCTGACCTGCTGGATATCTTGCTGACTTGGGACCAGCTGTCCGGTATCGAGGTCAACGAAATTCAAGTCGAGTCATCGGCTGTAGATGAAGACGGCGACTGGATGACCAAGATTCTCCAGTCCAAATCCTTTTTGCAGATTCCTCCCGCGAACATCCAGGCGATGTTCATGCGCATACAAGAGGTCGCGAAGCGCGCCGGCGAAATCGTGATTCACCAGGGCGATGAGGGCGACTACTACTACATCATTAAATCGGGTCGCGCCAAGGTGACCCGAACCTCCAAGACCGGTACCGAATTGACGCTCGCCACCCTCAAAGACGGCGATGCGTTTGGCGAGGAGGCGCTGATCTCCGAAGCAAAGCGCAATGCCACCATCACGATGGAGACGGACGGTTTTCTGATGCGTCTGGCCAAGGCGGACTTCCTTGCCCTTTTGAAGGAACCCATGATCAACTGGCTCACCACCGATCAGGCCTTGGAGAAGGTCAGGTCCGGCGCGCGTTGGCTTGATGTGCGTCTGGAAAGCGAACACGCAAACAAAGGCCTGCCCGACAGCCTGAATATTCCGCTCTTCATGCTGCGGCTTAAGGTGGATTCGCTCAATCCTAACGTGCCCTACATTATTTACTGTGACACGGGGCGACGCAGTTCCGCGGCCGCATTCCTGCTGAGCGAACGTGGGTTTCAAACCTACGTCTTGCAGGGCGGGATTGAAGCTCAGCAACGTTGAACGTTCCCGAACGCGCCCATCCAAAAGACGCTTTCGCCCCATGAGCCGCTGTTTCGTCATCGGCTCACCGATAGCCCACAGTCGCTCTCCGTTGATTCATCGATTGTTTGCCGAGCAGCACAATATGTCGCTGTGCTACGAGAAGCGCGAAGTGGCGGCCAACGGCGTGGCGCAAGCGCTCGCTGAGTTTCGCGCCGCCGGGGTGAGAGGCGTGAACGTCACGCTGCCGATCAAAGAAGAAGCCTGTCAGCTTGCCGACATCCTCTATCCCCGCGCGGCGAGCGCTGAAGCTGCCAATACACTTTGGTTTGACGACGCGGGGCGTATTCACGCCGATAACACCGACGGATACGGCTTGATGGCCGATCTGGAGCGCCTTGGGATCACGCTACGCGGCGCGTCGGTGTTGCTGCTTGGTGCCGGTGGAGCGGCTCGCGGCGTACTGGGAGAATTGGTCGCGGCGCAACCTGCCAGACTGGTGCTTATGAACCGAACGCTGGCGCGTGCGGAGCAGCTTGCCGCTCGCTACGAACTGGAATGCCTTACGCCCGACGTGCATCTCCCACAGGCCTTTGACCTCGTGATTAATGCCACCTCGATCGGATTAGGTGCTAATCGTGAAATTTCCCTGCACCCCTCTGCGGTAGCCCCACGCACAGCCTGCTACGACATGGTTTACGGGAGAGGGGAAACAGCCTTTCTACAGTGGGCCGCTGCTCGCGGCGCCAACCAGCGACACGATGGTCTGGGGATGCTGGTGGCGCAAGCGGCTGAAGCGTTTCGCTTGTGGCACGGGGTATCCGTTGCAACGCCGCCCGTGATCGATTTTGTCAGGAAGCGGCTGCTGGGCTAGGCAGGTGGCTG
Source organism: Gammaproteobacteria bacterium (assembly GCA_030833185.1). Taxonomy (GTDB): domain Bacteria; phylum Pseudomonadota; class Gammaproteobacteria. The sequence continues at coordinate 7,329 of JAURHQ010000094.1, read as the reverse complement.
GGCACTGGGACGCCGTCTTGCGTGGAGTGCGGCCAGCTTTAGATATGCTTCCACCGGAATGTTTTCGGGGCGCATGCTCATCGCAAGCCCCACCGCAGCCAATTCCTCCCCTGAAAATAGCTTGCCTAGCGTATGGCGGACCATCTTTCGTCGATGCATGAACGCGAGTCGAGCGATGTCTTCCAGCGCATCGAGCACCGCGCGTTCGGGCTGTTTGTCCAAGGGCTGGAGTCGGACGATGCTCGACCATACCGACGGCGCGGGCCTGAAACTGTCCGGGCTGACGTCAAATAAGAGTTCGACGCGGCATAAGGCCTGCGTGGCAATCGATAGTCGACCAAAATCTGCACAGTCCGGCTCGGCGGCCAGTCGCAAGGCCACTTCCTTCTGCAACATGAAATGCATGTCCTGAATAAAGTTGGCCTGCGCCAGAAGCCGCAGGATCAGCGGCGTCGAAATGTTATACGGAAGATTACCCACCACCCGGAGCGGGCGATGGGCTGCGCCGAAGATGGCAAAGTCAAAGGCCAGCGCGTCGGCTTCAAGCAGGGTTAGGTTGGCGTTTTCCGCGAAGCTCCCGCGCAAATTAGCGACCAGATCGCGGTCAATTTCCAGTGCTGTGACGGACGCGCCGGAAGCCAGCAACGGACGGGTCAAGGCGCCCAAACCCGGTCCAATCTCGATAATTTGCTGGTTTGGGGCGGCGCTGATGCTATGCAGGATGCTGTCGATCACTGCTTCGTTAATCAGAAAATTTTGCCCGAATCGACGCTTTGCCCGTGCTTCCGGCGGCGCTGTGTTCATGCCTGTGCCCGCAGGTTTTGACGGCATTGCGCCATCATGGCGGCGGCTTCAATCGCCGCGATAAGACTGCCCGCGCTGGCGCGACCCGTGCCCGCTAAATCGAGTGCCGTACCGTGATCTACCGAGGTGCGGATGAATGGCAAGCCCAGCGTGATATTCACGGCCTCGCCGAAGCCGAGCGCCTTCAAGGGCCCTAAACCCTGATCGTGGTACATGGCGACCACGACGTCCGCATGCTGTAAGGCTTCGGCCGTGAATGCGGTATCGCCAGGCCATGGGCCACTGACAGCAAGTCCCGCGGCGCAGGCCGCCGCAATGGCAGGGCTTATCTGCTCGATTTCCTCGCGCCCCATGTGGCCGCTTTCGCCGGCATGAGGATTGAGGCCGCAAACGCTGATGCGAGGTGACAAAACGCCGAATTCATTTTTTAAGGCGCGGTCTACCGTGTTCAGAACGAAGCCAAGTTGAGCTTGTGTCACGAGCTTCGGCACCGTGTGGAGCGGTACATGCGTGGTGACCAAGGCGACCCTCAGTGTAGGCGTTGCCAGCATCATGACGGTCTTCGGAACGCCGGCAGCCGCGGCGAGGTATTCGGTGTGGCCAGAGAACGCGACACCGGCGTCATTGATAACCGCTTTACTGACCGGCCCTGTCACCATGGCATCGAAGCGCCCCTCGAGACATCCCGCGATAGCGAGATCCAGACAGTTCAAGACGTAAGGACTGTTTGATGGGTCAAGCGTGCCCGGGCGAACCGGCGCGGCGAGTTGTGCCGGTAGCACCGAGAAATGACCCGCACGATGCGGGCCGGTTGTTGCGGAGAATTCATCAATCGAACATGGGACGCCTAGCAGCGCCGCGCGCGACTTCAACAGCGCGGGATCGATGACCCATGCAAGCCGCACCGGCAAGTCCGTGGAACCCACCATCAGCGCGATGTCGGGGCCGATCCCCGCTGGATCTCCGGGCGTTACGGCAAGCGTGAGAAAGGGGGGCTTATTCCTTGTCGGTACGGAGTTCGACATAGGCCTCGTTGCGAAGACGCCGTTGCCATTCCTGAAAGGCTTCCTCGCGTTTTCTCTCGGTCAGCGCCTCGCGTGCCTTGACTCGTTTGGTTTCATCGGTGCCATCGTATTTGCGTCGGTCGAGCACTTGCAGGATGTGCCAGCCGAATTGACTGTGAAAAGGCGAACTAATGGTCCCGACGTCACTGGCCAGCATGACTTCCTCAAACTCCGGCACCATTTGGCCTTTGCTGACCCAGCCTAGATCGCCACCTTGCAGGGCCGAGCTTCGGTCGTCCGAGTGCGTACGGGCGATGGTCGCAAAATCTTCGCCACCTTCGATGCGATCCCTCAGCTTACGCAAGCGTGTGAGCGCGTCGCCGTCGGAAACAAGAGCGCTGGTATTGATCAGGATATGTCGAACCTTGGTCTGCTCGACGATGATCGTGTCGCCGTCCCGGCGTCCGCCCAGACGGACGATGTGGAATCCGCTGGAACTGGTGATCACGCCGCTGGTTTGTCCGACCTGGAAGTTGCGGATGGTGTCGGCGAACAGCGAAGGAATTTCGCTCAGCTTTCGCCAGCCCAGCTCACCGCCCTCAATGGCATCCGCGCCATCAGACATCGAAACCGCAACTTGTCGAAAGTCTTCGCCGTTATTGAGTCGCGCGAGTGCTTCGTCAGCTTTTACCCTGGCCGCTCGTTGCTCACGCTCGGTGGCGCCGGACGGCACCTCAATCAGGATGTGCGACACGTTGTATTCCGCGTCGTCGCCGCTCGAACTTTTCTGGTTGCTGATGTAGTTGTCGATCTCGCGGTCGGAGACCTGAACGCGCTTGTCTACTTCCTCCCGCCGCAAACGAGACAGCAGGATTTCCTTCCGAATGTCCTCTCTGAAGACTTTGAAATCGTAGCCTTCAGAAGCCAGAATTTCCCGGAACTTCTCGTTCGTCAGGTTATTTTTCTGGGCAATGTCTTCGATTGCCTTGTCCAGCGCGTCCTCGGTGACCTTTACTCCGGTGTGAGCAGCAAGCTGAAGCTGAATCTTTTGGAGGATCAGACGCTCCATCACCTGGCGCTGAATGACGGAATCGGGCGGCGGCTCGCTACCCCGACGACGGATGTCGGAGCGTGCTTTATCTACCAGTTGCTCAAGCTCGCTTTGCATGATGATGTCTTCATCAACCACGGCGATGATCTTGTCCAACTCGGCTGCATAGGGGGGGGCGGAGAACCACAGCGAGGCCGTGGCCAGTGCCAACAGGAGCATGAAGATGGGCAGAAGTTTTTGCATTACGGGGCGCGTTGGGGCTGCTGGCCTGAGGAGTTTCATGTGACGGCGACGCATTCTAGCCTAATGCACGGTGGATATACGCCCCGGGGCGAGAGCGGCTAGAAGAGCGGCTCGTAGCCAGGGATGTTGCGCTTGAGAAAAGAGCTCGCTGAATTGCCCAGCCCGCCCAAGCCTTTGAATTCAGCTTGCATGAAAATCGCATTGTCGAACTGGCCCTCCACGTTTCTGATGTAGCGCCGACTGAATAAACGGAAACCCCAACAGCAGGTTTCGAGTTCGATCCCGCCCACGAGTTCCAGCGACTCCTCCCCCTGCAGGGAGTAATTCCAGCGCCCGATCACGTTCAGGTTTTCGGTCAGTGGTACCCGGAAAGAGACATCGGTCTGCTCGACGTCCTGCGGACGGGAGATAACGCCATTGTTCACCACGACCCGGCTGATATTACCCCGGAGGCGATACGCAGCATTGATGATTGTTCCATCGCTGGGGGCGTATCTCAGCGCCACTGCCGATTTTTGGGTTTCATCCGTGTCGGGATCCCACTGAAAGGTGAATCTGGTGGACCAGTCTGTAGTCGGATTGCTGGCAACCTCCGCCACAAGTTCGGAAGACTCAGCGTAGTCTTCAGGGGCGTTGCGAATGGTGACGGTGCGGGGCGTGAAATATCTGATCTGTCCGAAGCTGGTGCGCAATAATTCGCGCCCGTTCGCCAGACTCAGTAAGCGAGAAGTCAGAGCCAGCGCGAGTTGATTTGCGTCACCTATTCGGTCATGACCAGCAAATCGATTTTCACGAAACAGGTTGGCAAAGCTGATTTCAGTCAGACCACTATCAAAAATCGGTATGTCTTGCTGATTTACCTTAGGTACCAGCAGGTAAAAGGCGCGTGGTTCAAGTGTCTGCAGGAATCTGCTTTCAGCAATCGCGAAACGCCGCTCGGCGAAAAATTGAATGTCGGTGCTGAATATCGGGGCCACTCGGGATGGATCAGTGGCGTAGCCGTCCTCGCCATTGAGGAAATAGTTAGCGGTGCGCAACCCGATCGCTGGTCTGGCAAACAGCCATGGCTTCACGAAGGGCAGGGATAGTGTGGGGTCAAGCGCTATACGTCCGCCCGAAACGCTGTCGTCGCGGCTGAAGTAAGTAAAGTCGCTAATTAGCTGTGCATGTGGGCGCAAGTGTTGAATTGGAAAGCGCGTGATGAGTTCCAACTGTGGCAGCCGCCGATAGGGCTGCGATGCGCCGGGCAAGGAATCGTCTACCGACTGGAAGCTCTGCACCAGGCCGTGAAAATAAAGCAGTCTGCCGCGATAGAAGGATTCCAGACGCCGGTCCAGAAAGCGTTGGCTGGAAACACTCAGACTGCCACCGAAGTCCTCGAAGTACTGCGCATCTGAAACGTTCTGGAAGAGCGTATAAATCTTGCCCCGTCGCCCGTCGAAGTATTGCTCGTGCCGCAAGCGCACTGAGGAGCGATCGCTGTCCTGCGCCAACCGGTCGCTCGGCAAAAAGCTGAAGTTGAGATTGGTCTTGATGCCCTCATTCAGATACCGATATTCGCCGTCCATCATCAGGCCGCGGCGTGAAATCCAGCGCGGGGTGACGGTCGCATCCTGATTGGGGGCAATGTTGATGTAGTAAGGAATCCGCGCATCAAAGCCCTGCGTGCTGGAAGAGCCGATGGTCGGAATCAGGAGGCCTGACTTGCGTTTGCCGGTCAGCGGGAAACTGGCGTAGGGAAAATAGAACACCGGGACGCCGCGGACCTTGAGCAGGGCGTTGGTGGCATAGCCCCGTTCCACGTCGTGGTCTAGCCGAATCCGGGTCGCCGAAAACTTCCAGGCCTCGTTGTTAACCGGGCAAGTGCTGTAGTCGACATGGGTCAAGATCGACGTCTGCGCGCGGCTATCGTTGGCTACGCTTCTGGCGAAGCCCCGTCCCGGGGAACCGAGCAGCCAATAGCTGCCGCCCTCAAGACGGTATTTTTCGTCGGCCAGATTGAAGACGGCGCGTTGGCCGCGCCATAACATGCCCGTATTCCACAGGTGGACGTCACCAAAGGCGCGCACCTGTTCAGACTCTGCGCTGTACGCCACATGCGCGGCGCGCAAGGCCAAATCGCCTTTTACGAGTTCGACATCGTCTTCGAAGTCGGTGATGTCGCGCTCAGGGACCCGTGACTGCCCGGCCCTGACCTCGGTGTTGGTGACGAGTTCGTCAATGACGCTGTATTCCGGTCTACCGGGCAAACTGCGGTCGACCGGACACAGCCACCAGTACTCCGGGTTCGAACCCGGAGAGTTCGAGCGGCGGGAGGACAAGGCGGACGCATTGGTCCACAGGGCGGTCGCAACCGCCATGATAATTATTCTTTTGAACATGGGCCCGAGTGGAAGGGAGGGCTTCCCAGCGTCCGGCTAAAATGGCACATGCCGTCAGGGCCTTCAACCGCTACGCGTCGTCTTGCCGCGGCCGCTCGAAGTCCCCGGCAATTCGGGCTAGTGCAGCCCGGTCGGCGTACGTTTTATGAGGCGTTCGACCTGCTCTTCGCAGAACGCGAGCTGGCGCTCCGTGGAGTCCATGGCGAGCAAGTCGGCCCGCTGTTCGAGGTCTAAGGGGAGCCGTTCCGCCAGGCGGTATGCCAGCAGTTCGCCGGCACCAAGGGTCGCGCTTGCAGCTGTTGCTGCGATCGGCATGAACTCAAGCAGACTTTGCAAAAGGTCTCCAAGATACTGAAAGGGTAGGGGAACTGCTGCGGGCTTTGGTGTCGGCAGCCAATGCACCTCGGCCATTAACAGACCGCTGCTACCGATCTGGGTGTCGATAATCTGGAAGCGCTCAGATCCTTCGACGACGATGCCGAGCAGGCCATCCGCGCCCTGATCCCAGTCGGTGATGCGTGCCAAAGTGCCCACCCCGTAGGGGGTGGCCGGTGTGCCCGCCTCATTGCCCCGCCTTATCGGCGGAATGCCAAAGCAGGTGCCCGCCCGGAGTGAGTTCCGCACCAATTCCAGATAGCGTGGCTCGAAGATCCGCAAACGGAGTTCACTGCCCGGAAACAGCACCGTCTGCAGGGGGAAAAGTGGCAATGGATCCGGGGCCGAGCTTGGGCTGTTGCTCATGACAAGGCGCCCGCGGCCTTACCCAGCGCTTCCAGCAATCGCCCGTGCAGTCCCTCAAAGCCGCCATTACTCATGATGAGGATCTGGTCGCCAGACCTCGCTTCTGCCAGCAAGGTGTCGAGCAGTGAGGCCGTGTCGCTGAACGTGTCGGCCTGTTTGCCCAGTGGGGCGAGCGCGGCACGCACGTCCCAGTTGACACTGGGCGGGACGAATACCAGACAGCGATCAAGCGCGCGCAAAGCCGCAGCCAGACCCTCGCGGTGCGCCCCGGCTCGCATGCTGTTTGAGCGCATTTCGAGGACACCGATGAGCCGTGCGTCTGGCAAGCGTTCCCCCAATGCGTCCACGGTGGCCGCGATAGCGGTTGGGTGGTGCGCGAAGTCGTCAAACACGCTGACGCCCGCGACCGTGCCAAGATGTTCCAGTCTGCGCTTGACGCCGTGGAAGCTTTTCAGCGCCTCCAACGCGTCGCCAAGCGCGACGCCAGTTTCGGTCACCGCCGCGAGCGCGGCCACGGTGTTAAACGCGTTGTGTCGGCCGGTCAGGCTGCTGGCCAGTTCATGACGTGTGCCGGCAGGCCCGGCGACGATACTGGCGCCCTGCTCAAAGCTCAGCGTCCAGTCCGCCCCTTCGCTGCCGAAGCTGGCCGTTCTGCTCCAACACCCGCGCGCCAGAACGTCGGCCAGACTGGCTTCATCCTTGTTCCATACGATGCAGCCAGACCGCGGCACGGTACGCAACAGGTGATGAAACTGCCGCTTGATCGACTCAAGGTCGGGAAAGATGTCGGCATGGTCGTATTCGAGATTATTGAGTACCGCAATCTGCGGGCGGTAGTGGACGAACTTCGAACGTTTGTCGAAAAACGCGGTGTCGTATTCGTCAGCCTCGATAACGAAGCAAGACCCCTTGCCCAACCGCGCCGGGGCCGGGAAGTTGGCCGGGATGCCGCCGATCAGATAGCCCGGTGCTTGGCCACAAGCCTCTAACAACCACGCAACAAGACTAGTGGTGGTGGTCTTGCCGTGCGTCCCGGCAACCGCAATGACCTGCCGTCCTGGCAACACATGGTCAGCCACCCACTGCGCCCCCGAGGTATAGGGCA
>JAURHQ010000093.1 GCA_030833185.1 Gammaproteobacteria bacterium | reverse complement strand
TCGCCGCGTTGCTACCAGAAGCCGCCGCGCCCGCGCGCCTAGCCTTGGTGGAAACCACCGCGCCGGCGCCGCGCGAGCACGTGCGAGCCAGCGCCACCCTGCTCGCTAACCAGCGCATCACCGGGCGGCAGTCCAGCAAGGAGGTTCGTCACGTCGAGTTCGCGCTGGACACCGCCGACTTCGACTACCTTCCGGGCGACAGCGTCTCGCTCCGACCGCACAACCCGGCGAGCGTGGTGACGGAAATCCTCACGCTCATGCAGTGGCCTGCGGCCTCGCCGGTGCAACTGGGTGAGCGCACGCTGACGATTGAAGCCGCCCTGCGCGAGGGGCTTGAAATCACCCAGCTCGCCCGCCCGGTGGTGCAGGCGATTGCGGAATTGGCGCCGCGATCAGCTCTGCGCGACTGGCTGGCAGCAGCGACGCCCGAGGCCGTCGCCAACTGGCTGGCGACGCGGCAGCTGGTAGACGTCTTGCGCGAAACCGACGCCCGCTTCCCGCCCCAAACGCTGGTGTCGCTGGCGCGGCCCTTGGCGACCCGCGCCTATTCGATCGCTTCAAGCCGGCTCGCAAGCCCGGATGAAGTGCATCTGACGGTGGCGATAGTCAACGACGACCACGAAGGACGCGCGCGGCCGGGTGCGGCCTCCAACTATCTGGCCGCGCTGGCGCCCGGCGCGGTCGTCGAGCTGCAACTCGACCGCAACAGCGCCTTCCGCCTGCCGGCCAACGACGACGTGCCGCTCATCATGGTCGGCCCCGGCACCGGCATCGCGCCGTTTCGGGCCTTCATCGAAGAGCGCGCGGCGCGCGGCGCCGCCGGCAAGCACTGGCTGTTCTTCGGCGAGCGCACGCAGCGCGAAGACTTCCTCTACCAGATCGAGTGGCAGCGACATCTGCGCGAGGGCTCGCTGACGCGGCTGGATCTGGCTTTTTCCCGGGACGGCGCGCAGAAGGTCTACGTGCAGGATCGTCTGCGCGAACAGGGCGCCGAGGTCTATGCCTGGCTAGAAGCCGGCGCCGCGTTCTACATCTGCGGCGACGCCAAGCGCATGGCGAAAGACGTGCACCGCGCCCTGCTTGAACTCATCATGCGCCACGGCGGACGTGACGAAGACGGCGCCGAAGAGTATCTGTTCGAACTACGCCAGCAAGGGCGCTACCAGCGAGACGTGTATTGAGATGAGCAAGTCCGACGAGCTTTCCGCCGTTGAAGGCATCAAGACCCGCAGCCGTCAGCTGCGCGGCACGATTGCCGAAGGCCTGACCGACCAGATCACCGGCGCCATCAGCGACGACGACACCCAGCTCATCAAGTTTCACGGCAGCTATCAGCAGGACGACCGCGACCTGCGCGCCGAGCGCCGCGACCAGAAGCTGGAACCCGCGTGGCAGTTCATGGTGCGCGCACGGATCCCGGGCGGGCTGTGCACGCCGGCGCAATGGCTGGCCTTCGATGCCATCGCCCACGAGTACGCCAACGGCACGCTGCGGCTGACCACGCGGCAGACTTTTCAGCTGCACGGCATCCTGAAGCGCGATCTCAAACCCACCATTGCGGCGATTAATCGGGCGCTGCTGGACACGCTCGCGGCCTGCGGCGACGTGAACCGCAACGTGATGAGCACCACCCTCCCGGCGAGCCGCGCGGTGCACGCCGAGGCGCTGGATCTGGCGCGTCGAATCAGCGCGCACCTGCTGCCTAAAAGCGGCGCTTACCACGAAATCTGGCTCGACGGCGAAAAGCTGGTCGACACCGCAGAGGTCGACGAACCCGTTTACGGCAGCACCTATCTGCCGCGCAAATTCAAGATTGGCCTCGCCGTCCCGCCGGACAACGACGTCGACGTCTACTCGCAGGATCTCGGTTTCATCGCCGTGCTGGATGAAGGACGCATCACCGGCTATCACGTGGTGGTCGGCGGTGGCATGGGCGTGACCCACGGCGATCTGGCGACCTGGCCGCGGGTGGCAGACGGGCTTGGCGTGTGCACGCCGGAACACGCGGTGACGGTCGCCGAGGCCGTCGTCACCACCCAGCGCGACCACGGCGACCGGACCAATCGCAAGCACGCGCGACTGAAGTACACGGTCGACGACATGGGCCTCGACGCCTTCCGCGGCGAAGTCGAGCGCCGCGCCGGCATCCGTTTCACGCCCGCTCCGCCGATCCATTTCAACGACAACGGCGACCGGCCGCAGGGCTGGCATCAGGACGACGAAGGCTACTGGCACTACATGCTGTACGCGCCGTCGGGCCGCATCCGCGACGACGCCGCGTGGCAAGCGCTAAGCGGCCTGCGCGCGATTGCCGCGAGCGGTAAGGCGCAGTTCCGGCTAACGGCCAACCAGAATGTGCTGCTGTCGGACATCAGCGCGGCAGACAAGGCCGCAGTCGACGCCCTGCTCCGCGCGCATGGCCTCATCACCACCGTCTCGCCGGTGCGCCATCTGGCGCTGGCCTGCGTGGGCTTGCCGACCTGCGCGCTTGCGATGGCGGAAAGCGAACGCTACGCGCCTGAGTTCCTCAGCAAGGTGGAAGCGCTGCTCGATGAGCACGGCCTGACCGGCACGCCGATTAACCTGCGGATCACCGGCTGCCCGAACGGCTGCGCGCGGCCGTTTCTGGCCGAGATTGCGCTGGTCGGCAAGGCGCCGGGGCGCTACAACCTGTATCTCGGCGGGGCCCGCGACGGCTCGCGTCTGACCGTGCCTTTCCGCGACAACATCACGGAAGCCGAGATTCTGGCCGAACTCACAACCGTCTTCGCCGCCTACGCCGCGGGGCGCAACGCCGGCGAAAGTCTGGGTGACTTCGTGCGCCGCGCCGGCATCGTCGCGGATATTCACACCGGCCAGCAGTTCGCCGGCGAAGTCCGGCGCCTCACCACCGCCGGATGACCAGCCTGCGCGAACTCTTTGCCCGGCTGCGACCGGTGCTGCCGGGCACCGTGCGGAGCGACCGGGGTTTCGTGACGCTGGTCGGCGCCGGCCCGGGCGCGGCGGATCTGCTGACGCTCGGCGGACTCAAGGCCCTGATGGAAGCCGAGCACGTGCTATACGACCGGCTGGTGGGCGCCGAGGTGCTGGCGCTGATTCCCGCCCACGTGGTGCAAGAAGACGTCGGCAAACTGACCGGACAGGACCACCAGCAAACCCAGGCCCGCATCGGCCAACGCCTGCTCGCGCTTGCGCAGGCCGGCAAGCGCGTGGTGCGGCTGAAAGGCGGCGACCCGTTCATTTTCGGGCGCGGCGGCGAAGAACTCGCGATCCTCGCCGCTCACGACCTGCCCTTTGCGGTCATTCCGGGCGTGACCGCCGCGCTGGGTTGCGCGGCCTATGCCGGTATTCCGCTGACCCATCGCGACTACGCTCAGCAGGTCAGCTTCGTCACCGCGCACTGCCAGCGCTCGGTCGACCGCGTGGACTGGACGGCGCTGGGACTATCCACTCACACGGTGGTGTTCTACATGGGCGTCGCGCAGCTGCCGCTGATCGAAGCGCGCCTGCTGGCGGCGGGCCGCGCGCCGCACACGCCCGTCGCGCTGATCGAACGCGGCAGCACCGCCGCACAGCGGGTGGTGCTGGCCGACTTGCAAAGCCTCGCGGCAGCCGGACGCGCACAGCAGATTGCCGCGCCCGCGCTGGTCGTGGTGGGCGAAGTCGCAGCGCTGGGCGAGTCGCTGGCCTGGTTCAGCGAGCCGCTGCGTTACGCCGGCAATCAGCCCAGCCATCACGCCGCCTGATTCTCCCGCAGGTACGTCCCGCGCCGTCTGCCCTTAGACTACGCCCCGACGCCTATCCGGTTCGGGAGACTTCATGATGAACACGCTCCGCGCCCTGCTGCTGGTCCTCACCGGCATCTTCGGCACTTCAAGCTTCGCCGCATCGCCGTCAGCGCGCGTGGAGTCGTTCAGCCCGGCCGGCAGCGCCAAAGCCATTGGCAGCGTGAGCGTCCGCTTCGCCACCCCGATGGTGGCCTTCGGCGAACCCCGCCTGCCCGATCCCTTCATCATGGACTGCGCCCTGCCCGGCAGCGGCCGCTGGCTGGATGCGCGCAATTGGGTATTCGACATCGCGGGCACGCCGCCGGTGGGCCTGCGCTGTCAGTTCGCCCTGCGGGCCGGCCTGCGCGACAGCCAGGGTCAGACGATAGGCGGCCAGCAGCGTTTTGTCTTCGACACGGGTGGCCCGTCGATCCTGCAAAGCGAGCCTTGGGACGGCAGCACGATCGATGAAAATCAGGTTTTCCTGCTGGGACTGGACGCACCCGTCGATGCCGCGACCCTCGAACAGCGCGTGCATTGCCGCGCGGAAGGCGTGGGTGAGCAAATCGGCGTGCGGGTGCTCAAGGATGACGAGCGTCGCGCGATGCTGGAGGCCAGTCCGTGGTTTCTTCGCCGTTATGCCATGGCCCGCCTGCCGGCCACCTTCGAGCAGACCCTCGTGGCCCGCACGGCGGCTGACGAAGCCGCGGTACGCGAGCGCTATGCCGCGCTGACTGAGGGGCCGGATTCGGCGCTGGTGGCCGTGCAGTGCCGCCAACGCCTGCCCGCGGCGGCGAAAGTATTTCTCGACTTCGGTCCGGGCATCGCCGCTGCGTCGGGCATCAGCAATGCCGCGCGCCAGACGCTGGCCTATGAAACCCGGGCAGACTTTGCCGCCACCCAAAGCTGCCAGCGCGCGCGTCGCGACGGCGGCTGCCTGCCGGGCTTTGACATCCGGCTTGATTTCAACGCTGCCGTGCCGCGCGAAGCGCTGCTGGCCGCAACGCTGGAAGGCCCCGACGGCCAGCGCTTTCCAGTCACCGTCGACGGCAGCACGGGAGATCGCTGGAGCAACGGTCTGGTGGCGCGCGGCCCCTTCCCGCCGCACGCGAAACTGCGGCTCACACTGCCTGCCGGGCTAAGCGACGACGCCGGCCGCACGCTTGCCAATGCGGCCAGCTTTCCGCTGATCATCCGCACCGAAGAAGACCCGCCGCTCGCTAAATTTGCCGCCGAGTTCGGCATTGTGGAGGCCCATGGCGAGCCGGCGCTGCCCATCAGCGTGCGCAACATCGAACCCAATCTGATCGTCAGCGCCCGCCCGGCGTCCACGCCGACGGCGCCCGGCATCACGGGTTTTATCGACGAACAGATCGACCAACTCCTGCGGCGGGACCGCGGCTTCACCGGCGCGCCGACCGTGCGCGCCGGCATCAAGGGCCGCCTGCTGCGGGTGCCGGTGGACGACGTCGCCGCGATCGGCCAGTGGTTTCAACAGGTCAAGCAGGCGCGGCGCTACGACTGGTTCTGGAACGAAGAAAAACAGGCCAGCGAACTGCGCGGCCAGCCCGGCATGACCGAAGTACTGCGCGAGGCGAGCGGCGTCACCGCCTTTGAAGTGCCGCGCCAAACCCCGGCCAAAGCGTTGGAAATGGTCGGCATCCCGCTGCCGAAACCCGGCTTCTATGTCGCCGAAATCGCCAGTCCGCGCCTCGGCGCGGCGCTGTTCACCAAACCTGCGCCCTACTACGTGCAGGCCATGGCGCTGGTGACCAATCTGGGCGTGCACCTCAAGTGGGGACGCGAATCCTCGCTCGTCTGGGTCACGGCGCTCGACAGCGGCAAACCGGTCGCCAAAGCCACCGTCAGCGTGCACGACTGCGCCGGCAAAACCCTATGGCAGGGCACGACCGACCGACAGGGTGTCGCCCCCATTGCCGAAGCCCTGCCCAACAATCAGCAGCTGCCAGACTGTGGCTGGAATAGCCGGGGCCTGATCGCCGTCGCGCGTTACGGCGAGGACGCAAGTTTTGTGGCGTCAGACTGGAACAACGGCATCAGCACCTGGCAGTTCGGCCTGCCGGGGCCGAACTGGTTCAGCGCGCATAGCGCGGTCAGCGTGCTCGACCGCAGTCTCTTCAAACCCGGCGAGACGGTGCACATGAAGCACCTGCTGCGCGCCCGCAGCACCCGCGGATTTGCGGCCTGGCAGCCCGAAAGCCTGCAAGTGCGACTGCGTCACGACGGCAGCGGCACCGAGATCCCGCTCGACGCCACGCGGGATAACGACACCGGCAGCGCCTTGAGCGACTGGACCATTCCGGCCAGCGCGCGGCAAGGCACCTATCGCATCCAGATCGCCGACGGCGACGCCTGGCTAGAAGCCGGCGAATTCCGCGTCGAACAGTTCCGTGTGCCGCTGCTCCGCGCCGCGCTGCAGCCGCATGACCTGCCGGTCGTAAACCGCGACCGCTTGCCGCTCGACTTGCAGATCACCTACCTCGCCGGCGGCGGCGCCAGCGAGTTGCCCGTCAAGCTGCGCGGCCTCATCCAAGCCCGCACCGTCGGCTTTACCGACTACGAGGACTATGTGTTTGCCAACGGCGACGTCAGCGTTGGCGAGACCGATCAGACCGAGGCCGCGTGGAGCGCGCCCAGCTACCAGCCGGCGCCACCGCCGCAGGCGCTGCCAGTGCAAAGCCTGACGCTGGACAAAACGGGCGGCGCCCGGCTCGAACTCACCGCGCTGCCAAAATCCGCCACGCCGCAAACGCTGGTGGCGGAAGTTGAATACCCGGATCCCAACGGCGAAGTGCTGACCACTGCCACCCGCGTGCCGCTCTGGCCGTCGGCGGTGCTGCTGGGGATCAAGCCCCGCGACTGGACCATGAGTCGACGCGAGGTGGTCTTCACCACGGTCGCGCTCGACACCCGGGGGCGCCCGCTGGCCGGCGTCGAGGTGACGGTCGATTTGTTCCAGAAAATTAACTATTCAAGCCGTAAAAGACTGCTGGGCGGCTTCTATGCCTGGGAGAACCGCAGCGAAGTGAAGCCGCTGGGGCAGGCCTGTCGCGGCCGCACCGACGCCCGCGGTGAACTGGTCTGCACCACCAGCACCGAGATCGCCGGCAACCTCATCCTGCGCGCGCAGACGCTGGACGCCGCGGGCAATCCCAGCGTGGTGAATCGCGACGTCTGGGTGGCGAACGATCAGGACTGGTGGTTCGCGCAGGGCAACGACGACCGCATGTCGCTGGTGCCGGAGCGCCGTGAATATGCCCCCGGCGAAACCGCGCGTCTGCAGGTGCGCATGCCGTTTCGCGCCGCCACCGCGCTGGTCTCGCTGGAGCGCGAAGGCGTGCTGTGGCAACAGGTGGTGGACCTGAGCGGCAAGGCACCGGTGGTCGAGGTGCCGATTCCGCCCGAAGGCGCGCCGAACGTGTTTGTCTCGGTGCTGGCGGTGCGGGGTCGTGAGCGAGCAATTCAACCGACCGCGCTGGTCGATCTGGGTCGGCCGGCCTTCAAGCTCGGCATGACCGAACTGCGGGTCGGCTGGGCGGCGCATGCGCTCAAGGTGAGCGTGACGCCCGAGCGCGAGACCTACCAGCCGGGGCAACGGGCCGCGGTTGAGATCGCGGTCCGCCGGGCCGACGGCAAAGCGCTGCCGCCGCACAGCGAAGTGGCGCTGGCGGCGGTCGACGAAGGCCTGCTGGAACTCCGCCCCAACGCGAGCTGGCAGGTGCTGGAAAGCATGCTCACCCGGCGCGGTATTGAAGTGCAGACCGCGACCGCGCAAATGCAGGTCGTCGGCAAGCGGCATTACGGACGCAAGGCGGTGGCGCCGGGCGGTGGTGGCGGCAGCGGCAGCGGCACGCGGCGCATGTTCGACACGCTGTTGCTGTGGGCGCCGAAGCTCGCGCTGGACGCCCAGGGCCGGGCGCGGATCGAAGTGCCCTTGAACGACTCCCTGACCAGCTTCCGGCTGGTCGCCGTGGCCACCGCCGGCACCGGCCATTTCGGCACCGGCAGCGCGAGCATTCGCAGCACCCAGCCGCTGATGCTGCACGCCGGCCTGCCCGCGATGGTCCGCGTGGGCGACCGCTACCGCGCGGGCTTCACGCTGCGCAACGCGAGCGACAAAGCGCTGAGCGCGACGCTTGCCGCGCAGGTCAGCGTCACCCAGGACGCCGGCGAAACCAGCGCCAACCCGCTGCCCGCGCAACAGCTCAGCCTCGCGCCGGGCGCCGCGCAGGAGGTGAGCTGGGACTACGAAGCACCGGACGCCAGCGGCTTGCGCTGGACGGTGACGGCCGATGCGGGCGCGGCGGCGCAGGATGCGCTTAGCGTGAAACAGACGGTGCTGCCGGCGATTCCGCTCAGCACTCTCCAAGCCAGCCTCCTCCAAGTACAGGGCGAACAGACCCTGCCGGTCGCTGCACCGATCGGTGCCTTGCCCGGCGGCGGGCTGCGAATCAGCCTGCAGGCGTCGCTGGCGCAGGTGCCGGCGGGCGTTGAGACCTGGTTCCGGCAATATCCCTTCCGCTGTCTCGAGCAGCGCGTCTCGAAGGCCGTCGGGCTTGGCGACGACACCGCGTGGGACGCCCTGATGAGCGAACTGCCGGGCTATCTCGACGAACACGGTCTGGCGCGTTATTTTCCGGGCCAGGGCGCCGGCAGCGACGTGCTGTCGGCCTATCTGCTGTCGCTCACCGCGGACGCCGGGCGCGAGATTCCAGCGCTGCAGCGCATGCCGCTGCGGGAAGGCCTGATCGGCGTGCTGGAAGGCCGCTACCAGCCGCGTTCGCCGCTGCCCACCGCCGACCTCAGCCTGCGCAAGATCGCGATCCTTGCGGCGCTGGCCCGCCAGCCCGAAGGACTCAATCCCGGCTGGCTGGACAGCATCGACGAAACACCCCGGCTGTGGCCGAGCAGCGCCGTGGTCGACTGGCTGGACATCCTGCTGCGCAGCCCGGACCTGCCGGGCCGGCCGGCGCGGCTCAAGGCCACGCTGGATGAACTGCGCGCACGCCTCGTGCCACAGGGTAATCAGCTGATGCTGGCCAGCGCGCCGGGGGACCAGCTGCCCAGCCTGATGGTGTCGGGGGACCTGACGCACAACCGCCTGTTGGGTCTGGTCGCGGCCCTGCCCGACTGGGCCAGCGACGCGCCGCGGCTGTTGCAGGGCGCACTTGCCCGCCAGCAGGCGGGGCATTGGGACACCACGGCGGCCAATGCCGTGGGCGTGCTGGCACTGCGAAAATTCGCGGAAAATTTCGAAAAAACCCCGGTTGCCGGCCGCACCAGTCTCAGCCTGGCCGGGCAGCAGCGGGAGCAAGCGTGGCCAACGCCCGCCATCGCGCAAACCCTGCCGTGGCCCAGCGCGCCCGCCGTCTTGCGTCTGCAGCACAGCGGTAGCGGTGCGCCCTGGGCCTCGCTGGAGAGCCGCGCGGCCGTCCCGCTGAGCGCCCCGGTGGCGAGCGGCTACCGGATTACCCGCCGCGTGGAAGCCATCAGCCGGCAAACGCCCGAGGCCTGGCATCGCGGCGACGTTTACAGCGTGGTGCTCGAAATTGACGCCAGGAGCGAGATGCCCTGGGTGGCCGTCAGCGACCCCCTGCCGGCCGGCGCGGTCGCGCTGGGCAGCGGCCTCGGCGGCGACAGCGCCACACGGGGTCAGGACGACAGCGGCGCCAGCCTCACGCCGAGCTTCACGGAGCGCGGCGCGGACGGCTACCGCGCGTACCTTGAATACCTGCCGGCGGGGCGTTCGGTGCTGCGCTATCGGGTGCGACTCAACAATGCGGGCAGCTTCGTGCTGCCGCCGACACGGGTCGACGCCATGTATGCCCCGGCGGTCTTCGGTGCGAGCCCCAACGAGCCCCTGACCGTTCTGCCGTGAGGCGCCGGGCGCGCAGTCTGCTGCTGGCGCTGGTGGTGTCAGCGCCGGCCACCGCCGCGGCCCTGCCCTCGCCGGGCGAGGTGCGCGCCGCGCATCCGGCCAGCGAAGCGCAGTTGCTGGACCGCCACGGCGTGGTGCTGGACAGTCGCCGGCAGAACGCCGAGGTAAGACGCGGCGACTGGGTGCCGCTGTCGGCGCTGTCGCGACCGCTGCGAGACACCGTCATCGCCGTCGAAGACCAGCGCTTCTGGCAGCACGGCGGCGTCGACTGGTGGGCAATCGCGGCGGCCCTGCGCGACACGCTGCGGGGTCATCCGCGCGGCGCCAGCACGATCGACATGCAGCTTGCCGCCCTCCTCGACCCGACGCTGCGGGCGCGTCGGGGCGGCCGCAAGCTGTGGCAAAAATGGCGCCAGGCGCAGGCTGGACGCGCGCTGGCCGGCGCCTGGTCGAAGCCCGAAATCCTCGAGGCCTATCTCAATCTCGCCAGCTATCGCGGCGAGCTGGCGGGCATCGGTGCCGCCAGCCAGCGCCTGTTCGGCAAGGCGCCCGCCGCGCTCGACCGCACCGACGCCCTGCTGCTCAGCGCAATGCTTGGCCAACCGAATGCTTCACCCGCCGCGCTGAGCGCGCGCGCCTGTCGGCTGGCGGTGCGGCTGCCGACGCCGGTGGCCTGCAGCGCGCTGCAAGCGCGCGCCCGTGATCTGTCGCAAGGCACGGTCGAAGCGAGCCCGAGCGTAGCCCCGCAGTTGGCCGCGCGACTGCTGCGCACCGGCGGCGAAACGGTGAGCAGCACGCTGGATGCTCGGGTTCAGACGGTTGCCCGTGAGGCGCTGCAGCGGCAGTTACGCGAACTCGCGCCGCGCCACGTCAGCGACGGTGCGGTGCTGGTGGTCGACAACGCGAGCGCCGAGGTGCTGGCTTACGTCGGCAACGGCGCGCCTTTGAGTTCCGCCCGCTTTGTCGACGGTGTGCGCGCCCGCCGGCAGGCGGGCTCGACCCTCAAGCCCTTCTTGTACGAGCTCGCCATCGAAACCCGCCGACTCAACGCCGCGTCGATCCTCGAAGACAGCCCGCTCAGCGTGGTGAAAGCCGGCGGCGCCTATGAGCCACGCAACTACAGCGAAGCGTTTCGTGGCCGGGTCAGCCTGCGCAGCGCGCTTGCCGGCTCGCTGAACGTGCCGGCGGTGCGCACGCTGATGCTGCTCAACCCCGAGCGCTTCGTCGGCCATTTACGCCAGCTGGGCTTTGCGCTCGCACACGACGGCGAGTATTACGGCGAAGCGCTGGCGCTGGGCTCGCCGGAGGTCAGCTTGTGGGAGCTGGTTGCCGCCTACCGCACGCTCGCCAGCGGCGGCGTGTACGCCCCGCTCCGCGTGCGCCCCGAGGAGCCGCTGCAGGCCACGCCCGCGCTGCAGCCCGCGGCGAGTTTCATCGTGGGCGATCTGCTGGCCGACCGCGCCAGTCGCAGCGCCACCTTCGGGCTGGAAAGTCCCTTGGCCCTGCCGTTCTGGGCGGCGGTCAAAACCGGCACCAGCAAGGAAATGCGGGACAACTGGTGCATCGGCTATACCTCGCGCTACACGGTCGGGGTGTGGGTGGGCAATTTCGACGGCACGCCGATGTGGGAAGTCTCGGGACTGAGCGGCGCGGCGCCGATCTGGGCGGAAGTCATGCAAGCCCTGCACGCCAGCGAGCCGGGCCGCCCGCCGCTGCCGCCGGCGGGACTCGAGCGGCGAGCGGTACGCTTTGCCGACGCGCTGGAGGCACCGCGCGAGGAGTGGTTTCTCAGCGGCACTGAAACCGCGGAAGTGCGGCCCGCGCCGGTAGACGATACCAGCGCGCGCATCGTCGCACCGGCCAACGGCAGCATTCTGGTGCTCGATCCGGACATTCCGCCGGCGCATCAGCGAATTTTCCCGACGATGAGTCCGCCGCGCGCCGGGCTGTCGTGGCAGCTGAACGGCAAGCCGCTGGCGGCGGGTCGCGCCTGGGCCCCACGACCCGGGCGGCATCAACTCACGCTGGTCAATGCGGCCGGCGTGGTCATAGACCGTGCGCAGTTCGTGGTGCGCGGCGACGATCGACTGTCGCCGGCACCGACCGAATAGCGCGGCGCGCGCCCGAAACTTGTTACGATGCAGACATGAGCCAATCATGGACCCTTGCCCAGTTTCGCTGGGACGACATCACCCCCGCCAAGGTGGACCGCGACCTGCTGGAGACCGTGAAAACGGCCGCGCTGGTCGAGGCCAATAGCGCGGACTACGTCACCTATCTGCGCAACGTGTTTGCCGATGACGACGCCTTCAAGGCGGCGGCCGACGAGTGGGGCGTGGAAGAAGCCCAGCACGGCGAAGCGCTGGCCCGCTGGGCGACCGCAGTAGATCCGAGCTTTGATTTTCCCACCGCCCTCGCCCGCTTCCGCGCCGGCTATCAGCTGCCGCTGGATGTCAGCGCCTCGGTGCGCGGCTCACGCACCGGTGAACTGGTCGCGCGCTGCGTGGTGGAGTCCGGCACCTGTTCCTTTTATTCCGCAATTCGCGACCGCAGCCCGGACCCGGTGCTCCGCGCGATCTGTCACTGCATTGCGCAGGATGAAGCCCGCCACTACCGCCTGTTTGAAGACCACCTCAACCGCTACCTCGAGCGCGAGCCGCTGGGCTTATGGCAGCGCCTGAAAATCGCCTTCGGGCGGGTGGACGAAACCGGCGACGATGAACTCTCTTACGCCTACTTCAGCGCGAACGTACCGGAAGGGGCGGAAGCCTATAGCCGGGAGCGTTGCGCGACCGCCTACTGGCGGCGGGCCATCAAGCTCTATCAGCCGCGCCATGTGGAAAGCGCCGCGCGCATGATTCTGCGCGCTGCCCGGCTGAAACTGGCGGCGCCGCTGCTCCGCCTGGCCCTGTCGGCCGTGTGGTGGGGCATGCAACGCCGCCTGCGGCGGCTGGAAGCGGTCGCCCGCTAAACCAGCGTCGCCGGGTCGGCCTTCGTCGACTCGGCCTGAAACCGCGCCCAGCGAAACGGCACCAGCAGCTGCTGCAGGAAGCGCCGCGGCATCCGTTCGACAATGCCGATGACGCCCAGCTCGCGATCTGGCCGATGCAGCCAGGTGCCGAAGACCTGATCCCAAATCACCAGATTCTGCCCGTAGTTGCTGTTGCCCTCCGCCGGATTGGGCGAGTGGTGCCAGCGATGCAGGTTGGGCGTGTTGAAGACGTAGCTCAGCCAGCCGCCGCGCATGTTGATATTGCAGTGGGTCAGCAGGCCAAGATAGGCCGTGATGGCGCTGACCCAAATCATCGCGTCCATGGAAATGCCGGTCGCGAGCATGAACGGCATGCTGGCCAGCACGCTGATGTTCGAATCGATGAAGTGAAAACGGCCGGTATTGGCAATCCACAGCCGGCGCACGCTGTGATGAACCGCGTGGAAGCGCCAGAACACCGGCCATTCGTGCGACAGCCGGTGCGCCCAGTAGAGACCAAACTCGGCCGACACCAGCCCGATGGCGACCTGCACGGCCAGCGGCAGACTGCCGACTAGCCCGTCTCCCCGGCTGGCAAAGAACGGCAGGCCGGAGAGAAAAATAATCGTCATCTGCACCGTGCCCTTGTCGAGCAGGGTATGCGCCAAATCCGCCGGCAGCTGGCCGTCCGACTGCTGCCAGGCGCGGCGCCAGGGCCAGCGCCGCTCCAGCAGGAGCAGCCACATCAGCAGCCAGAGATAAGACAGGTTGAAGAACCAGGCTTTACGCAGGGTATCGGACAAGCCGGCCGGATGGCCGCTGCTAAAGCCAAACGCGAGAATGCTGGCGCTGGACAGCACCAGCGCGGGCCAGGCCAGGTAGGCCGCCAGGCGCGCCAGCGTGGATTCGGGCGCTGATGCTGCTGGCAGCGCCGCCGCCTCTGCCTGCATCAGGGCTTGGCCGCGCCGGGCTTGCAGCTGGTGCGCAAGGCGGTGGCCACTTCGTATTGGTCGTCGTTGGCGTCGCGCGCCAGCCCGCAGTGCACGCGTGTGCTGAGCCGCATCTGCTCGCCTTCGGGCGAAATTTCAAACTCGTAGCGCGGACTGCAGTTGGCAGAACACTTGGCGTAGAGCGCTTTGCCTTCCTCGCCACGGCCTTCGGAGAAGGCGCGGATCCAGTCGTTCACTTCCGGCAGGGTCTTGAACTTGCGGTCGGGCCAGGTCAACGGCTTGGCTGCGGTTTGTTGGTCCAGCGTGCGACAGATCTGCTGCTGCTCGGCATCTGGCAGGAATTTGGTCGGGCCCACGCGGTAGAGCACGCGCGTTGTTTCAGTCTTGCTGCAGTCTTTGCAGGCCTCGGTGTGGGCTTTGCTTTTGTTCAGCGCGTCTTCCAGCAGACGGGCCGCCACCGCCCGCACCGACTTCGGGTGCTCGGCAAGGTTATACATGATGCCGACCGAGGCCATTTCACTGGCCAGCGCGGTGTCGACCGCGCCGCCCGCACAGGGGCTTGCGTCAGTCGCCGCCGGGGCAGCCTGCGCCCTTCTCTTGGTGGCCCTGAATGCCTATTGGATTCCGGACGCCCTGGAACGCCAGCGTGAGATTTCCGAGACGGCCCAATTCGACGCCATTCGCGCCCAAGGCAAGGCCACTTTGCCG
>JAURHQ010000092.1 GCA_030833185.1 Gammaproteobacteria bacterium | reverse complement strand
GCGGGCGATCCGGCGGCGCTGGCGGCCGCCTGCCCCGACTACGCGGCCAGCGCGGGGGCCGACATGGGCATGAAGCATCTGGCCTTTGTCCTGGGCGCGCTGGGCAGCGGCTACCGCGGCGGGCGCACGCTGGGCTACGGTCCGCATTACGGCTGCGGTGCGGCCGTGTTCCAGTTCCACTGCTAAAGGCCAAGCGCATGGCGATCGCCGAATACGACACGCTGGATGCCATCGGGCTCGCCGCCCTGGTGCGCGCGCGCGAGCTCAGTCCGCGCGAGGTGATGGAGGAAGCGATCCGCCGCGCGGAGCTGGCCAATCCCGCGCTGAACTTCATCGCGCATCGCGCGTACGACGAAGCGCTCGCCGCCGCCAGTAGCCCCGACCTGCCGGACGGTCCGCTGCGCGGCGTGCCCTGGCTGGTCAAGGAACTGGCGACCTCGTGGGCCGGACAGCCGTGGACCAACGGCCTGCCCTACATGAAAGACGTGAAGGGGCCGTTTGATTCCCTCACCCTGCAACGCCTGAAGGCGGCCGGCATCGTGCCGTTCGCGAAAAGCACCAGCCCCGAGAACGGCTGGATGCTGGCGACCGAATCAACGATGTTCGGCATTACGCGTAGCCCCTGGGATCCGGCCCGCACGCCCGGCGGGTCCAGCGGTGGCTCGGCGGCGGCGGTCGCCGCGCGGGTGCTGCCTGTTGCCGAAGCCTCCGACGGTGGCGGCTCGATTCGCGCCCCGGCCGCGAACTGCGGGCTGGTGGGCCTGAAGCCCGCGCGCGGCCGCATCTGTCTCGCGCCGGCGATTGCGGACTTCTGGTACGGCGGCGCCACGATTCTTGGGGTCTCGCGCAGTGTGCGCGACACCGCGCTGCTGCTCGACGTGACCCACGGCCACCTGCCCGGCGATCCTTATCAAATCGCCCCGCCCGAGCGGCCCTATCTGCAAGAGGTGGGCGCGGACCCCGGCCGCCTGCGGATTGCAATGGTGCTGGACACGCCCGACGGCGGCACGCCGCTTGACCCGCAAATTCGCGAGGCTGTGCGCGCCACCGGCACGCTGCTGGCGTCGCTGGGCCATGAGGTCGAACTGCAGCCCGTGCCCTACGCGTACTGGCCGCTGATGCAGGCCTACACCAATATCGTCGCGACGCAGACCGCGGCCTTCTTCGACGCCATCGCGCCGCTGGTAGGACGCCCCGCCACAGCAGATGACATGGCGCCGTTCTATTGGAGCCTCTGCCACTACGGCCGCAGCTTCTCCGGCGTTGAACACTCCAATCATGTCGAGCAGGTGCGCATGATTAGCCGCGAGTGCCTCACCCGCATGGCGGCCTTCGATATGTGGCTGATGCCCACGGTGCCCATGCTGCCGCGCACGCACGCTTACTACGACATGTCGCTCTCCTGCGATGCCTATAACGACCGCCTGATGGCGCCGGACTGCTGCTACACGCTGCCCTTCAACGCGATGGGTTCGCCGGCGATTTCGCTGCCGCTCGCGATGTCCGCCGAGGGACTGCCGATCGGCGTGCAGCTGGTGGGGCGGGACTGCGACGAAGCGGGCCTGCTGCGGGTCGCGGCGCAGCTCGAAACCGCCGCGCCCTGGGCCGCGCGGCGCCCGCCCGCGCTTGCCGGATAGGCTGCTCGCGCGACGGCAACACGCTTCCGTCGAACGATGATTGCCATGCGCCTGTCCGCTGGTCGCGTCGTCTTCGTCGGGGCCCTGCGCGTCAAGCAATCGTGATCATCAAGCTCGTCACGGTCCTGCTGCCGATTCTCTACGCGCTCATCCTGTGGCGCTATTCGGTCTGGCAGCTTTGTCGCGAACTCGACAAGCGCTCGGCACCGCTCCGCGAGCCGCGCCTCGACGCCGTGATCGGGCAGTTGGCCCACACGCTGGCGCTGCCCGCGATCCCGGTGCATCTCTACGAAGAGGCGCAGCTTAATGGTCTCGCGGCACCCGACGGCCGGATTTTTCTCACGCGCGGCATGTTGGATGCGTTCCGCGCCGGCCAACTCTCGGCAGAAGAAATCGCCAGCGTCATCGCCCATGAACTGGGCCATGTCGCGCTGGGCCATACGCGGCAGCGGATGATCGACTTCACCGGCCACAGCGTGATGCGGCTCGCCTTTGCGTCGGTGCTCGGGCGCATCCTGCCCGGGATTGGCGTGCATCTCGCTGGCTTTCTGAGCAAGCTCCTCGCCGCGCGCCTGTCGCGGCGGGACGAGTATGCGGCCGACGCCTGGGCAACGGCGCTGCTGATCAAGGCCGGCATCGGCGCGAGCGGACAGAAATCGCTGCTGACCAAGCTGGAGCAGCAGTCGGCTCAGCGTGACGGGCCTGCGGCATGGCTGATGAGCCATCCAGGCGCGGGACAACGGATCGCGGCGATCGAAGCCAACGAGCGGCGCTGGTGTCCGGGTGAACCCGGTGAGCCGACGGTCTGAGCCAGCGTTTAAGCGAGTTTGAAACGTTTCTTCCTTTGAGCCGACGGGATCTTCACAGAACACCGTCGCCAGATCGTGGCATCGCGCATCAATCAACTGGACAATCGGCACTCGGCATCGCCGGCTCGCTGTGGCGATTCAAGATCAGCAAATACCTGGCTTCCGGAGGAGTCCCGCATGAACCAACCCCTCGACATCGACCGCATGCACCAGCCCGACGCCACCGGGTTCGGCGGTTACCGGCTGCTAGAACCGCGGCAGAAATACAACCTCGCGTTCTGCACCGAAGAAGAAATTGAAATCGCCGAACACTTTCGCGGTTTCGTGGAACGCGAGCTCATGCCGCATCGGCACGACCTTGAAGGCGGCTGGCACCGCGATGCCAAGCTCGCCAAAGACACCATCCACCGGCTGTACGCGAAGCTGGTCGATTTCGGCGTCACCAAGGCCATCCTGCCGACCAAGTTCGGCGGGCTGGGCTATCGGCCCATCGTGCGGCAGATGATTAACGAAGAACTCTCGCGCGCCGACATCGGGCTCGCGACCAAGGTGGGCAAGCTGCACTGGGCGATCTCGGTGATGCTCGCCGCCGGGCGTGAAGATCTGATCGAAGAATTTGCACCGCGCATTGCCGGCGACGAAGCCTGGACCGCCTGCTTCGCGATCACTGAGCCGGCAGGGGGGGCGAACGTGGAAGATCCGGCGCTCGAATACCGCACCATGAACGTGATGGCACGCGAAGACGGCGACCACTACGTCATCAACGGCCACAAGCTGTGGCCGGGCCCCTCTGGCAAGCCCGAGAACTTCCAGAGCCAGTGGCTTAAGGGCCATCTCGGCTACTGGGTGTGCGCGATCACCGATCGCGCCGGTGGCGACGACAACGTCGGCATCTTCTACGTGCCGGCCGATGCCGAAGGACTCGATTTTTCGCAGCCCTATCAGAAGATGGGCTTCAGCTACACCGAATCCAACACCGACATCTGGTTTCGCGATGTGCGCATTCCGAAGCGTTACCGCATCGACACGGCGCGCGGTCAGGGCTCGAAACTCATCAAGGGCTATGTGATTGGCCTCGGTCGTCTGGCCGGCGCGGCGCGCCTCACGGGACTGTCGGAAGCGGTGCTCGAAATCGTCATGAACTGGACGCAAAACCGCATCATCGCCGGCAAGCCGATGCGCGAGCGTTCGCTGTTTGCCGCGACGATCGGCGAGATGTATCGCGCGATTGATATTTCCCGTCAGTACTACATGAGCCTGACCGCGCAGGTCATGCGGCCCGAGGTGTACGGCCATCCCTGGGAAGCCCACATGAAGGCGAAGTTCTCCGCCGCACGTTCCTTCGCCGGCGACGCGGCCGAGCTCGTCACCAACAAGGGCATGCAGCTGATGGGCTCGGCCGGCTACGCCTACGAAAGCCACCTCGAGAAATACATGCGCGACTACAAGATTGTGCAGCTGTGGCTGGGCGGCGCCGAGCGCGACCGGCTGGATATTGCGCAGGGGCTTTACGGCCCGTTCAAGTGGGCGGGCGACGCCTGACGGCGGTGCCGAGCTACGACAATCCGCCTTGAGGCGGGCCGGCAGCCGGCCCGCCGCGCGACCTACACCACCAACACCGTCGAGCCGGTCGTCTTCCGCGCTTCCAGATCGCGATGCGCCTGCGCGGCGTCGGCCAGCGCGTAGGTCTGGTTGACCGCAATCTTCACCACGCCCTTGCTCACCACGTCGAACAACTCGTCGGCCGTCGACACCAGATCTTCCCGCTTCGCGGTATAGCTGAAGAGCGTCGGGCGGGTGATGAAGAGCGAACCCTTGGCGGCCAGCGTGCCCAGCTCAAACGGCGGCACCGGGCCGGAGGCCTGACCGAACAGCACCATCATGCCGAGCGGGGCCAGGCAGTCGAGCGACTTGGCAAAGGTATCCACGCCGACCGAGTCGTAGACCACCGGCACTTTCTGGCCGTTGGTGATCGCCATGACCCGCGACTGAAAATCTTCGCGGGTGTAAATCACCGGATGGTCGCAGCCGTTGGCGCGGGCGAGCGCGGCTTTTTCTTCCGAACTCACGGTGCCGATGACGGTCGCGCCCAGATGTTTCGCCCACTGGCAGAGCATGAGGCCGACGCCACCGGCGGCCGCATGGACCAGGATGGTCTCGCCGGCCTGCACCTTGTAGGTCCTGCGCACCAGATATTGCGTCGTCATCCCTTGCAGCATCATCGCAGCGGCCTGCTGGTCGCTGATGCCGTCCGGCACTTTCACCAGCCGGTCGGCCGGCATCAGGCGCGCTTCGGCGTAGGCGCCGATGGGCGCGCTGGCATAGGCCACGCGGTCGCCCACCTTAAGCGTAGTAACGCCTTCGCCCGTCGCTTCCACCACGCCGGCGCCTTCAAGACCGGGCGTGAACGGCATCGTCGGCGCGGCGTACAGCCCGGTGCGAAAGTAGACGTCGATGTAGTTAAGGCCCACCGCCGTCTGGCGCAGGCGCACTTCGCCGGGACCGGGCGCGGGCACGTCGAGCGCCTCCCAGCGCAGGACATCCGGGCCGCCGTTTTGATGGATACGAATTGCATGGGTCATCGTGGTCTTCCTCAGGCTTCAGCGTGAAAAGAATCAGTGGTGCTCAGGCGGACGGGGTCGCCGACCGTCAGCGGTCCGCCCACCAGCACGCGGGCGGTCATGCCGCCGTGGCCGCGCATGGCGTTGTAGGCGCCGTGGCCCAGTTCGCGTTCTATTTTTGAACAGGGGTCGCAGGGGCCGGTCAGTTCCAGTATCACCGACTCGCCAATGTGCAGCTGGACGCAGAGATCGCGCAGCGGCGAGCGGCCGGCGATGAGATTAATCCCGCCGATCACCAGATTGCGACGAAGGATGCCGGGGTCCAGCCGTTCGCGGCCGGTCCAGGCGGCAATCAGCGGCAGGTGCTCGGCCTGAATCAGCGTGATTTGCCGGCGCCCGCCGCTGCGGCCCGCGCGGCTGCTGCGGTCGCCGGCCAGTCCGCGCCCGGCCAGCGCCTCGACGCGCTCAACGGCAATCGCCGCCTCGCCCCGCGCCGGGCGCAGCAGGATGGCCTCCAGTCGTCCGCTGCCGGCAAAATTGCGCAGAAGGTCGCGCAGCATGCGGCCTTAGCCCCGCGCGGCCGCGAGGTCGCCGAGTCTCCGTGCGAGCGGGGAGTTCAGTGGCGTTGAATCGAGGGCCATGGCGAGCTTCCGTGGGCAGATGAAGTGCGGGCAGTCTACGCCAAGCCGGCCGCCGCGCAGCCGGGTTCCACGACCTAGTCCGCCGCCGGCGCGCGATAGTCCTGCTCGCGCCCCACGACCCGCAGACGGCTTGCGTCGCTGCGGCGAATGCTGGAGCGGAAGTAGCTTGGCGGCCCGTCGCTGCTGATGCGCGTGGTCAGCTCGAAGTTGGCCGAGGCCGTCGACAGTCCCAGCTCCGACAGCGGCCGACCGGCCAGCGCGGGGCTGTTGGCCAGCGCGCTGGGCGTCTGGAAGGGCTGGGCCGCGCGGGCTTTCACAATCAGATCCGCGGTGGCGCGGTCGATGCCCGGCGCGAGGCTCATCAGCACCGTTGCTGAGGCCGTATTGAGGTTAAGCGCGGCACCTCCTTCCAGCACCACCACAAACGGGCGCAGGCGGGCATAAATCGCCGGCGTCACGCCACGAACCAGCAGCAGTTCGCTGGGGTCGACGAAGGGGCGGTTGGCGGCGCGGTAAGGCGGCTCGAGATTGGCGTAATAGGCGTCCTCGGCCCCGTCCGGGAAGCGCGTTTCGCTGTCTGCATCCAGCCAGTCGAGGACCGCCGGCACGATCGCCGGCTCGATCCCCAGCGTTTTTAGCAGCAGCACAAAGCGCGCGATGGCAACTTGCTGCGGTGAGAGCGGCGGCAGGTCGCCGCCGGGCGCGGCCTTGACCGGCGGTCCCAGCGTCACGCCGGCGGCTGCCGCCACAGCGCGTAGCGCGTTAGCCGCAGGACCGCTCGCGCCCGGCAGCTGCCCCTCACCGTTGTCGGCCGCGACGGTCGCCGGGTCGAAGTTGAGACTGGCGAGATTGAACCGCCCTTGCAGATCCACCAGCCGCGCCTCGGCTGTGAGGCCGGCCTCTTCCGCGCGCAGGCGGCTGGTAGCCCAGGCTTCGTCGGCGCTGTCGTAGGCGGCCTGCCCGGCGTCGGCGGCCAGCAGCTTGATCGCCGCGATCTCGGTGGCGTTCACCAGCTGGCGGGCGTTCAGGCTGTCGCGCAAATGGCTGGCGGTGGCGATCGCGAGCTGCTGGCGTTTGACCAGCACAGTGGCGAGGCTCGCGATCAGCGCCGAAATCAGCAGCGCCGAAATCAGCGCCACGCCCTGGGGGCGGTGTGGGCTGCTGCCGCGCTGCAAGCCTGTTTGATTCACGGGTCTGTTTCGCACCGGAAGGCCGGCAAGCGGCCGGCCGGCGCAGTCTACGCCGGCTGGCTAAGCGCTGTGGCAGGGTCCCGCCGCGTGTAGTGATAAAAATCAGGCAGGCCGGCTTCCGGATTGGGCTCGACCTGCGTCAGCGTCCAGTCGCTGGCGTGGGTGGCGATCCAGTCGGCGAAGCGGCGATGACGCACGTGCGGCGCGGGCTCGCTGCCCGGTCCGGGATCGCGATTGGTGGAATAAATCACCACGTGCTGGCGCGAGAGCGCAAACAGATCCGCCATATAGGCCTCAAACACCTCGTCTTCCACCAGGTGATAGATCACGTCCAGCGACAGGCTGAGGTCGTAGCGATCGCCCAGCGCCCAGTGTTCGCGGGCGCTGGCGGCGTAAAACCGCTTGCGCGCATCGTGGGCGAAGCTCGCCGCGCAGCGCGCGACCGCGGTGGGGGAAATATCGATGCCCACGTAGTCCGGGTAGTCGATGCGCGCGAGCTGCGCGCCGTCGCCGCAGCCGAGCTCCAGCACCCGACGGGCGCCGGTGCGACCGAGCAAGTCGTTCAGAAAGCCCGCTTTGAACGCCGCGCTGCTGCCGTAGGAGCCGCTGCCCGAAGTGCGACCTTGCGCGTAGCGCCGCTCCCAATAACGCCCGGACCCGCGGAACAGTAAGGACCTTACGTAGCCCAGCAGTCGGCGCAGCACCCTAGACCCGTTCCCAGATCAGCTGCTGGACCTGCTTCACGCCGTCGCGGCCGCGGATGGGCGGCGTTTTGAGCGTGAGCGTGGTGCCGTCCAGTTCGAAGTAGCGCAGCTGTTCGCTGCCCGGCCAGCTCGGCGCGTTCGCGCCGATCACGGTATGCGTGACGGTGCAGGCCGCATGGTCGATCCGGTAGGTGCCCCAGTAGCTGGTATAGCTCAGGAAGGCCTGCTTGAACTCCCCGTCCGGGGTGTCTTCGGCGGCGCGGGCGGAGAAGCGCGGGCGCCCTTCGGCCATCAGCTGCGCCGACATATTGCCGGCGTCGTCGTACATGATTTGCCCGAGGACTTTTTCGCCCAGCGGCGAGGGCACGCGGGTGCCGGCATCGGTCAGGGCAAAGGCGTCGCGCAGGCGCCAGGTGCCAACAAAAGGGTTAGGGCTGCTCATAGCGTCTCTTTCCGGAAGTTCAGATATCAAAAGCGAGCGCGCTGGGTTCGCCGGCGCGGACTTTGGCCAGATGCTCCGCCGCGTTGACCATGCTGGCCAGCGGCTGGCCGGCCCGCAGGCGTTCGATGATTTTGGCTTCGCGCGCGGCGATGGCCTCCGCCGCCGGCAGGGCGGCCAGCACGGCGGCCGGCGAGGCGACCAGCAGGCCGTCGTCGTCACCAAACAGCACATCGCCCGGATGCACGATGACCCCCGCGCAGCTGACCGGCACCTGGGTCTCGAACAGGCGCTTCAAGGTGCCGGCCTGCGGGCTGGTGCCACGCGCATAGACCGGCATGTCCAGCGTGCGGATGGTCGCGGTGTCGCGCACCAGTCCGTCGACCACGATGCCGGCCAGGCCCTGACGCGCCGCTTCCAGCGAAAACAGCTCGCCCACCACCGCGCGCCGGCTGCCCTGCGTGTCGACCACCAGCACATCGCCCGGCGCGGCCTCGGTCAGCGCGGCGATGACGGTGAGAAAGTCTTCGCAGAGCCGCAGTGTGAAGGCCCGGCCAATCAGCTTGAGCCCGGTGCGCACCGGGCGCAGCTCGGGCCCACAGGCGGGAATGGATTTATCCGCATCGGCCAGATGGGTACTGTCGATGCGGGCGAGGCGCGCGAACAGCGCGGGGTAATCGGCGGTGTGTGTCATGGCCGGATGATGCGCTAATTCGCCGGCTGGCTGAAGCCGACCCCGGCCTAAGTGGGCGCTGCCAGCCAGTCCCGCGGCTGCAAAAAGTGCTCGTACAGCGCGGCCTCCGGCGTGCCCGCGGCCGGCTGCCAGTTGTAGCGCCAGCGCACATTGGGCGGCAGCGACATCAGGATGGATTCCGTGCGCCCGCCGGTTTGCAGGCCAAACAACGTGCCCCGGTCATAGACCAGGTTGAACTCCACATAGCGCCCGCGGCGATAGAGCTGGAAGTCGCGCTCGCGCTCGCCGAAGGCTAGCCCGCGCCGCCGCTCCACGATGGGCACATAGGCCGGCAGGTAGCTGTCGCCCACGCTGCGCATGAAGGCAAAGGACTGCGCGAAGCCCCACTCGTTCAGGTCGTCAAAAAAGAGCCCGCCAATGCCGCGCTGCTCGTTGCGATGGCGCAGGAAAAAGTACTCGTCGCACCAGCGTTTGTACTCCGGATAGACCGCCTCGCCGAACGGCGCGCAGGCGTCGGCAGCGGTCTGGTGCCAGTGCCGGGCGTCTTCGTCTAAGCCGTAGTAGGGCGTGAGGTCAAAGCCGCCGCCAAACCACCAGACGGGCGGCGCATCCGGGCGGCTGGCGAGAAAAAACCGCACGTTGGCGTGCGAGGTCGGCACGTAGGGGTTCTGTGGGTGGATGACCAGCGACACGCCCATTGCGCGAAAGCTGCAGCCCTCAAGCTCCGGGCGCTTGGCGGTCGCCGCCGGCGGCAGCCGATGCCCCGTCACGTCAGAAAAATTGACCCCGGCCTGCTCGAACAATTCGCCGCCGGCCAACACGCGCGAGCGGCCCCCGCCGCCTTCGGCCCGCACCCAGCTGTCTTCCTGAAAAGCTTGGCCGTCGAGCGCGCCCAGCGTGCTGCTGATGCGCGCCTGCAGGTCCAGCAGGTAGGTTTTGACGGCCTCAAGTGCCGCAGCTTCGTCCATCATGCGTCTGTCTCCGGTCATGGGCTGCGAGGGAAACGGCGGTCCGTGGTATGGTGCCGACCCTTCAAGCAACGCAGCCCCAGTAGCTAGATCAAGGCAATGAACCAGCGCATCGCCCGCCTAGAGCGTAACACCAAAGAAACGCAGATCTCGGTCAGCGTAAACCTCGACGGAACCGGCGAAGGACGCTTCGCCAGCGGCCTGCCGTTCCTCGACCACATGCTCGATCAGGTCTCCCGTCACGGTCTCATCGACCTCGACATCAAGGCCAACGGCGATCTGGAAATCGATGCTCACCACACCGTGGAAGACATTGGCATCACGCTGGGTCAGGCGCTGGCCAAGGCCTGGGGCGACAAGCGCGGGCTGCGCCGCTATGGGCATGCCTATGTACCGCTGGACGAAGCCCTGTCGCGGGTGGTGATCGACCTCTCCGGGCGGCCGGGACTCGAATACGACGTTAATTTTCCGCGCGCGCGGATTGGCGACTTTGATGTCGATCTGTTCCGCGAGTTTTTCCAGGGCGTGGTCAATCACGCCGGCATGACCCTGCACATCGACAACCTGCGCGGGCGCAACGCGCATCACATCATCGAAACCATCTTCAAGGCCTTCGGCCGCGCGCTGCGCATGGCGGTGGAACACGACCCGCGGATGGGCGAGGCCATGCCCTCGACCAAAGGCTCGCTGTAGGCCCGCGAGGTTATTCCGTGCAGAAGGTGGCGGTAGTCGATTACGGCAGCAGCAATTTGCGCTCGGTGGTGAAAGCCATCGAGCACGTGGCGGACGCGCGCGACGAAGTGACGGTGGTCAGCACGCCCGAGGCGCTGCTGGCGGCCGACCGCGTGGTGTTTCCCGGGCAGGGCGCCATTGGCGACTGCATGCGGCATCTGGTCGAACGTGATTTGGTCGGGGCCCTGCAGGAATGCGTGCGCACCCGACCCTTCTACGGCATTTGCCTGGGCCTGCAGTCGCTGATGACCACCAGCGACGAGGACGGCGGCACCGCCTGTCTTGGCCTTTATCCCGGCGGCGTCAAACACTTCCGCACCGACGCCGGCCCCGAGGCCGACGGCACGCCGCGCAAGATTCCCCACATGGGCTGGAACGAAGTGCGCTGGACGCGCGAGCATCCGGTGTGTGCCGGCGTGCCGTCCGGCACCCGGTTCTACTTTGTGCACAGCTACTACGTGGATCCGGCAGACCGCAGCATCGTGCTGGGCCAGACTGACTACATCGACAGCTTCGCCGCCGCCATCGCCGCGGGCAGCGCGTTCGCCACCCAGTTCCATCCGGAGAAGAGCGCCGCGGCGGGTCTGCGGCTGCTGGCGAATTTTCTGCGCTGGGACGGGCGCGCGGCGTAAAAAACGGCAGCACATTTGGGGTCAGAGTAAAAACTCAAACAAACACTGGAGCCCAGTGTGAGACCGAATTTTTACTCTGACCCCAAATGTGTTTGCCACCCCGTCCTCCCATAGAAGATCGCCGCTGCGGGTCTTCGCTCGCGCGCCAACTTCCTCCGCCGGGACTTCCGGGCCGCGTAAAAGCGGCCGACACCGCCGCCACCGACAGTCAGTCTTTTTTACACATGGCCGCTTTGGCGCGCCGCTTTGACGGGGAAAATTCGTCTCAATCCGCTGTTTTCTTGAATTTCTGCGTGTCCCGGCACGCCTTCTGCTTTTCTGTGAGCAACTAAAAATAAAAAGGTCTGGTCGGCGACAGCGTGTCGCAGGCCCGGGAATGTGCGTTTCCCCGCTTCATTCAAGGAGACCCTGATGTTTACGAAACGACCTCTCACACAATTGCTCGGGCTGGCCGCCGCGGGCCTGTTGTCGGCCAATAGTCTGGCCGCCACCGAAGCCCAGAAGCAGGCCGCCATCGACGGTGGTCTGGCTTACCTTGCCGCCCAGCAGGCGGCCAACGGCAGCTGGTGCGAAACCGGTTACTGCGATGCCGACACCGGGGCCGCGATGCTGGCCTTCATCGAGCAGAAAACCAAACCCGCCGGCTGGAACGGCATCGACTACTCGGCGGTGGTCGCAAAAGGCCTGAATTACATCCTCGCCAACGGCGTGCCGTGGAACGTAGGCATTCGGCCGGATGGTCAGAATGCCGACCGCAACGCCAACGGTCTGGGCGTGCAATGGGGCTACGGCGAGTCGACCTACGTCACCGGCATTGTGTTGCCCGCGCTGTCGCGGGCGGTCACGGCGGGCATCGTCAACGCCAACGACCCGTTGCCAGTAACCCCGGCGGGCTATGTGCCTCACCCGGGGCCGGCGCTGTGGAAAGACCTCATTCAGGACACGGTCGACACCTTCCTGCAGGGCCAGACCACCGGGGCGGGCAATCCCTACCGCGGCGGCTGGCGCTACACGCCGTCGTCGGGTGATTCGGACGGATCCACCGCGCAATGGCCGGCCATCGGCATGCTGTTTGCGCAAACGGTGCCGGGAATCGATGTGCCGAAGTACACCAAGGACGAGCTGAAATACTGGATCGACTACATCCAGAGCAGCGCCAACGGTAGCGCCGGCTATGTCGACCCGGCAGGCGCCAGCGGCATCCCCAACTCGGAGTCGAAAACCGGCGGTCTGCTGGTGCAAATGGCCTTTACCGGCTACGACGGCAACGGCGGCCCGACCGACACCGGTGGCGTGAGTGACCGTGACGGCGCCATCGCCTACCTCAACACCCACTGGCAGGACGCGCCGGCGGGTTGGGGCAATCCCTGGGTGGGTGATCTGGGTCACCCCTACGCGATGTGGTCGGTGTACAAGGGGCTCGAATCCAATATCGGGCTGGCCGACACCACCAGCATTACCAACCTCGCCGGTTGCGGCGCGCTGGATCCGGGCGATACCTGTAACTGGTGGCAGGACTACTCGGAGTTTCTGGTCGGTACGCAGCAGGGCGATGGGTCGTGGGCGGGATACACCTACTGGCCGGGTCAGCTCACCACGGCCTGGAACATCAACATCCTGAACGCGACGACCATCGGCATTCCGGAGCCGGGCAGCCTTAGCCTGCTTGGCCTTGGCCTGCTGGGCATGCGGCGCTGGCGCAAGCGGCTTGCCGCCCGTTAGCGGATGACGCGGCAGAGCCGGCGTGCGCTTAGGTTCGCGCCGCCGGTTCTGTTTTGAGAACGCCGTTTTCAGGACACGCGCTTGATGAATATCCGTACGACCCGACTCCTCCTGCTGGCCCTGAGCTTCGTTACCAGCGGCCTTGCTCTCGCCGGCGCCGAGACCGCGACCGCGACGCTGGCGCCGTCAGGCTTCGGGGCTACGTCTTCGCCGATTGCCGAAGCGCTCCAGCGCGGTCGCTGGCCGCTGGCCTGCCAGCGCGCCACCAGCGCTCTGGCCGGGGCGCAGCCCGATGTCGAAGCCTTGGGCATCTTCGCCCTGTGTGCCGCCATCAACCACGACCAGCCCGCGTTGACGCAGGCCAACGCGCGACTGAAAGAGGCGGAAACCGTGCCTTACTACGCGACGCTGGTGGCAGCGGTCAGCGACTTGCACGCGCAACGTCCCGCGCCGGCTCTGGTGCAGCTGACGACGCTGACAGCGGCGCGACCGCAGGACGCACTAGCGCAGTTCTTTCTGGGTGAGGCGCGCTACGCGAACGGTGAGCCCGCCGCCGCGCGGCGCTGTTTTGAAGCGGTGCTGACGAGTTGGCCCGCTCATGCGCCGGCCATGCTCGCGCTGTCCCGGCTGGATGCGACCGAGGCCAGACTGCCGCAGGCCATCGCACGCATGGAGCAAGCCACCCAAATCGACCCGCAAAACCGCGACTACTGGCGCTGGCTGGCGGACCTCTGCACCCAGGCGGGCGACCCCGGGCGCGCGCAGGCGATTACGCTGCAACGCCTGCGAGTTCGGTCACCGTCCGCGCATTTGGGGTCAGAGTAAAAATTCGAACAAACTGGTGAGACGTGTTAGG
Organism: Gammaproteobacteria bacterium; assembly: GCA_030833185.1. GTDB lineage: Bacteria > Pseudomonadota > Gammaproteobacteria. The sequence continues at coordinate 739 of JAURHQ010000092.1, read as the reverse complement.
TCAGAGTTTTTACTCTGACCCCAAATGTGCGGCCCGGCCCCCCGCTCACCTCAGGCCGCGTAACGCGGCAGCACTGCCTCGGCAAACAACTCAAGCGAACGCTCGGCGGCGGCCGTCGGCAAGGAGCCCCAGGCGAAGCTGCCAATGAAGTAATTGCAGCCGGTTTCTTCCAGCAGGCGCTCGACCTTGCCGCGCACGGTGTCGGGCGAACCGACGAGGATGGTTTCGCCCTGCATGCCAAGCTCCCAGGAGAAGAGGTGGTCCACGCTGTGGTCGTCGTTGTCGTGCCAGAGCTTGGTGATCGACTGATACCAGCCGGCATGCGCCGCCTTGGCGATGGCTTCGGCTTCGGCGTCGGTATCGGCCACGAAGACCTGCCGCATGGCGCCCATCCGCGGCGTCTCGACGTGGCCGTTCAGCCGTCCCGCATCGCCCTGATGCGCCCGCCATTCGGCGCGGTATTCATCCACCGCTTGTTTCAGCAAAAACGACGGGCCGAGACCCACATAGTGGTAGCCGTGGCGCGCCGCGTAGGCAATCTTGGCCGGGTTGTGCGTGGGATACCACAGCGGCGGGTAGGGCAGCTGGGCCGGCTGCAGCGCCATCGGCACGTTGTTGTACTGGTAGTGCTCGCCCTGATAGTTGAGATGCGTGCTGGTCAGGCCCTGCACCAGCACCTCCAGCGCCTCGTCGAACTGCGACTGGGTGTGCGCGGGGTCGACGCCGAAGGCGCCTAGTT
>JAURHQ010000091.1 GCA_030833185.1 Gammaproteobacteria bacterium | reverse complement strand
GAGCTGAACGCCTTTCGCTATATGGACTTCGCTTTCGGCAAGTTCCTCGCGGCCGCCCGGCAGGCCCCGTACTTCCGGGATACGATCTTCGTGTTCATCGGCGATCACGGCATCGGGGGCGAGGCCGGCGACACCGCGACTTTGACGACGTCGCCGGTGGCGGCTGGTGTCGCGGCCGTCGGAGCGGGAGCGGACTTGCCGCAGGCGACGAGCACGAGCGCGCAGAGCAGGCCAAGGAAGGCGGGTCTTAAGGTCATGTGATGGCTTTCTGATAGAGGGAGAGGGGCACGCTAGCACGGCGGTGGATGGATTTCGCGCGCAGACGCGCCACAAAAAAGCGGACTATGTCCATTCCGGATTTTTCATCGCCGGATCATCAGCGCAGATGCGTGGGGACGGCCTGCAGAGGGCGCAACCGGGAGATGCCGCGCGTCGTCCGGCCAGACGCGCTGCCTAATCGGCGAAGGTCGCCACATTGCGGCCGCCGACCTGCCGCAACTGCAACGCGCGCCCAACCTGATTCTCGCCCGTCAGCGCCGCATACATCGCCGGCGCCGGCTCGCCGTTGGCGACAAAGCGCAGGCCGTCCGGCGTGTGGCCGTAGAGCAGCGAGCATACCGGCTGCTGGTCGCGGTCGTAGAGGACGGTGTAGGTGTCGAGCGTGCCCGGTCCGGTGGGCGCTGCGACCATCGGCACCGGGCCGGCGCCGGCATCGGGCTTGGTCGTATCGGTCAAGTCGGTCTCGCGCAGGTCATTCTCGCGCGGGGTCGCGCTGTAAATGCCGGCGGCGTACTTGTGCATGAACCAGCCCAGCGCGGTGGCCATGCCATTGCGATAGCGCCCGGCGGCGATGGCTTCGGCCATCGTCGCAATGCCGTGCAGGGCATAGTTGCTGCCGGGCCCGCCGAAGAAGCCAAGCCCACCGGTGAGCGTCAGCGGGCGGGTGTCGTGCGCGGCGATGCCAATTTCGCGCTGGGCCACCTGCACCGCGCAGGGAAAGCAGCTGTAGAGGTCAAAGCATTCGAGCTCGGCCGCCGTGATGCCGGCGCGGGCCTCCGCGCGCTGCACCGCTTGCGCCATCGCCGGGCTGCGGGTGTAGTCGGCTTTCTCGATAAAAAAACGCTGCCGGTCGCGGGCGTAGGCGCCGCCCAGAAAGTACACCGGGGCGCCCGCACCGTCGCGCAAGGTGCCGGCGCGTTTGGCGGTGCTCATGATCACCGCTGCGCCCAGGTCCGCCATCACCAGCGAAACCATGCGCTTGGTGTAGGGAAAGGCGATCGGGCGATTGTCCGGACCCGGGGTGGTGATGCTGGCCGCGTCGACCGGCGCGCGCGTCCAGGCATTGGGATGGGTTGCCGCCACTGCGCTGAAGCCCGACCACAGCGCGCCCACGCGCGCCAGCCAGGCCTCGCGCGACAGGCCGGAGCGCGCCCACAGCGCGTTTTCAAACAGCGGAAAGCCGTGAATTGGCAGGCTGAGGCCGTGCGCCTGTTCGAGTTCGCTGCTGCCGACCGCGTCGTCCGAGGCGTAGTCCGCGGGAATGCCCTGCAGGAGGCCGGCGTCGCCGCGCACCGCGTCGGCGCTGCGCGGGTAGTAGGTCTCCGCGCCGCAAATGAGCACGGTTTCCGCCTCGCCCCGCGCCAGCATGCCGGCCGCCTGATTCACAAAATACTGCGGCACGTGCCCGCCGATCCCGGAGACTTTCACCGTGCGCGGTGTAAGGCCCAGCCGCGCGACCAGGGCGGCGCCGGCGTCCGGCAGGTGCCGGCTCTGGGTATGCACCACCAGCACGGTATCAACCTGCTGCAGCACGCCTGCGCCGGCCACTGCGGCCGCCTGCCGGGCGGCGTCGGCCATCAGATCGAGCGGCGTTTGCCAGGGCGGTGCGGCGTCTTTGCGCTGGGTGGTCTGGCCCCAGCCGATGAGGGTAACGGGGGAATGCATGGCAGGCGGATACTCCGGTTGGGCGGGGCGTCAGCGTGAAGCGTGTTGGCCTCGCCAGTAGGAATCGAACCTACATCTGGCCCTTAGGAGGGGCCCGTTCTATCCATTGAACTATGGCGAGGTGTTCGGCAGCAGTGTAGCGGGCGCCGGCGCGCTCAGTCGCGTTTGCCCTGCACCTTGGCCCAGGTGTCGCGGAGCGTGACGGTGCGGTTGAACACCGGGCGACCGGGGGCGTGCTCGCGCAGGTCGGCGCAGAAATAGCCCAGGCGCTCGAACTGGAAACTGGCGCCGGGGGCGGCATCGGCCAGCGCCGCTTCCAGCTGCGCGGCCGGCAGCACGCGCTGGGAGTCCGGGTTCAGATGGGTGCGGAAATCATCGTCGCTGCCCGGATCCGGAATCGTGAACAGGCGGTCGTAGAGGCGCACTTCGGTGCTGACCGCGGTGGCCGCGCTGACCCAGTGAATCGTGCCTTTGACCTGTCGGTTGTCCGGGGCATTGCCGCCGCGGGTGGCCGGGTCGTAGCTGCAGTGGATGGCGATGATCTCGCCGGCGTCGTTCTTTTCGACGTGGGTGCAGGTCACCAGATAGCCGTAGCGCAGCCGTACTTCGCGGCCCGGTCCGAGGCGGAAGAAACCCTTCGGCGGGTCTTCCATGAAATCGTCGCGCTCGATGTAGAGCTCGCGCGAAAAGGCGATCTCGCAGCTGCCGACGTCCGGGTTCTTGGGGTGATTGGCGGCCGGCAGCGACTCGACCAGCTCGGCCGGGTAGTTGTCGATGACGAGCTTGACCGGGTCCAGCACCGCCATGGCGCGCGGGGCGTTGGCGTCGAGGTCTTCCCGCACGCAGGTTTCCAGCACGCCCATGTCGATGGTGGTCTGCTTTTTGGTGAGGCCGACGCGCTCGCAGAACTCCCGAATCGCCGCCGCCGGATAGCCGCGCCGGCGCAGGCCTTTCAGCGTGGGCAGGCGGGGGTCGTCCCAGCCGCTGACCAGGCCTTCGTGCACCAGCGCGTGGAGCTTGCGCTTGCTGGTGATGGTGTAGTTCAACTCCAGCCGCGCAAATTCGATTTGCCGCGGATGGCAGGGCACAGGCAGCTGGTCCAGCACCCAGTCGTAAAGCGGGCGGTGGTCTTCAAACTCCAGCGTGCACAGCGAATGCGTGATGCCTTCCAGCGCGTCCGAAATGCAGTGGGTGTAGTCGTACATCGGGTAAATCGCCCAACTCGCCCCGGTGCGGTGATGGGTGGTGCGACGGATGCGGTAAATCGTCGGGTCGCGAAGGTTGATATTGGGCGAGGCCATATCAATTTTGGCGCGCAGCACGTGGGCGCCGTCCGGAAACTCGCCGGCGCGCATGCGGCCGAACAGGTCGAGGTTTTCGTCCACCGTGCGCGCTCGCCAGGGGCTGTCGCGCCCGGGTTCGGTCAGGGTGCCGCGGGCGCTACGGATTTCTTCGGCCGATTGGCTGTCCACGTAGGCCAGGCCGGCCTTGATCAGGTGGACGGCGTAGTCGTGAAGCTGCTCGAAATAATCGGAGGCGTGGAAATACCGGTCATCCCAGCTGAAGCCCAGCCACTGCACGTCTTCCGCAATGGCGCGTTCGAACTCCTCGCTTTCCTTCTCGGGATTGGTGTCGTCGAAGCGCATATTGCACTGGCCGGCGTAGTCGCGCGCCACCCCGAAATTGAGGCAGATGGACTTGGCATGGCCGATGTGCAGATAGCCATTGGGCTCCGGCGGAAAGCGGGTCACGATGCGTTGATGACGCCTGACACGCAGGTCGTCTTCGATGATGTCGCGGATGAAGTTGCTGCGGGCGGGAGAGGTTTCCATGCGGTCAGACTTTGCGGCTCGGCTAGCGGATTTCAGGGCCGCATTGTGGCATAGCTGAAGCGCCCGATGGGCGGGCCGCGGGCGCGCTGAAGTTTGGGTCGGGCCGGGTCGCTATGGGTGTTAGGATTGCAACGCCCTCACCGGGCAGCCGGTCGAGCGTCCGGTGTTAAAAACAACAACTCAGGAACGAGCCGAGAGCAGTGGAGCAGTCTGACGCCCCGCAAGCGGGATCTGAACGCCGAAGGTACGCACGCCTTCCGATCAATCTGGAAGCCGCCATTGCAGTCGCGGGGCGCGAGCGCGTGTCCTGCGCCGGCAAGGATTTTTGCGTCGCGGGCATGTTCATCCGCCTCGACGCCGCCGAACTGGCAAAGATCAGCCCCGAAGACCGCGCGGTGCTGTACTTCTCCCTGCCCAACACCCTCTCTGAACTCAGCCTCAACCTGCAGGTGTGCCGGGTTATTCCGGCCGGCATCGGGGTTTCTTTCGAGAATCCGCCGTTCTCGGTCATCCGCATGCTGGAAAAGCTGGCCGGCGCCAAGGACGACGACGAAGAAGAAACGTCCCTGTCCGAAACGCAGCGGCGTTTTGCGCCCGAATTCGGCCGCAGTTTCCCGGGGCTGCTGGAGCAAACGGAGCGCTTTGCCGCGTTTATGTCGCAGGAGTTTCTGCGACAGGTGAATGAGGCGCTGTTTCTGGCCACCCGCGATGCGGCCAGTAACGCGGAAGCCCGCTCAATACTGGACGCCCAGCTGAAAATAAAAGACCGCTCCGACCACCTTCGGCAGCGGGTGCCGGAATTGCTCGGCCACGGGGTAGCCATTCTGGGCAATCCGCTGATGGTCCGGAAAAGCCCGGAAGCCGAGGCGGCAGGCGGCCTGTCGCTGATCGACAAGGATGAGTTCGAGCAATTCCTGTCGGTCTCCAGCGCAGTGGCGGAACTCGAAAAGGCCCTGCACGAACCGCTGGGCGAACTGAGCGCCCGCTTCTCCACCATGGCGCGGCGGGTGATTGATGACAGCGGCAACCCGCTCGGGCCCGCCACCCTCTGCAATATTGTCGCGGATACCCTGAAATCCAGTCTCGGCGGCATCGCAATCAACGAAATCGTGTTTCGCGCCCTGCGCCGTCTGCTCGAAGCGCAACTGCCGCCGTTCTATCGGGAAATTAACGACTACCTGCAGGGGCAAGGCGTACAGCCGATGCAGGACCTCGAAAAGCCGCTGCCGGCCCTACGCCCGCAACCACGACCCCGTCGCGCGGAAACACGTGACCCGCCCACCGCACCGGCCGTGAGCGGTGTGGCGTATCCACCAGCAGGCGCCGGGCAGCCGCTGCCCGGGGGCGGCGCGCAGCCCGCCGTCGTCGCCGCGCGAGGCAGGGTCGGCGAGCGGCGCAGCGCCGGGGCAGCCGGCACCCTGGGTTCAATGGACGTCTCCGCTGCCGGGGGGGCAAGGCTTCCCGGTGCTCGACCCGGACGTTCAGGACGCGCCCCCCGGCATCCCGCTGGGCGCACCGGTGCTGGGGCATCCCGTCTACGGCCCGGGCTATCGACCGATGCAGACCGCGCTGTCTTCGGCACGCGCCCAGCTGAGTCTGCTGCGCCAGTTTCAGCGCGGCGGGCAAGCCGCGGCAGAGGCACCGGAGGCAAGCTACCCGCTGGAGCGGATCGTCGAAGCCCTGGGCATGCTCGCGGTGGAAGCGCCCGAGGGTGAAGCGCCGCCCTTGCTCAGTGCCCGCGCGGTCAGCGAACAGGTGGCGGCCAGTTTGCAGGCCAATGGCCTTGGCCCGATGGCGATCGCACCGGAGCAGCAGGACATCATCGAAGTGGTCGTCAGCCTGCTGGGCTCCCTGCTGCACGATCCCCGGCTGGCCGACGTGGCGAAATCGAGCATCCGGCGCCTGCAGGGCGCGGCGCATCGGGCCGCGATCACCGACGAGCAGTTTTTCGAAGACACCTCGCATCCGGTGCGGCAACTGATTAACCGGGTCGCCGCCGTACGTCCGGCGCACGATCTGGACGACGAGAATCTGGAAGCGCGAATGGCCTCGCTGGTCAGTGCCGCCGAGGAGCAACTGGTCAAGGATCCGGCAGCGCTCCAGCCCGTGTTCCAGGAGCTCGACCAATTGCTGGAGCAACAGGCCCGGCAATACGACGACAGCGTGGCGATGGTCATTCAGACCAGCATCGAACAGCAAAAGCTGCTGAAGGAGCGGCGCGAGAAGGCCGGTCTGTCGCCGGTGGCTGCGCCTCGCCAGCCGCCGTCCGAAGAGTGGGAACGCTGGTTGCGCAAGGCGCGAGCCCTGAACGTGGGCGAACACTTCGTCATGAATCACGGCGCGGCGCAGGCCTATATGACGGCGCTGGTGTGGATTGGGGACGACTTCAACCCGTATGTCTTCGTGGACCGGCGTGGCCACAAGACCATGACGCTGACGCTGGAACAGGTCGCCATGAACCTGCGTCGCGAGGTGATGAAGGCCGTGCGCGAGGAGCCGGTCGCGCCGGTCGAGCGCGCGATGTCCGAAGTGGTCGAGCAATTCCACGAAGAAATCGTCGCCGGTGCGGCGCGCGATGAACTCACCGGCCTGCTGACGCGCAAGGCGTTTCTCGCCTACTTGGACCGCAAGCTGCCTGTGACCGATGAAGTCGCCGCGCAGGCTGTGATCTGCTTTCTTGCGATGAATAACCTGAAGCAGATTAACGACGCGTTTGGGCTGGATGCGGGCGACGAAGCCCTGCGGGGCTGGTCGCAACACATCACGGCGCACTGCGCTGACAAACCGGTCACCGTTGCCCGAATTAGCGGTGGTGAACTCGGCCTGTTCTGGGAAAGCGGTGGGATGGATGCGGCACTGCCCGAGGTACAGAGCCTGCTGGAAGGCTACTTCGCGCTGCCGAGCGGCAAGGCCGAGACCACGATCGCTGTGCGTTGCGTGGCGGGGCTGGCGGCGTTGGATAGCAGCATGCTGCGCCCGGAGCAGGTGCTGGAGGCCGCCGTCAGGGCCTGTAACGAGGCCCGCAACCAGGGCGACAACGCCATCGTCGTGGCCGGCGCCGACCAGCGGCAGCAGGAGCAACTGAAACAGGTCGCCGGCTACGTCAAGAAATCGGTCGAGCGCAATCGGCTGGTGCTGTTGCTGCAGGAAGCCCAGGCCGTGCGCGCCGACCGGCCGTCGCTGGCACTGCTGCAGGCCAGTGCCGAAGACCGTAAAGGCAAGCTGGTGCCGCCGGTGCTGTTTGGTGAAGCGGCCGGGACCACCGAGTACGGCTGGGACATTGACCTGTGGAATCTCCGGCAAACCTTACGCTGGCTGACCCAGCACGGGCCGGACGGCGAGCGCTTCGGGCAACTGGTCATTTCGATTTCACGGGTATCGCTGCTGCGGGAGAACCTCGCCAGCGCGGTGCTAGAACTGCTGATGGCGACCGAGATCCCGCCCGCGCGGCTGTGTTTTTCCATCACCGACCGCGATGCGGTAGGTAATCTGGAGCAAACCGCGGAGTTCATAAATACCCTGCGCGCGTTCGGTTGCCGTTTCATGCTGGACGAATTCGGCGGCGGGCAGGGCGACTATGCGCACGTGCGTGAACTGGCGGTGGACTACGTCTGTCTACAGCGTGCAGTCCTCGAGGAAGCCCGGCACAATCCCAAGGACTACGCCATGGCCAAGTCGGTCAACGAACTCGCGCACTTCATGGGCAAGCTGACCCTGGCCCGCTTGCCCGGCAACGAAGACGCTGATGATTGGATCAAGGACCTTGGCCTCGATTTCGTCATCGACCAGTCGCGCATGATGCGCCTGAAAATACGCTGAGCTATGAGTGATATCCCCGCAAAAATTGGCAAGTACGACGTCATCAGCGTATTGGGGCGCGGCGCGATGGGGGTGGTTTATCGCGGCTATGACGCCTACGTAGACCGGCCGGTTGCGATCAAGCTGGCCAGTCAGGTCGATGCCGAAGGCGAAGAAATGGCGCGCCGTCTGTTCGTCAACGAGGCGCGTTCGGCCGGCCGACTCGACCATCCCAATGTGCTTAAAGTGTATGAGGCAGGCGAAGAAAACGGCCGGCCCTACATGGTCATGGAGTACATCGAAGGCGGCGACACGCTGCGTAATCACTGCGCAAGCGAGCGGATGCTGCCGGTAGAACAGGTGCTGCGGATCATTCGCCAGACGGCCGATGCGCTGGGTTATGCGCATCGGTTGGGGGTGCTGCACCGGGACATCAAGCCCGCCAACATCATGCTGACCCAGAGTGGCGTGGCGAAGCTGGGCGATTTTGGCATCGCGCGCCGCGACGGCGCCGACCAGACCCAGATCGTGGGCTGGTTCGGCTCCCCGCTTTACATGTCGCCCGAACAGGCTCGCGACATGGAAATTACCCTGCAGTCCGATCTCTTTTCGCTGGGCGCGGTGTTCTATGAACTACTTTCCGGCGCGCCGCCCTTCGCCGCCAAAGGGCTGACCGGACTGATCCAGAAAGTCTGTTTTGAAGAGCCGGCAGTGATCGCGGAGGTGCCGGACGGGCTGTGGCAGATCGTCAAAAAGCTCCTCGAAAAAGACCTCAAGCGCCGCTACCAGAGCGGCGAAGAAGTGGTGCGCGATATCGACCTGCTGACTTCCGGCAGCCGTTCGCTGGAAGTCACCCTGAATGACGAGCAGAAACTGGACACGCTGGCCGGCCTTAGCTTCTTTCAGGACTTTACGCGCGGCGAGCTGAAGGAAGTGGTGAAGGTGGCCGGCTGGCAGCGGTGCGCGGCGGGCGAAGTCATTTTCAACGAGGGCGCCAAAGGTCGCTCGTTCTATGTGCTGGTCGATGGCATGGTGGCCGCGGTGGTCAACGGGGTCCGGATTGCCGACTTCCGGCAGGGCGATTGCGTTGGGGAGATGGACTACCTCTCTGACGGCGTGCGCAGCGCCAAGGTCACCGCCGATACCGACTGCACGCTGCTCGGCATCGACCGCGACTTCAAGGAATGGGCTTCTTTGCCCTGTCAGCTGCGCTTGAACCGCACGTTTCAGCGCGTGCTGATCGACCGCTTGCGCACGACGACACGCGAACTGGCCCGCGCGCTACGTTAGCCGCGCGTCAGCCGGCGCCGAAGCGTAGCCACGCCAACGTCGCCCACACGGCGGCCATCAGCGCGAGGCTGAGCATCACGGCCGCAGAGCCCAGATCCTTCGCTCGCGCGGAGAGTTCGTGGGCTTCCAGCCCGACCCGGTCGGTGACTGCTTCCACCGCCGAATTCAATAACTCGACTATCAGGACCAATACCCCCGAGCCTAGCAGCAGCAGGTAGTCGAGCGGGCTGCGCCCCAGCCAGAGGGCCGCGGGGATCAGGGCCAGGACCAGCAGCAGTTCCTGACGAAAAGCCGCCTCATAGCGCCAGGCCGCACGCAGGCCGGCCCATGAATAGCCGCAGGCCTTGAGGATACGGGTCAGGCCTTTGACATCACTGGCCATAGGGCAGCACTCCGGAATTGAGAAAGCAGGGGAGGGTCTGCGCGCGCAGGCGCAGGCCGGACGGCCGGAGTATAGACAGCCCGCAGGAAAACCGACTTGACTCGCGACCGGACAAATACCGGGCTTGCCGCACGTCGCTTGCTGGCTATAATCACAGCTGTATAAAAAAACAGTATCGAGGCCTCCAATGCCCGAAGAACTGACCGCCCGCCAGCTACAAGTCCTGAATTTCATCCGCAAGGCCGTCGAGGAAAACGGCCTGCCGCCTACCCGCAGCGAAATTGCCGAGGCGCTGGGATTTCGCTCGGCCAACGCTGCCGAAGAACATCTGCGCGCTCTGGCCCGCAAGGGCGCCATCGAACTGCGGCCGGGCGCTTCACGCGGGATCCGGCTGCCAGATCTCAACCGGGGGCAGGTGCTGGGCCTGCCGATCGTGGGCCGGGTGGCCGCCGGGCAGCCCATTCTGGCCAGCGAGCACATCGAGGAGCACCTGCAACTCGACCCCGCCGCCTTCCGGCCGCGGGCGGACTATCTGCTGCGCGTACAGGGCATGAGCATGCGGGATGCCGGCATCCTGCCGGACGACCTGCTGGTCGTGCACACCACGGCCACCGCTGAAAACGGCCAGATCGTGGTCGCCAGACTGGAAGACGAAGTCACCGTTAAACGTTTTCGACGGCGCGGGCAGCGGGTCTCGCTCTTGCCGGAAAACGACGAATTCGCCCCCATCGAAGTTGACCTTGGCAGCCGCAGTCTGGTCATTGAAGGGCTGGTGGTCGGGGTTGTGCGGTCGCGTGTGCGATGACCCTCGAAGAACTCATGCGCCGCGCCAGACTCTGGCGCGCTGGCGAGGCGTCGGCTGAAGGCGGCCTGTCGACTGGTTTCGACGCGCTTGATGCCATGTTGCCCGGCGGAGGCTGGCCCCATCCGGGGCTGATCGAAATTCTTGCCAGCCGCCCGGGGATCGGGGCCCTGCGACTGTTGTTGCCAGCGCTGGCCGCGCTGGGGCGGCGCCAGCAGTGGTTGATCTGGGTGGCCCCGCCTTATCTGCCCAATGCACCGGCCATGGAAGCCGCCGGCCTCGAACTGTCGCGGGTGCTGGTGATTGATGTGGACGCCGCCTCTGCTGCAGGCGCTGCCACGCGGCCACCGTCCCGACGCCAGCAGACGGCGGCCGAGCGTGAGTTCTGGGCCTTTGAACAGGCGCTGCGCTTCATGGATGCCGGTGCTGCGCTGTATTGGCCCGGCTCGCTGGCGCCGCTGGCCCTGCGGCGATTGCAACTGGCCTGTGAGGCCGGCGGCAGTCTGGGCGTGCTGTTTCGTTCGCCCGATTGCGCCGGGCAGGCCTCACCGGCGGCGCTGCGCCTGTTGCTAAGTCCGGTCGCCGGCAGCACCGAGGTGACCGTGCAGGTACTCAAATGCCGGGGGAGTCTGCAGACCCGGGAGTGCAGGCTCGCGCTCTGAGCCTCTCGCGACGCAGGCTTCAAGTCTCACGCCGTCCCCGGTCCAACGCCTTCGGTTTGGCGTCATCGAGTTCAGTCAGGAATCAAACGCATGAAACATGAATGGTCAATTGTCGCTCCAGGTTCGCTGCCTCCGGCGGGATCTGTGCCGCGTCTGGGCGCGGTAGCAAGCACCGCGGCGCCGGCGCCGGCAGCCCAGCGTTTGTGGTTGGCCGTGCATCTGCCGCGCTTCACCCTGGACATGGCGCTGCGTGGCAATACCACCCGTAAAGCCTGTGTGCTGGTAGAGGGAGAGGGCCGGCAACAGCGCATCACTCAGGCCAATGCCGAGGCCACCCGTCTGGGCATGCGGACCGGATTGCCGCTGAGCGCGGCGCATGCGCTGGGCGAGGTCTTGGCTTTCACCCGCGTGCCCGCGGTCGAACAGCAGGCCTTGCAGCAGTTGTGCGCCTGGGCCTATCAGTTCACGCCCGTACTGGCACCGCTGCCGCCCGACGGCCTGATCATGGAAGTGCGCGGGAGTCTGGGGCTGTTCGGCGGCTTGCATGGCTTGCTGTCCCGCCTGCGCCGGGAATTGCGCCAACTGGGCTTTCAGGCCGTGGCTTTTGGTACCGCACCCACGCCAACGGCCGCCCATTGGCTGGCGCGCGCCCGTCAGACTGCGCCGGTCGAGTCGCTGGCCGCTTTGCCGGCCGCGCTGAGTCAGGTGCCCCTGGACGTGATGGGCCTGCCGGCCCGTCTGTTACAGGACTTCTGCGGGATAGGCATCCGCACCATCGGCGAGTGCCTGCGTCTGCCGCGCGACAGCCTGGCGCGCCGGTTTACCCCGGCGCTGTTGCTGACCCTCGACCGGGCATTGGGGCGTCAGCCCGATCCGGTGCCGGCTTTTCAGCTCCCGGCCTGTTTTGCCAGCCGCATCGACCTGCTGTGGGAAATCCATCACGCCCAGGGTTTGGGGCTGGCCATGGAGCGCCTGCTGCACGAATTGACCGGCGTGCTCCGTGCCCAGGCTTCCGCCATCCGTCAGCTCGACTGGCAACTGCACCATGCTGATGGCTCGGTATCCCGCCATTCAATCAATCTTCTGCAGCAGAGCCGCGATTTGCCGCACCTCTTCCGGCTTTCCCGCGAGTATTTCCTGCGCCAGCAAATCGGCTCGCCGGTGCGCGGCATCAGTCTGGAAGCCGCCCGCTTCGAGCGCCTGCCGGCGGTCACCGAGGGCGATTTGTTCAGCCCGGCCAAGGCCAGCGCAGAGACCGAATCCTGGCCGCAGTTTGTGGAGCGCTTGCGGGCAAGACTGGGCGATGAGGCCCTGCGCGGCCTCAGCACCCGGGCCGACCATCGGCCGGAGCGCGCCAGTTGTGCCACGGTGGTGCGTCACGCACAGCGGGCGCGGCCGGCCGGCCCGCCGACAGGCTCCCGGCGCTGGCCCGATCGCCCCCTGTGGCTAACCCGCACCCCGGTTCCTCTGGCCACCGAGGACGGTCGTCCCAGCTTTGATGGCCCGCTGGAGCTGACCGCCGAGCGCGAGCGCATCCAGACCGGTTGGTGGGATGGCGCAGAGGTGGCGCGCGACTATTTCATCGCCCGTAACCAGCACGGCAGCCGGCTGTGGATCTTCCGCGAGCTGGCTGGCGCGCGCGGCTGGTATTTGCACGGCATTTTTGAGTGAGGTCCGGTCGCTGCTTGTCGGGCAGACGGTCCGGTCTGCACACCTCGACGCCATCGCCTGATACACGCAGACCTCAAGTTGGCGGGCCCGTGGACGCTAGTACACGTGAGTGGCCCAAGACCAATGACAGCAGACAACGACAACCCATCCGCCAATGGCTCATCCGACGTCCAGATTCGCTTACGCGAAGTGCAGGGCGAGCTTGAGCGCAAGCGCGCCGAGTGGCAGGCCTCCGAACGGGTCCTGACCCGCGCCTTGCTGCGGATTGTCGAAGTGCTGGGGCCGGTTGATCAGGAACTGGGCCGCGAACTGAAAGTCCTGCGCGACAACCTGCTCAGCAACGCCACCGTCAGCCACTTCTCGGGGCTCATCAACCGTCTGAGCGAGCGCAGCGTCACTATCCTGCGGCGCCGACTGAAAATTACCCGGCCGGTCACCGAACCGGTTGAACAACTGATGGACCTGCTGGCCCAGTCCCCCCGGCTGGTCAGCGGGATCAACCTGCTACGCCGGCGCCTGCATGCTGGCGAAAGTGCCGACACCATTGTCGCCGCGATTGCCGACCTCTTTGCCGACGCCGAACAGGCCGCCCGGTCAGCGTTGCCGGCAGACCCGCAAAGCCTGTTTCTTAATCTGCTCGACCAGTTGAGCCTGCCCCCCGAATTTGAAGCCCGCCGAGTCACCCTGCGGATGGCGCTGAACGCGCGCGAAGTAGACGACCCGGCCCAAGATCTGAGCGAACTGCTGCGTGAAGCCCACGCCTATCTGGGGCGTGATTCGCGCCTGCTTTCGGCCTTTCTGAAGCGCTCCGCGCAGTACATGAGCGTGATCGATACCCAGCTCAAGGTGGCGCTTGACCAGTCGCGGCTGGCGGCCAGCGACACCGACGCCTTGACCCGCAACATCTCGGTGGGGCTGGAAGAACTAGACGCAAGTTTTCAGGGCGACACCGTCGAGATGCAGGTCCAGCTCAAAGTTGAGGAAAACCTGCGTACCGTGCGCGATGCGGTCGGCAAGTTTCTGAATGTGCAGGACCAGCAGCGGCAGGATTACGAAACCCGCATTGCCGAACTCACCACCCAGATCACGGGTTTTGAACGCGAATCCGCGCGGCTGCGCGAGAGTCTGGCGGCAGAACATGCCCGCGCTCACCGCGATCCCCTGACCGACAGCCCCAATCGCCTGGCCTACGAAGAGCGCGGCGAACTGGAAATCATGCGCGCGCGGCGTTCGCGTACGCCGCTGTGTCTGGCGGTGCTGGATCTGGACCGTTTCAAACTGGTCAACGACCGTTTTGGCCACCGGGTAGGCGACCGCCTGTTGCGCTCGGTGTCGGCCATCGCCCAGCAGCGGGTGCGCGGCACGGATCTGTTTGCCCGCTACGGCGGCGAAGAATTTGTCGGCTTGTTTCCGGAGACGACGCTGGAAGCGGCGCAAAGCCTGTGCGAAGACCTCCGGGCGCGTATCGAAGCCGCCGCCTTCCAGTTTCGCGGCGAGTTTGTGCCCATGACGGTTTCGATCGGTTTGGCCGCGCTCCGCCCCGACGATAATCTGGATACCCTGTTTGAGCGCGCGGACGCCGCGCTCTATCGGGCCAAGGAAATCGGACGCAACTGTCTGGTTGTCGACGGCTAGCCAGCGCTTGTCGTCTGCCCTTGACCACCGCCCCGCCAACTGGCGCCGGGCACATCACGCACCTTGACGGAGGATTCCCCATGGCGACTATTCCCGCGGCATTTCTCGATCTCGTGACCACCAAGGTGAGCTTTGCGCACCTCGCAACCATCATGGCCAACGGCGCGCCACAGGTCACCCCCGTGTGGTTCAGTTTCGACGGCAGCCATCTGCTGCTCAACTCGGCGAAAGGGCGGCTCAAGGACCGCAATATGCGGGCCCGGCCGGCGGTGGCGGTGTCTATCCTCGATCCGGAAAACCCCTACCGCTATCTGCAACTGATGGGGCAGATTGTGGACGTGACGGAGGC
>JAURHQ010000090.1 GCA_030833185.1 Gammaproteobacteria bacterium | reverse complement strand
ATAAGCTGTGGTTTCAGCGCTGGCGGGCCGCACCGGTCAAGGCCTGCTGCCCGCGCAATAGCGTTGATACAGCACGCAGGCACCGGCGACGGCGGCCGGCAATAGCAGACAGTTCAACAGGGGCAGGGCGCTGAGCAGGGTGACCCCGCCGCCGAAGCCAAAAGCCAGCCGACGGTGCAGGCGCAGGACCTGCAGGACGCCCGGAAAAGGCTGCCCGCGATGGGCACACGGATAGTCGACAAACTCGACCGCCAGCAACCAGGCGCCGACCACGAACCAGCACAAGGGCGCCAGCAGGTTGAGCCCCGGCACCAGCATGACAAGCACGGGCAATACCAGAAGCAACAGCATGTATTTCAGCTTTCGCCATTCACCGGCCAGGCCTTGCCCCAGTGAACGCCAGCTGCCTGCCTGCGGTGCCTCCAGTGTGGTGGGATCCAGTTCATGCGCGACTGCGGCCGTCAGTTGACTCAGAAACGGGGCGGCGACAATCCCCGCCAGTAGCGCCAGCAAGAAGCCGCAAGCGATGAGGCCAGCGATGCCCAGACCGAGCCAGATGAGCCAGCGCAGCCAGGCGAGCGACTCGTCCGCATCAGGCGCGAGCAATGTCAGCAGTTCATTGCCTAGAGCGACCGCCAGGAGTCCGAATAAAAGCGCCGAAATCAGCACCGGCATGACGGCCCAGCGGCGCAGGCCGGGGCGCATTAACAGGACTAGACCCTGCCACAGGCAACGGACACCGGCGACCAGGCCGGGTGCCGTTGCCGGACTCACGGCAGTTGAACGAGCGCCGGCGCAGACCAGCCCGGCTTGCGGTGCTCAACCACGATCGTGGGATAGGTTCCACCGCGGACGTTGAAGCGCGCGCTGAGCCGGGCGAAGCGTGGGGCACAGACAGCGACCATCTCGTCCAACATCTGATTGGTGACCGCTTCATGGAAGGCGCCAACATCACGGAAGGACCAGATGTAGAGCTTCAGGGACTTCAGTTCGATGCAGGCGGCGTCCGGCACGTACGCGAGGTCAAGATGGGCAAAGTCAGGCTGACCGGTTTTGGGACACAGGCAGGTGAACTCGGGGATTTCGATATGAATGGTGTAATCCCGGCCTGGTGCGGGATTGCTGAAAGTTTCAAGTGTGCGTTGCGGCGAGGTCGCCATGGCAGTAATCCGCGATAGGGAAGGGTGGGGCATCGTACACGCCCGGATGAACCCGGATAAAGCGCTTTCGTCACCCGTTTTTATGGTGGGCTCACGGTGATTTTGTTTCGCCAAAACAAAAGGATGTGTCAGGTCGCACGGTTGCTGGCGCGTTTGTGCGGCCTGATCTCGTGGGGTATGCTTCGGCCATGCGTATCGCCCGAATCAAGCTTGCCGGCTTCAAGTCTTTTGTCGACCCGACCACGCTCCATCTGCCCGGAAATCTCACCGGGATCGTGGGGCCAAACGGCTGCGGGAAATCCAACATCATCGACGCCATGCAGTGGGTCATGGGCGAGACCTCTGCCAAGCAATTGCGTGGCGACTCCATGGTCGACGTCATTTTCAGCGGCTCCAACACCCGCAAGCCAGTCGGGCAGGCGATGGTCGAACTGGTGTTCGATAACGCCGACGGCTCGGTCGGCGGGCCCTACGCGAGCTTCGCCGAGATTTCGATCCGCCGCACGGTCGGGCGTGACGGCAACTCCAACTACTCCCTGAACGGCACGCGGTGCCGGCGTAAGGACATCATCGACGTCTTCCTCGGGACCGGCCTCGGGGTGCGCGGCGGTTACTCGGTGATCGAGCAGGGGATGATCTCGCGGGTCATCGAGGCAAAGCCCGAGGAACTCCGCAATTTTCTGGAGGAGGCGGCCGGCATCTCGCGCTACAAGGAGCGCAGACGCGAAACGGAAACTCGCATCCGCCACACCAACGAGAATCTCGAACGCGTTAACGACATCCGACAGGAGCTGGAAAAACAGCTCAACCATCTGCAGCGACAGGCCAAGGCGGCTGAGAAATACCAGGAGCTGAAAAACGAGGAGCGGCGGCTCGAAGCCGAACATATCGCGCTGCGTTGGCAGCAGATCGACCTCGCGCGGCAGGCCCAGCGACTGCAGATCGGAACCCGCGAAACCGAATTGGAAGCCGCGCTGTCCTCGCTACGCAAGCTGGAAAACGAACAGGTGGCCCTGCGGGAGGAACAGACCGCCGGGCAGCAGACCTTCAACATCGCGCAGAGCGGGTTCTATGCGCGTAGCGCCGACATCACCCGCATTGAGCAAGCGATCCAGTTGCAGGAAGAGCGGCAGCGCGCACTGGAACAGGAACTCAGCCGGGTCAGACAGAGCCAGCAGGAAGCCGTGCGCATGCTGGCCGGCGACCGCGAAAAACTGGGCGAAATGGACGCCTCGATGGCCTCGCTGGCGCCCGCTTTCGAGAACAGTTCGGGCAGTGAAGAGGCGGAGGCCGACAACCTGCGGCGCGCCGAGCAGGCGGCAGACGCCTGGCAGCAGGCCTGGGACGCCTTTAACCGCGAATTTACCGAGGTCTCGCGTGCCGAACACGCGGGACAAGCCCGGATCGAGTTGCTCTCACGAGATCAGACCGAGGCCAGCCGCCGTCTGGAAAACCTCAGCGCTGAACGCGGACGGCTTGACCCGGCCAGCATTGAGCAGCAGTTGACGCACGAACGCGCTGCCTTGGCCGCAAAAATGACCGAACTCGACGCCCTGCGCGCCGACCAGCAGTCGACGCGCGAAGCCGTCGCTCAGGCGCGGGAATCGGTACAGGCTCAGGGACGGTTACTGCACACCAAGCGCGGCGCCTCACAGGAAGCCCGCGGGAAACTGGCCTCTTTGAGGGCACTGCAGGAGGCCGCGCTGGGACGCGACCAGCGCGCGCTGATGACCTGGCTGGGCGCCAACGGACTAGGCGAAAGTCGGGCGCTGGCTGAGGCCTTGACGATCGAACCGGGCTGGGAACAGGCGGTTGAGACCGCGCTGGGCAATCGCTTGACGGCCCTGTGTGGCGACGGGCTCGACCGGGTGCTGCTGGATGCGCCGGCCGGCACAGCCCCCGCGGCCTTGCTGAACGCGATCAGTCTGACCGCGGTGCCGGCGTCTGAGCGTGCAGGTACCGGCCCAGGTTTGCCGCGCTTGACCGATAAACTTTCGAGCCCGTTCGCGCTTGCTTCCTTGCTGGGCGACGTGTTTGCCGCGCCGGATCAGGCCATCGCCGAAGCCGCGCGCTCGCAACTGTTGCCGAATGAGTCAATCGTGACGCCGCATGGGATCTGGCTGGGACCCAACTGGGTACAGGTGCCCGGGCGCCGACAGGCGGACGACAGCGTGCTGGTGCGCGAGCGTCGACTCGACGAACTGCGGCGGGAAGACGAGCAGTTGAAGGCCGGAATCACGGAACTCGAAGCCACCCAACGCGACGCCCAGCAGCAACAGCAGCAGCTTGAAAAGCGCGACAGCGAGCTCACCGGGCAGTTGAACGCCAGAAACGGCGAACTGGCCGAGCTGCGCGGCCGCGTCCAGCGGCGAGAGGGGGAGCTGTCGCAGACCCAGAATCGGCTGCAGGAATTGACCCGACAGGCCGGGGAGACCGGCCAGCGAGCCGAGTCCGGTGTTCGCGAACTGGCTGGTTTGCGCGAAGAAGCGGCCCGTTTGCAAGCTGCCCTGCAGGCGCTGGAGGCGCGACGCGGCGCCTTGGCTGAGGAGCGGCGGCAGGTGCAGCTTGCACTGGAAGAATCGCGCATTACCTGGCGGCAGGCCCGTGATGCGCGTCACGCGCTGGCGCTGCAGATGGAAAGCCTGAAGTCCGGCCGCGGGGCGCTGGAGCACGCGATCGAGCGCAATACCCGACTCAGTCAGGAACTGGCCGCCCGCTGCGAAACCCTGGAGCAGGAACTGGCTGCCGCGCTCGCGCCGCAGGCAGGCTTGCGGGAATCGCTTGATGCAGCGCTAGCCGAACGGATTGCCAGCGAGCAGGCGCTCAAAGCCGCGCGCGAAGCACTTGAAGGCATCGACCAGCGTCTGCGTCAGTGCGAAGAACAGCGCAGCGGTCTGGAAAAAGACGCCAGTGAACGCCAGCGCGCGCTGGAGCAGGCGCGGCTCGAAGACCGTGCGCTGCAGGTGCGGGCGCAGGAGCAGGAAGACCGGCTGGCCCAAACCGGCCAGACGCTCGAGACAGTGCTCGGGGCGCTGGCTGAAGGTGCCAATGAGGACATCTGTCGCGAGAAATTGGCGGCGGTGGCCACGCGAATCAGCCGGCTCGGCCCGATCAATCTCGCCGCGATCGACGAGTTCAATCAGCTCACCGAGCGCAAATCCTATCTCGACGCGCAATTTACCGATTTGACGCAAGCCTTGAGCACGCTCGAAGACGCGATGCGCAAGATCGACAAGGAAACGCGCACCCGCTTCCGGGAGACCTTCGACCAGGTAAACGCCGGACTGCAGCGGTTGTTCCCGGTGCTATTCGGTGGCGGTCATGCCTATCTGGAACTGACGGGCGATGACCTGCTGGAGACTGGCGTCAGCGTGATGGCGAGGCCGCCGGGCAAGCGAAACAGCAGCATTCACCTGCTGTCTGGCGGTGAGAAGGCGCTGGCTGCGCTGTCCTTTGTGTTCGCTCTGTTTGAGCTGAATCCGGCGCCATTCTGCTTGCTGGACGAGGTTGATGCGCCGCTCGACGACGCCAACGTGGTGCGGCTTTCCGAGATGCTGCGTCAGATGTCGGCGCACGTGCAGTTTCTGTTCATCTCGCATAACAAGGTGACAATGGAAATTGCCGAGCAACTGATTGGCGTGACCATGCACGAGCCCGGCGTGTCGCGACTGGTGACGGTCAACATGGAAGAGGCGGTACAACTCGCCGGCGCGGTCTGAACCCGGCCGGACGAGGCGCGTAGCGGTCACCCGACAACAGGCAACATGGAAACTCCTTCCTGGACTTTACGTATCGCGCTGCTGCTGGCGGGCCTGGCGGTCGTGCTGGTGGTTTACGTATTCACCCAATGGCGACGACGGCGAGATCTCAACCGTCGTCATCGGCGTCTGCGTGATGTCTGGCCGCGGCGGCGCGGCGAGTTTGAACTCGAGGAAGAAGATGCGGCACTCGACGCCGGAGGCGCCCGGCCGCCACCGGAAGACGACTACGAAATCATTGTGCTCAAGCCTCGCGAGAAAATTGAGGAAATGCCGGCTGTCAGCCATGACATCGCGGCGCCCGCAGCAGTGGCTGAGATAGCTGACGATCCGCCACTGGCACCAATCCCCGAGCCCGATGCCCCGCGACGCACGCCGCGTAAACGCCGCGATAATCAACTCTCGCTCGGCTTCGGCGAGGCCGAAGCGGGCGCGGACGAGCATTCCCCGCGCATCCCCGCGCCCCCACAGCCGGAAGTATTGGCGCTCTATCTGCGCCCGCTCAATGGCGGCCGTTTTGACGGCGAATCGCTGGTGAAGGCCTTTGCCAATGTGGGTTTGAAGTTCGGGGATATGAACATTTACCACCACTACGGGGCCGGCAACCTGCGGGTTACCAAGCCCTTGTTCAGCCTGGCGAACATGTTTGAGCCCGGACAGTTCGACCCGGACGAAATGGCGAGCTTCAACACCGAAGGACTGGCGTTATTTATCCAGTTTCCGGGCGCCTTGAGCGGGCCGGTGGCCTTCGAGCTATTTCTCAGCGTGGCCCAGCGATTGATGGAAGAACTCAAGGCTGATCTGCTAAGCGAACCACGCAAACCACTGGATGCGCTGTCTATCGAGCGCATGCGCCGAATTGCCGCCCGCTATGTCCCGCAGCGATAAAGCCAATATTCGCGCGCAAATTGAGGCTCTCCGGGCCGACATCCACGCGCATGACCATCGCTACTACGTGCTCGACGATCCGGTCATTTCGGACCTTGCCTATGACGACCTGATGCGCGAGTTGCAGGCGCTGGAGGCGGCGCACCCCGAATACGACAGCCCCGATTCCCCCAGCCGGCGAGTAGGTGGCCGACCGGCCGCAGGCTTCGCGCCGCAAACGCATCGGCGGCCAATGCTCTCGCTGGCTAACGCGTTTTCGCGCGAAGAATTTATGGAGTTCAATCGCCGCGTGTGCGAGCGGCTTGGGCAAACCGAAGTCAGCTATGTGGCGGAAACCAAACTCGACGGGCTGGCGATTAATCTGACCTACGAATCCGGGGTGCTGGTCAGCGCCGCGACCCGTGGTGATGGTGAAGTGGGTGAGGACGTCACGGCAAATATCCGCACCATCGGGTCAGTCCCGCTGACGCTCAGGCAGGCCCCGGCACTGCTCGAAGTGCGCGGCGAGATCTATCTGCCGCATCGGGGCTTTGAGGCGCTGAACGCTCAGCAGCTCGCGCAAGGGGGCAAGGCTTTCGCCAATCCGCGTAATGCCGCCGCCGGCAGCCTGCGCCAACTCGATCCGGCGGTCACCCGCGCCCGTCCGCTGACCGTCTATTGCTACGGCGTAGGCGCCTGTGAGGGGGCGGATGTGCCGCCCACCCATTTCGAGTTGCTGAACTGGCTGCGTGAATTGGGTTGCCGGGTTTCACCCGAGACGGCACGCGTTGACGGGGTTGAGGCGGCGCTCGCCTACTACGCCGCCATGGAAGCGCGCCGCCCGACGCTTGGATATGACATCGACGGCGTGGTGTTCAAGGTCGACCGGCTCGACTGGCAGGCGGAACTCGGTCAGGTTTCGCGCTCACCGCGCTGGGCGGTGGCGTTCAAGTTCAGGCCAGAAGAACGCGAGACCCGCGTACTGTCGATCGACGTGCAGGTCGGGCGCACGGGCGCGCTTACGCCAGTCGCACGCCTGGAACCCGTGTTTGTGGGTGGGGTCACGGTAACCAATGCGACGCTGCATAACGCGGAGGAAATCGCCCGCAAGGACGTCCGGGTGGGTGACACGGTGCTGGTGCGCCGGGCCGGTGATGTGATTCCCGAGGTGGTCAGCGTGGTTTCCGCTAAACGGCCGTCCGGCACGGTTCCGTTTGAGATGCCCACAACGGTGCCGGATCAGGCATTGCAGCAGCAGGTGCAGGCACTCATTCATTTTGCCTCGCGCCGGGCCATGGATATTGAAGGTCTGGGCGACCGTTTGGCCGAACAACTGGTGCGCGAAGGATTGGTTCGCACGCCGGCCGATCTATACGGCTTGAGCGTCGAGCAACTGACAGCGCTCGAGCGATTGGGCGAGAAATCGGCAGAAAATCTGGCGCAGGCTATCGACCGTAGCCGGCGCAGCACGCTGCCGCGCGTGCTGTTTGCCGTCGGGATTAGCGAAGTTGGCGAGACCACGGCCCGTCAGTTGGCGCAGCACTTTGGCACGCTGGACGCGATCGCCACGGCCACCACCGAGATGCTGGAACAAGTGCCCGACATCGGGCCGGTGGTTGCTGGGCATATCGCCCGGTTTTTCGCTGATCCGGCGCACCTCGACCTGCTGCATCGTCTGCAAGTGCTAGGCGTCACCTGGCCCGAAATTGCGACGGCAGAGAAAGCGGAGGCGCCTCTCGTGGGATGGACCGTGGTGCTGACCGGCGCGCTGGACAGCATGAACCGCGATGAGGCCGGTGACCGCTTGTTGGCGCTGGGCGCTAAAGTCAGCGGCAGCGTCTCCAAGAAAACCACGCTGGTGGTCGCGGGCAGCGATGCCGGATCGAAAGCCCGTAAAGCCCTTGAACTGGGGATTCCACTGACGGATGAGGCGGGCTTGCTGAGGTTGCTGGAAGATCCCCGCCGCGTCGCTCCGGAATTGGTTCCGCCTTAAGCCCTGAGATCCTCGCTGACCACCCGGTCGCGCCCCTGATGCTTGGCGCTGTATAGCCGTGCGTCGGCCCGGTGAAGCAGGGTGGTCGCACTGTCATCCGTCTGCCAGGCGCTAACCCCAATGCTCACCGTAACGGCTAGGGCGTTTGCAGGCGCCTTACCTCGCGATTTTCGCACCGACTCCCGCACGCGTTCGGCCAGACGACGCCCGCCATCCAGATTGGTATTGCTGAGCACCACCACAAACTCCTCGCCGCCATAACGGAACACGCCGTCGCTGGTGCGGGTGGCGGCCGTAATTTGCCGCGCAGTTTCAATCAGCACGTGGTCGCCCGCCGCGTGACCGTGGGTGTCGTTGATCGCTTTGAAGTAATCGATGTCGACCATCATCACGCAGAGCGGTGTGCCGTGACGGGCTGCCAGCAAGACCTGATGGTCCAGATGTTGGCGCAGTCCGTTCCTGTTCTGCACGCCTGTCAGCGGGTCGATGGTCGCGGAGCGCAAGGCACGCTCGTAGAGCAGCGCGTTGCGCAGCGGGAAGACGAGCGTACAAAGCATCGACTCGAATAGCCGCAGGTCCTCGGGTGAGAACGGCTGGCTGCGGCTGATGGTGATGTTCCCCAGCGAGCTCCCATGCAGGTCGAGGTGATAGTTGGCGCGGTGTGCATAAGCACGCCCTTCGTCGTAGATGACGTCTTCTTCACGATTGCGATAGCGAAAGCTGAAGCGTCGGATGTGGGTTTGCGCTTCACGCACAAAGCGCTGCAGAACCTCGTCGACCACCAGGCTGCCGTGTAGCGCATTGGCCATTCGCAGGCGCAACAGCTCCGACGTAGGGCCACTGTCGCGCTGGAAATCACCGAAGGCCAAATTGGTGGTGTCGTATCCGGCATCGGCTATCAGGGACAGTTCGGCGAGATGGATCATCGTGAGCTCCTGTTGGGTCGCTCATGGACGTAAGCGGTTTTCGTGCCAAGCGTCGCGCGAAATGCCAATTTCGCCACGGATGTTCAGGAGGTCGCTGTTCTTTGACGAAATCAGCTGGATTTTTCGGCATGGCGCCGATGAAAAGCGAGGCGTGAACTCAAAACGCCGGTTTTGTGGCTAATTAGTTGCGCTTGGGCCGCCAATTTTTTGCCACCAAGACGGCAAGGACTGGCCGGTCATTGCAAATCAAATTGCCGCCCGTGCAGGCCGCTTGCCGCCTCCCCCAATAGATAGAGCAAGCCCGGGGCGAGGCTTTCCGGCGAGGGCAATCGGTCGGCATCTTCCGCCGGATAGGCCTGCGCACGCATTTCTGTCCGGCAGCGGCCGGGGTTTACCGAATTAACGCGGACGATGCCTTCTGCCGCCAGTTCATCAGCGAGCACCTGCATCAGATTTTCCAGCGCCGCCTTGGAAGCGGCGTAGGCGCCCCAGTAGGCACGTCCCTGGCGGGCCACGCTGGAACTGACAAAAATGACGCGCGCGTCGCGCGCCCGACGCAGCAAGGGCAAGCAGCTGCGGACAAGCAGATAGGGGCTATGCAAATTGACTTGGAAAACGCGAGCCCACAACGCCGGATCACTGGCGGCGATCGGCGAGAGTTCGCCCAACATGGCCGCATTGACCACCAAGCCGTCGAGATGCCCGAATCGATCACCCAGTAATGTCGCGATTTCTTCGTACTGCTCCAGCGTGGCGGCTTCCAGATTGCAGGGCACCAGCACGGGTTCGGGGTGCCCGGCGGCCAGGATTTCGTCCGCGAGGCTTTCCAGGGCCGGCACGCTCCGCGCCAACAGGACGGTCTGCGCGCCAGCCGCGGCGCACTGGCGGGCAATCTCGCGCCCGAGTCCGCGCGAGGCCCCGGTAATGAGGATCTGGCGCCCGCGCAGGCTTTGATGCTCGGCTCGGAAGGCGGCCGGCAGGCTTAGCTTTTCGGCTATGTTCGACATGGCGGCTTATCCAAAGTCACCGGCGCGAAGGATGGTGTCGCGCTGGTAGTTGCGGTCATCTGTGTCTGGATAATCCAGCGTGAAATGCAGGCCGCGGCTCTCCTTGCGCTTCAGGGCGCAACGAATCACGAGTTCGGCGACCTGCACCAGATTGCGCAGCTCGATGAGGTCGCTGGTCACCCGGAAGTTCGCGTAGAACTCGCCAATTTCATTGCGCAGCAGGTGAACGCGACGTCTTGCGCGTTCCAGACGCTTGGTCGTCCGCACAATGCCCACGTAGTCCCACATGAAGCGCCGCAACTCGTCCCAGTTATGGGAAACCACCACTTCCTCGTCGGCGTCGGTTACCTGGCTTTCATCCCAGGGAGGGACCTCAGGCAGGCGGGGGCGCTCGTGCAGTTGGCTGCGGATGGAGGCGGCCGCTGAGCGCGCCGTGACCAGACATTCGAGCAGCGAATTACTGGCCATCCGGTTGGCGCCGTGCAGGCCGGTGGAGGCCACTTCACCAATCGCATAGAGACCCGGCAACGACGTTCGGCCAGCAAGGTCGGTCAACACGCCGCCACAGAAGTAGTGCGCGGCAGGTACTACTGGCAGGGGTTCGCTGGTCAGGTCAAAACCAAAGGTCTTGCAGTGCTGGGAAATCGTTGGGAAGTGGCTGTGGATGAACTCCGGCGATTTATGGGAGATGTCGAGGTAAACGCAGTCGGCGCCCAGACGTTTCATTTCATGGTCGATAGCGCGGGCCACGATGTCGCGCGGCGCAAGCTCGCCTCGCGGATCGAAGCGTTGCATAAACGGCTCACCGTTGGGCAGGAGCAGTCGGGCGCCTTCGCCGCGCAGTGCCTCGGTCACCAGAAAGGACTTGGCCTTGGGGTGATAGAGGCAGGTGGGGTGGAACTGAACGAACTCCATATTGGCGACCGCACAGCCCGCACGCCAGGCCATGGCGACCCCGTCGCCGGTCGCGATGTCTGGATTGCTGGTGTAGAGATAGACCTTGCTTGCCCCACCGGTGGCCAATACGCACCAGGTGGCGCGCACGGTGATGACGGTATTGGTTTTGCGGTCCAGCACATAGGCGCCAACGCAGCGATCGGGCGTGGTCCCGAGCTTGCCCAGCGTGATGAGGTCGATGGCGATGTGCCAGTCGAGCAAATCGACGTTCGGATGTGCGCGGATGCGGTCGAGGAGGGTGGTTTCAATGGCAAGCCCGGTTGCGTCATCGGCATGCACCACGCGGCGCATGCTGTGCCCCCCTTCGCGGGTGAGGTGGACAACCGGCGTTCCGTCTTCGTTGTTGACCGTGGTGAAGGGGACACCCACCGACTGGAGCCAGAGGATCGCTTCGCGGCCATGCCTGACAATATGTTCTACCGCAGGGCGGTGGCAGAGTCCCGCACCCGCCTGCAGGGTGTCCTCAATGTGAGCCTGTATGCTGTCTGCCGGGTCCATGACCGCAGAAACACCGCCTTGCGCGTAACGCGTGTTGGTTTCCGCCAGATCGGCCTTGGCCAGAATGCATACGCGCAGTTCATCGGCCAGTTCGAGCGCCAGCGCCAAACCGGCGGCGCCGCTACCGATGACGAGAACGTCATAATCTTGCTGGTGTGTCATCGTCGGGCGGCTTGTATACTTTCGAGACGTTGAGAATTGATGCTTTGCCCCCCGAACCAAATCCCCGCCTTATGGTCTACGCGACAGACACGTCCGAAAGATGCCAGCTCATCATATCAGGGAGGTTTCCCTGATGGGCGAGCATCTGGCCGATGAAGAACTGGTCGCGAGGGTCCAGCGTGGAGACAAACGCGCGTTTGATCTGCTGGTGCTGAAGTATCAGCATCGCATCGTCAAACTGGTCTCCCGCTACGTTCGCAATCCGGCTGACGCGCTGGACGTGACGCAGGAAGCTTTTATTAAGGCCTACCGGGCACTGGGCAATTTCCGGGGCGAAAGCGCTTTTTATACGTGGCTTTACCGAATTGCGATCAACACGGCTAAAAATCATTTGTCCGCATTGGGACGCCGCCCCAGAGAGGCCGATGTCTATGGTGCTGACGGCGAGCCTATCTCGCTGGATGAACTTCAGTCAGATGGGGACACCCCCGAGAAGAGCTTACTTGTAGATGAAATCAAGCAGACCATTTTGAAGACGATGGCCGCCCTGCCCGAGGACCTCCGGACGGCCATTACCCTGCGCGAGATTGAGGGCCTCAGCTACGAAGAAATTGCCGACGCGATGGACTGTCCGATCGGCACCGTCCGCTCCCGAATTTTTCGGGCGCGAGAAGCGCTGGACGCGCAGTTAAAGCCGCTAATCGAGCAGTAGGAGCACGCTGTATGGAGTTGAATCAGGAACAGCTTTCCGCCCTCGTCGACGATGAACTTGAGCAGGTAAGCCCGGCAATCAGTCGCTTGCTTGCGGCTGATGGCGCAGCCGACAGGCAGCGCTGGGCGCGCTACCACTTGATCGGCGAACTCCTCCGCGACGGGGGCGCCGAAGCCGAGGCAGCTGGTCTGGGCGCGAGAATCAGCCAGGCCATCGCGGCCGAACCCCCGCTGATTGCGGTCTCAAAGCCAGCCGAAGCGCCCGCACGGAGCTGGTTGCGCCCCGCTCACGCACTCGCCGCCAGCCTCGCCGCGGTCGGGGTGTTTGGGGTGTCGCAGGTGGTGAGTCTGCACCGTGGTCCCTCCGAATTCCCACTTGCGCAGACTGGCAGCAATCACAAAGGCGAGCAGGGCGACGCGCTGGGGGTGTCCGCGAGTGAGCGCGCCGAGCAGCGGCGCCGCCTGAATAGCTACATCGTTAATTTCAACGAGCAACGAGATTCATTGACACTGCCCAAGCTGCACCCCTACGTGCGGATCGTTGGCTTTCATAACGAGGGACAGCCTTGACCAGAAGAGGACAACTCTGGGGCGGGGTATGGCTGGTGCTTGCCGGGTTCATCAGTGCCCCGGCTTGGGCAGAGACCGCGGAAGCATTGCTTGGCCGCATGATGACTTCCGTGCGTCAACTGGATTACGAAGGGGTTTTCGTCTACCAACGGGGTGATTCCATTCACACCATGCGGGTCGTTCATCGCGGCAGTGGCCCCACCGAGCAAGAAAAACTGGTGTCTCTGACCGGACCGGTGCGGGAAGTGATCAGGGATGGCTCGAAGGTCATTTGCAAATTTGCTGACCGAGACGCCGTTCTGGTTGAAGAGCAGCAACCTCGCAACCCGATGAATTTCAATATCGCTGGCCCGCTGGAAACGCTGGCCGCGCTCTACAGGCTTGAAATTGAGGGCGGCGATCGCGTGGCTGGTCGCGCCACGCAGGTGGTGCACGTCGCACCGGTGACCCCGGACCGCTACGGCTACCGGCTCTGGATCGATGAAGAAACTGGCCTGCTGCTGAAATCGACGGTGCTGGACAACGAACAGCGCTCGCTCGAGCAGGAACAGTTTGCAGAGGTATCCGTTGGCATCCCTCTGCCAGATGAGCGCTTCCACTCAGAACTTCCCGACGACCATCAGGTGCATTACACCCACGAAGCGACATCAGTAGCACCCGCGCAGAAGGTAGGGGCTGACCTGCCCCACGACTGGATCGTCAGCTGGCTGCCAGCCGGCTTCGAGCAACATCACGATCAATCCCGGGCGACTGGGGCAAGTCAGCAGCAGGTTCGCCATTTCGTGTATTCTGACGGCTTGGCCACTGTCTCTGTTTTCATTGAAAAACTGCGCAAGGACATGTCACCGATGCACGGTTATTCGTTGGTCGGTGCCGTGAATGCGTTTAGTTGGGTTGCGCATGAGCATCAGGTGACAGTGGTGGGTGAGGTGCCAAAGGCCACGGTCCGGCGAATCGCCGGGTCGGTAGCGCCGCAAACTACCGAATAGAGTCCCGTCATGCCGCTACAAACACGATTGCTTGCGTGCCTGCCGTCCACCCTTCTGGGGCTTTGGATGACCGTGGTCCCGTGCGTCTCCTCAGCATTGAGTCTGGGCGGCCTGCCCGATTTCACCTCAATGGTCAGCGAGTACAGCCCGGCGGTGGTCAACATTTCCACCACGTCCAGGGTGGATGAAGAGGCAGATGCCGAGCCGTCGGAAGAAGAACTCCCCGGCGGCATGCCGAACTTGCCGGACGGCCACCCGCTCAACGACCTTTTCAAACGTTTTTTTGGCGAACAGCAGCCCGGTCAAGGCGAACGACCTGAAAGCCCCTCCTCGCTGGGCTCGGGATTTATTATTTCGAAAGACGGTTACGTCATCTCCAATTCCCATGTGGTGAAAGGCGCCAGCGAAATCATCGTGCGGCTCTCCGATCGTCGGGAACTGAAAGCTGAATTGGTGGGGAGCGACCCGCGTAGCGACATCGCGGTGCTAAAAGTAAAAGCCGACGGCGACTTGCCAACGGTCAAACTCGGGCGCTCGGAGGCCTTGAAAGTTGGCGAATGGGTGCTGGCGATCGGGTCGCCATTCGGATTTGACCACTCGGTAACCGCGGGTATCGTCAGCGCGAAGGGTCGGAGCCTGCCTAACGAGAACTATGTGCCGTTCATCCAGACGGACGTTGCGATCAATCCGGGCAATTCTGGCGGGCCGCTGTTTAATCTGGCGGGCGAGGTTGTTGGCGTCAATTCCCAGATTTACAGCCGTACCGGTGGCTT
>JAURHQ010000008.1 GCA_030833185.1 Gammaproteobacteria bacterium | reverse complement strand
GACGATGGGACGCACGAGGTCGTGGCGACAGTCGCCGAGCACAGCATGGGCGGAGACCACCTGGTTCGCATCCTCGACGAGATCTGCGCAGGTCGCGGGAAGCCCGGGATCATACGGACCGACAATGGCCCGGAGTTTACGGGTCGAGCGATGCTGACCTGGGCGCACCGGACGGGTGTGACGCTGAAACTGATTGAACCCGGTAAGCCGAACCAGAATGCCTACGTTGAATCCCTGAACGGGCGGCTCCGAGATGAGTGCCTGAACGAACACTGGTTCACGAGTCTGGCGCATGCCCGGTTTGAGATCGAACGTTGGCGACGAGAGTACAACGAGGAAAGACCGAAGAAGGCGCTGGGCGGAATGACGCCTGCGGCCTATGCGAAACAACTGGCAAGCAACACAACCCGAAGGCAGGATTGGCTCTAGATCAAAATGCTACTGAAAGCGGGGGGACGTCGGGCCGACAGCGAACACGCCGCAGCGGGCGTCGCGCGGCTGGACGAGTTGTTGCAGGCGCACGAACGGCGTCTGTTCCAATACGGGCTGGTGCTGATTGCGCTGTTCGGCGGCTTCCTCTGTGTGGCTGCCCTGCTCAACAGAAGACGGATGTCCTGACGCGGGCGCCGAGCATGGCCAAGCGTTTGGGGTCAGGGTAAAAATTCTGAGGAAGGATTTGTATTTTTACGCTGCCCCCAGATGTAGGCGCGTTTGCGCTAGGTCCGCTGTCTGCTCGCGAGCTCAACGCGCACCATTTCCCGCGCCACATCGCGCATCCTGAAGGCGGCTTGCCAGCCCA
Source organism: Gammaproteobacteria bacterium (assembly GCA_030833185.1). GTDB lineage: Bacteria > Pseudomonadota > Gammaproteobacteria. The sequence continues at coordinate 48,841 of JAURHQ010000008.1, read as the reverse complement.
GCGTTCGCTCGGCGCGCGCCGGATTACCCTGACTCCATTTCAGATCGGAAGGACGCAGCAGCCTGGTGTCGATGTCCACATGCCCACGCCAGTCCAGATCCAGACTGGAAAACACCGCATCGACGAAGGCCTCAAGCGAATTGGCTTCGCCGGTGGCGATGACGAAATCTTGCGGCTCGTCGGTTTGCAGCATCCGCCACATGGCATCGACGTACTCTGGCGCCCAGCCCCAATCGCGCACGATATCCAGACGCCCCAGGGCGAGCCGTTGGGTGCTGCCCAACGCGATGTCGCAGGCAGCGGCAATGATTTTGCGGGTTACGAAACGGGACGGACGCAAGGGTGATTCGTGATTAAACAAAATACCGTTGCAGGCAAAGAGCCCATAGGCTTCGCGATAATTGGCCACCAGCCAATGCGCAGAGGCCTTGGCCACCGCGTAGGGACTCCGCGGTGCAAACGAGGTGCTCTCGTCCGCCGGCTGGCCCATTTCGCCAAAGCATTCGCTGGAACTGGCGTGATACAGCCGGGTCGGGCGCTTTAGTAGACGAATGGCTTCCATCAAGTTGAGCGCACCCAACAGCATGCTTTCCAGCGTTTCGGCCGGTTGGTCGAAAGACAGTCCGACCGAACTCTGTCCCGCAAGAAAGTAGATCTCGTCGGGCTGGCAGTCGTTGACGACTGAGAACACGCTACGGAAATCGTTGGGCGCCATTGAGCGCAGCGTCACTTGCGCGTGGATGCCCAACAGATGAAGGCCGCTGAAGCTCGCAATCTGGGCATCGCGCGAGGTGCCCCAAACTTCATATCCCTTTTGCAGCAGCAGGCGCGCCAGATAGGTGCCATCCTGCCCGGAAACGCCACAGACCAGCGCTTTCATCGCCGTAACATCGCGTGATAGCCCTTTAATGTCTCTGCTGCGCAGCGCCGCCATGAGAATCTTGCGCAGCGCGCTAATCCTCGTTGCTTGAGTTCCATGCGCTCGTCGTCCGAATTAAGCAGGCGCTCCAGCGTTTCGCGTAGCGCCTCATCGGAGGCCGGGTCGAAAGAGGCTGCCGCGTCACCCACCACCTCAGGGATCGAGCTCGTGTTGCTGGCGACTACCGGGCAAGCCACCGACATCGCCTCCAGCGGGGGGATCCCGAAACCTTCGTAAAGCGACGGAAACACGAACACGGCTGCGTGTCGATAGCAGTCTGCCAGCACCGCATCGCTACCGCCCAGCTGCCGCACGGCATCCGCAACGCCCAGTTCTTGCAGTCGCGCAAGTTCGTCTACGCCAAACTTGCCACCCCCAAAACACAAGACTCCAAAATGTTCGCGCAGCCAAGGGGAGGCGGCAAACGCATTGATCATGCCCCAGAAGTTCTTATAGCCAGGCCGGCGTCCGACAAATAACAGATACGGCCGATCGCCACCGAACAGCCGGCGCCTGAACTCGACGGGATTCGCCGTCTCCGACAGCCCCTGCATGGAATCGAATCCCAGCAGCGTAACGGACACTCGACTTTCATCCACCGGATAGGTGGCCAGCAAATCACGTTTGGTGTGCTCCGAAATGCAGAAGATATGGTCCGCCTTCTGAACCGCCAGACGTTTCATTTTTGGAATGAAATTACCCGGCGGAAAGTCTTGCGGAAACCGCTCCTGAATAAGGTCGTAGACCGTCACGGCCACCTTGGCCTGCGCCGGGGCCCGCGGGAAAGCGTGGTAATAGGTCTTATGAACGATCGCCGGCGCGAGACGTCGCTGCGTGCGTTCACACAGCGCGGCGCCGGCCAGACGGCGAAGCAAGGAGATGCCGCGAGGATTAGCTACCCGTCGGCCGAGCACCATCCCTGCCGGCAGTTGCTCAAGATAGGCGTTGATATGCAAGGGCGCTGCAATCCTGATGTCCAGTTCGCCAAGTCGCGGCAGTTCGGCCGCCACCCCGGCAAAGTAACGGGAGATCCCGCCGTAGGCCTGCACGCCGAAGATCTGGCTGTCGAAGCAAATGCGCATCGTCTCTCTTCCCGCTGGACGTGGGTTTTACGCGGGTCTCTATTGTGTCCATCAAGCCAAGCAGCGTCTCAATTTAGCGCGCAGCCCGAGTGGAACGGCTCCGAAAGCGTTCACAGATTCTCGTGAGGCGCCGCCACAATGTCACCACAACCTGTCGCCCAAAAACCGCCACAAAAAGCAAACTCGCCCAGAGGGTCCGTTCGGCAGTTGGGCACTTCGAGAAAGCCTCTCCTCTGACCAGCGCATCCCGGGCGACGTTAAACGCCAAGGTCAGCTCGGGGAAAATCGCGTGACTTCTGGGTAAACCCAGCGTTCGGCAAATTTGCGCGAAACTGGCAGTGGCGCCACCGAGTTCCCGATGCACTTTCACCTCATCCAGCGTTTCAATCTTTCCGTGAAAAGCCAGGCCACCGACCAACAGCCAGTCACTCGCCATCTCACATCGGAGCGGGACTTTCTCCACCTGCCATTTCCGCATTAGCCCATAGAAAATTCCGTTATCTGAGACCTGCGTATAGTAGGAAAAGACCCTATGCCAAGGCTGGAGAGCGCACACCTGAACCACGCTGCCCAACTCAACCACGGCTCCGTTTCGAATGTACTCAGACCGCCCTCCAACCAGACTGACGTCGGGCGAGACACTTAGTCGCGACAAGCACGCGGCCACATAGCCAACGTCAATCCAATCATCATCTGCAAGCCACATGAAGTATTCGCCTGTGGCCATCCGCAACACTTTGGAAAAATTCCAGATGGGTCCCTGATTGTCCTTCGCACGATGGTAACGCAGGCGCGAATCTCGCAGCGAAAATTCTCGGCAAACCCGCTCAGTGTCGTCCACGGAGGCATTGTCAGACACGATAACTTCGATTGCCCGATAGGATTGGCCTAATACGGAGTCAATCGCGCGGGCCAGCAAGTCACATCGGTTATATGTCGGAATGCCAATAGACACGAGCGGAAGTGGGTTGTTCATAGTCGTTTCGCTTGCCGTTTGGGAACGCACTCAACGGTTTCAATGACGGGGCGCCAGCGCCTATGGCGAACATAGTCTGTGGCGGCATTTCGCACCCTGCAGAACGCGTGCACGATGCTACTGGAAGTTCAGCGCGGGATGGTTAAGCTGCCCGACTTGATCACCCCTCGCAACATCTGTATGCCAAATGGAGTGGACAAGATCGTCGCGATCGTACACAGCGCGCCTGCCACCAGCACAACACCAAGGCTTGCACCGCGATCTTCGAGTGCAGTGCCTCGCACAAAATAGAAGACCGTGCCGATGACCAGCGTCCCTGTCAGTAGCGGCAGGCCGATATCAAACCGGTACCAGCGAGAGCATTCACCACGCAAAAGACGTCGATGCATCAATGGGACGCCCACCAGGAGGTAGCCCAAGTTGAGCAGCATCCATACCACCGCCGCCGCGATGGGACCGTGATGTGAAACGCTCCAATAGGTTGCTGGCACGAGCAACAGTACCGAAATCAGATTCATACTGATGGCAAAGCGTGTCCATCCATAGGCCAATTGCAATGCGTAAGGCAGGTGCATCAAGGCATTGAACAGCGAGCCAAGCGCGAGAATCGACAATAGCGGCGCAACCTCTGCCGTCAGTTTGGGATCCCCAGTCCACGCGAACATCACCCTATCCGCGAAGAACGCCAGCACCAACCCTGGCGGAATCGTGATCATGCTCATTAGTTGCGCGTACTGATGATAGTGCGCGGCGATCGTTGATTCGCCGACCTGCGTAACCAATCCCGTCAGGCGGGGATAAATGGCGGTAAACACCAATGCGGCGAACGCGCTCAGGGTCATGGAAAGCGAGCTGGCCAGCGAGTAACTGCCGAACTGCGCCAGCGACAGCATGCGCGACAGCATGAGCTTGTCGACCTGGGTTAGCAGCGTCGCCAGCGCGGTGATAAGCAACATGCCGCCGGCGAATTGCCAGATCCCTGCTAGCGCTCTCAGGCTGGGCCTGGCGGGTGGATTCACGTTGGGCAGATAAGAAAGCAACCGTGCCCGCAACACTGCCGCTTCTATCAGCGTCAGCAGACACTGGTAGAGGAAAAACGCTTCAATGCTTGATGAAAGCCAGTGCAGCACGGCCAACACGCCGACCGCGCGCAGGGTCGAAAAGCCTGCCACGCAGGCGTTCAACCAAACCTGATTCTGCAAGCCGTTGATCGCCCCTTTGTACAATCCTGCCAGCCACCTGAACGCGATCAACCATGCGATCAGCATCAAGGCCGTTGTAAGTGATGACAAGTTGATCTGGCTGGTCTGTAACCAAGCGCTCGCGATCACGCCAGCTAACGCCATGAGGCCCAAGGCGATGAGACCGGCTATCACCAGGAAGGTGGTTTCTATCGACGTGAATATTTCGCAGATGTCTCGCGGCTGATGCTGCCCGGCCGCGTAGCGTGCCATTTCTCTGGACAGGGTTGGGGTGAGTCCCATATCCAGCGCCGCGAGCCAGCCCTGCAAGAGCGCGAAAAATCCAATCAGGCCATAGGCCTCCATGCCTAGATATCTGATGTAGAGCGGAATAAAGGCCAGAGAAACAGCAGCGACCCAGCCTTGGCCCACAAAATTGGCGATGAGGTTGTGTCGAATATTCATAGGCGTTAAGCGATTGAGCAGGCCGCGTTTTCAGCGGAACTGCGGCAGGGGACTACCACCAAGGCTCAAGCAATCGTCTTGCAAAACGCAGCGAGGCGACTAACGCACACGTTTCAGAAATCCGTCTGGCGCGACCGTGACCAGCAATTTCTGCTGGATAGCCTGTTCTATTTCGAACTGTGGATTCGCCTCCAGAAACACCCGGACCGCACTCTTCGGACTATTGCCCGGCCCCCATGGCCGGTCGGGGTAAAGCGCGGCCGGCAGGTCCTCCACCACCGTATCAAACACGACGCAATAGCTTTCGGGTGTAACGAATGGCGCGTAAGCGCAGAGTTCAGCCAGCACGTGTTCGTGCGTGTGATTACTGTCGAGACAGACCATAACGGACTTTTTATGCCGCACCACGTCCGCAACCTGACGGACAATCGCCGGATCAACGCTGGAACCCTGAATCATCCGGATGCGTCGCGCCATGGGGTGGGCCTCGATCGCGACGCGATTGTGCTCGCGGATATCAATATCGATTCCGATGAGCTCGGCATCTGCCGGACCGCCGCAGATCGCGTTTAATTCGAGCATTGAGGCTGAAAAAATCAGAGAGCCGCCATGGGCAATGCCGGTTTCGATAATCAGATCCGGCTGGACTTTCCACAGTAGTTCCTGCATCGCCACGATATCTTGCGGATACTGAATAATGGGTCGACCCAACCAGGAAAAGTTGTATGAATACTTGTGACGGATCGTGTCGACCATCCAGTCTCTGGACCTTTGCCTGAGTTGGTCATCTTCCGCTTGCGCCACAATGTTCTGGGCAACTTCTTCCGCAAAGGTCCGCGACTGCTCGCTCATGATGATTCGTCCGATTTAGAGTGATAAGCCAGCGAAGCGTCACCTGCGGCGGGCAGGCGTGCCGATCTGGGAGGGCTAAATTGCGTTGCTGTCGCCAGTCGGAGCCGTCGCGCTCGGGTCGAGATGCGCCCCGTCGTCAGGCTACTCAGCGCTGACTGGGCGAGCGTCACCACACGTGCAATCCGGGCACGAACGTCACTAGCCGCCCGCCCCACTCCGCGACCCAGGCAATTTCCTCGGCCACTTCGTCGCGCAAATTCCACGGCAGGATGGCGACGTAGTCCGGTTTTCGTTGACGCAGCCAGTCTGGGTCGCCAATGGGGATCCTGCTCCCGGGCAGGTAGCGTCCTTGTTTCTGCGGATTCTTGTCGACGACAAACGACAAAAGATCGGGCTTAACGCCGGCGTAGTTCAGCAAGGTGTTGCCCTTGGCAGCCGCGCCATAGGCGGCCACTGTCTTGCCGGCCTTGTGAGCCTCGAGCAAAAACGCGAGGCAATCGTTCTTGATGCGGTTCGCCAGTGTCTGGAATTTCACATAAAACGCGCTGGACTCCAGTCCAAGCAACCGCTCCCGTGCCAGCATGTCGGCCACCGAGGGCTGCACCGGTTGGCGGCCACTACCGGTGCGCTGCGCAAACACGCGCAGACTGCCGCCATGGGTGCTCAAGGCCTCGAGATCAAACACCTGCAGTCCGTTGCGCTCAAGGATGCGCGTGACGGCCAGCGCCGAGAGATAAGAGAAATGTTCGTGGTACACGGTGTCGAACTGACGCTCCGCGACGAGTTGCGCAAGGTGCGGAAACTCAAATGTCACCACGCCTTGCGGTTTCAGCAGTGCGGCGATCCCGGCGACAAAATCGTTGATGTCTGGCACATGCGCCAGCACGTTGTTGGCGACGATGAGATCCGCAGCCCCACCCTCGCCCGCCAGTCGCTGGCCAAGCGCCCGGCCCAGAAAACTCTCGACGATCTCGATGCCCCTCGCGCGCGCCGCGCTGGCGGTGCTGGCGGTGGGTTCAATGCCCAGACAGGGAATGCCACGCTCGCGCACAAACTGCAGCAAGTAGCCATCGTTGGCAGCCACCTCCACCACCATCGCTCTGGTAGTCAGTGCAAAGCGCTCGACCATGGCCTCGACATAGCGCGCGGCGTGGCGCACCCAGGAGCTCGAATACGAGCTGAAATAAACGTAATCCTCGGCGAACAACTCGGCGCGGTCCGCGTAATCAATGGTCTGCACCAGCCAGCAGGTCGTACACACTTTGACCTGTAGCGGGTACCACTTTTCCGGCCGCAACAATGACTCGGCAGTCAGCAAGGCATTCGATGGCGGCGCGCTACCGAGATCGAGAAAATCCAGCGCGAGCGGTGTTTCGCAGTGGCGACAGTTCACAGTTCAATTCCAGCGAAGTCCGGGCGTAGCGGCGAGAAAGCGCTGTCTCTCGCCGAGCGTTCGGTGATGGTCAGCGGCCACGCGATAGCAAGACGCGGGTCGGTGGCGGACAAGCCGCATTCTGCGTCCGGCGCATAAGGGACGCTGTGCAGATAGAGCAGTTCGCAGTCTGTGCTGAGCGTCTGAAAGCCGTGTGCGAATCCGGCTGGAATCAGGAGGGCCCGCAGATTGTCTGCCGACAGCCGCTCGGCATGCCATTGCAGGAAAGTGGGCGATCCCTGCCGCAAATCGACCGCCACGTCGAAAATCTCGCCCTTCAGGCAACTCACCAGCTTGTACTCCGCATGCGGTGCTTGCTGGAAGTGCAAGCCGCGGACTGCGCCGCGCGCCATGGTGACGGTATGGTTGATCTGGGCCACCGGCCCGGGCCAGCCAAAGGTGCGCATTTCGTCGGCACAGAACAGGCGCGAAAGAAAACCACGCGTGTCACTGTGGCGCTGCCGCTCGAGCCTTATCAGGCCGCTCAGCGGCGTGTTCGCGGTCGTAAAACGACTCATCTCACCGCCCCGTAAGCCAGCAGGTCGGACTCGCACAGCGCGCGCGCGCAGCGGCCTTCGGCATAAGCCCGGTACCAGCCGATGGTTCTGTCGATCGCCTGTTTCAGCGGCCATCGCGCTTCGAGGCCAAGTTCGATGCGGGCGCGGGTCGGATCAAGCGCCAGCCACTGAGCCTCGTGCGGATCGCTGAGATCCTCGGCGTAGACGACTTCCCCTTTTTGATAGGCCGCAACGGCCAGATCAACCACCGTGCGCACCGATGCCGCCTGCTCGGCCACCGGGCCAAAATTGTAGGCACCGACAAGGCCAGGGCGCGCGGCAATTTGCTCGGCGAGCAGCAGGTAGCCCCGTGCCGGCTCCAGCACGTGCTGCCACGGACGCAGTGCCTCCGGTTTGCGGATTTTGAGCGCATCACCCGCAAGCCAGGCCTTGATAGCGTCTGGAATCAGACGGTCCTCAGCCCAATCACCGCCGCCAATGACATTGCCAGCCCGCGCCGTGGCAACCACCACGCCCTGCTCGCGCAAAAACGAATCACGGTACGAGGCCACCACAATTTCGCAGGCCGCTTTGCTCGCGCTGTAGGGGTCATGCCCGCCTAGTGGATCGGTTTCCTTGAAGGGCGCATGTCGCACCGCATCGTTGCGATAGACCTTGTCGCTGGTCACCACCACCGCCGCTTGCACCGAAGGCGTGTAACGCAGCGCCTCCAGCAAATGCACGGTGCCCATCACGTTGGTATCGAAAGTGTTAACCGGCTCGCGATAACTCCGCCGCACCAGCGCCTGCGCTGCCAGATGGAACACGATTTCGGGCTCACTCGCCGCTACCAGTGCGCGCAGGGTAGCAGCGTCACGCAGATCACAGAGATGACTTGTCAGCAGTTCCTGAAGGCGGGCCGCTGCAAACAGGTTGGGACTCGTGTCTGGCGGCAGGGCGATGCCCGTGACTTTCGCACCCAGCATGATCAGCCACTGGGCGAGCCATGCGCCCTTGAAGCCGGTGTGGCCGGTCAGCAACACTCGCCGACCGCGCCAAAACGCGGCCGTGGGCATCAAGTCCAGGTCTTCCATGGGGCCTCGCCGGACTGCCACAGATCTTCCAGCAGATTTTTGTCGCGCAGGGTATCCATCGCTTGCCAGAAGCCGCCGTGACCGTAGGCCACCAGTTCACCCGCCGTGGCCAGAAGCGGCAGCGATTCCGCTTCCCAGCTGCTCGAATCTCCCTCGATGAAATCGATGCAGCGCGATGACAGCACAAAAAAGCCGCCGTTGATGGTCCCGCCATCGCCACGGGGTTTCTCGGCAAAGCCGGTCACCACGCCGTCTTCCAACTGCAAGGCGCCATATCGCCCAGGCGGCTGGACCGCGGTCACCGTGGCCATCCTGCCATGAGCCTGATGGAAAGCGAGTTGCGCCGAGAAGTCGACATCAGCAACCCCGTCGCCGTAGGTGAAGAAGAATGGTTCATCACCCGCCAGAAAATTCGCAACGCGTTTGAGACGGCCGCCGGTCAAGGTGTGCTCGCCGGTATCGACCAGCGTGACGCGCCACGGCTCGGCTTTTTGCTCGTGCACCTCCATGTGGTTACGCGCCATGTCAAAGGTGACGTCCGACATATGCAAAAAATAGTTGGCGAAGTACTCCTTGATGACGTAACCCTTGTAGCCGCAGCAGATGATGAATTCGTTGACGCCGTGTGCGGCATACATCTTCATGATGTGCCACAAAATGGGCTTGCCGCCGACTTCAATCATCGGCTTTGGCTTAAGGTGGGTCTCTTCCGAGATGCGAGTGCCAAGGCCGCCAGCAAGGATGACTGCCTTCATGGCTCAGCCCGCCGCACGCGGCTCGTGTCGGCGGACGCTCCCGCTATCGACAGATTAGATGTCATGAAAGAGATCCTCAAAAAAGTAGGCCATTGCGATGGTCCTGTGCCCGGGTGTTCCGGAGGGCAAGACTCCCCGGCGTCACGAATGCGGGCAAAGATGCCACAGCGTGCAATATGCCGGTCAAAGACCCGCCCGACGCGCTGACTGGGGGCAGGCTAATACACACCATCGGGCACACAGTTCTAGCCGATCGCACAGGCTCAATCACTCGTTACGCACGCCGACACAGCGCAGACGCGGGCCGGCCATCTCGCGGATTTCTGACAGGTACATGGGATTCATCACGTAGACGACACTGCCATCCGGCAAGGCAGGCAGCGCCTCCGCTGGCGATTGCACCCGCAACCCGGTGCCGGGCAAATAGCGTCCCTGTTTGGCCGGATTGATATCAATAACCACCTCCACGGAATGCCCCGCGCGTTGGCATAGCAGCGAAAAGATAACCCCTTTTGACGCGCCTCCCCAGATCGCGGTTACCGCGCCTTGTGGCTTCCGTCGGAGTGAAATCCGGCCAAAATCCGCCGGCAAGACCAGTGGCTTGCCGACCGTTTTGCGCGGCGGCCGCAAGCTCGCCAACTCAACCACCACGCCCAGATATTGTCCGCCAAACAGGCGTTCGGCATGCAGCACCGTCCCGAACATGCCCAGCAAGTTCGGCAGACGGAAGTAGTTCACGTGCTCGTAGAACACGTCAAACCAGGCGCGTTGGTCAAGGATCCAGTCGAAGCAGGGAACCTCAATGTAGAGCAGGCCACCGCCCCCATTAGACTGCTGGATTGTCTGCAGAAACGCGTAGGGGTCCCGCACGTGCTCAAGCACGTGCCGCATGATCAAGCCGCCTGCACGGATATTTTCTCCGGCGCTGAAGTAGCGGCGATGAATAAGCGGATTATCGCCCTCGTAGCTCGGATCAAAGCCTGAGATCTCGCTTCCACGCGCCGCCAGCATGTCGAGGAAGAAGCCTTTACCGCAGCCAATTTCGATCAACCCAGCTTTTCCCAACCGGGCTTCCACCAGTTCGGCGACCGCATGCAGATGGTCCCTGAATGCCGGACTTACCCCCTGCTCGTTCTGATAGTCACGGTCATACACCATCAGCGCAGGGTCGAATGCGGCGTTGTGAACCAGGCCCGTCAGTTCGTCCTCGACGAGTTCGATATCGCCGCGGGGACAGGCAAGGGCATCAGCCGCCGTGGCATACATCCGGTTCTGAAAAACCGGAAAATCGCGCTGACAATAAAGAACCTGCTGCCCGGTTTCGCGTTCGGGCGCGCTTGTTTCACTCACGCGGGCGCCCTCACCCCGACCACACAGGGTGGATCGAAGCCGTTGTCTGGCCGGGCGCCAAACCGCAGGAGGTCACGGCGCTTGTAGTTATCCGCGATACCTTCAGCCAGCGCGCGCACCGTAATGCCCTCTCCTGAGCAGATATTCAGCGGCCCCTGAACCCGCCCCAGCGTCGCCGCCACGAGTTGTTCGGCCGCCTCACCGACGTCCAGAAAATCACGAACCTGTGCACCGCTGGTCAGCGCCACGGGTTCGCCGGCGCGCAGCTGCGCGTGCAGGTAGGGCACCAGACGCTGGGGATTCTCGCCCTCACCATAAAGGTAAAACAGCCGCCCCCAGAGAAACTCTACCGACTGGGTCGCGAGCCATTGCGCCAGGGTGACAAAGGCAGCGACCTTGCAGGCCGCATAGGGGGTCGCCGGCCGCAGAGGCGTATCGGTGCTCAAGTAGCCTTCAGGCTGACCGTAGGCCAGGTCATATTCAAAACAGGTGCCGACGCCCACAAAGCGCCTGACACCAGCATCTGCAGCCCCGCGCGCCAGCGTGAGCGTGCCTTGCAGGCAGTCCAGATTGCGCGGCGACTGAAGGTACTCGCCAGGCTTCGCGTACCAGGCCAGGTGGAGCACGGTGTCGATCCCTGCGCAGGCGCTTCGCCACCAGACGGCGCTTTCCTGAAACAGGTCGTCGGTGCTGATTAATTCGACCAGCCCGGCGAACTCGCCAAGACGAGCTGCAGTGCCCGACCGGATTACCACCGTCACAGCAACCCCGCGCACGAGGAGTTGGCGCAACACGTGGCGGCCGACAAAGCCTGTTGCGCCGGTCAGCAATATTCGTTTGTGAGCGATGTTCGTCACCAGGTCCGGCCACTCAACACGTGAGGCGCCGACGGGGTCGTCGCCGCGCCCGGCATGCCAAAAACAATGAACGGGCTCTGTCGATACATACGCTCGTCTCCAGTCGCTGGCACGGGGCCATGCTTCTCGCTGCGCTGCTTGCTTCGGGCAGCTGGCTTGTCGCGGCGGGCGTCAGCGGCGAACCGCCCTCGTCTTCATTTATCCCGAGCCACCTACCCCTTGCGGACCGCCGTCAGCGCCACCCCGCTCGCCACCAAGGCCTCAACCTCGGCCGCCGAGTACCCAAGCTCCGCCAACACCGCAGCGGTATCTGCCCCAAAAGTCTTCGGTTTGCTGCGCGGGCTGGCTGGCGTACGCGACAATTTCACGGGATTCCCGACGTTTCGCCAGCCGTCTTTCTCCCACACCATGCCGCGATGCCGGGTGTGCGGATGTTCCATCACGTCGGGCACTTCCAGCACCGCGCCGGAGGGCACGCCGTTTTCCATCAGCTCGACCGAAAACGGCTCGCCGTCGCGGTCCTTGGTCAGTTCGCGCAGTTCGGCTTCCAGCGCGGGCTTGTTGGCGACGCGGTCGGCATTGGTCTTGAAGCGCGCGTCGTCCGCCAGTTCGGGCTTGCCGAGCAGCTGACATAGCTTGCGGAACTGCCCGTCGTTACCGGCGCCGATCACGATGTTGCGGCCCTTGGTGGGAAAGTTGGCATAGGGCGCGAGATTGCCGTGACTGTTGCCATGGAGCTTTGGCTTCACGCCGCCCACGAAATAGTTGGGCGCGTGCGGCTGATGCAGCGCGATCGCGCTGTCGTACAAAGTCGCATCGACGAACTGTCCCTTGCCGGAACGCGTGCGTTCGTACAGCGCCATCAGAATGCCGATGCAGGCGTTCATGCCGGTGGAAAGATCGACCACCGGCACGCCGATGCGCACCGGCCCGCTGTCGGGCGAGCCGTTGACCGAGACCAGACCTGTAGAGGCCTGAATCATCGCGTCGTAGCCCGGGAAACCGCCCAGCGGACCGTCGGCGCCAAAGCCGGACACCCGGGCGTGAATCAGCCGCGGAAACTGCTGCGACAGCGTGTCGGCATAGCCAATGCCCCACTTCTCCATGGTGCCGGTCTTGAAGTTGTCGATCAGCACGTCGGCCTCAGCCAGCAGTTTGAGCAACACCTCGCGCCCTGCCGAAACCGACAAGTCCAGCGCAATCGTGCGCTTGTTGCGGTTGATGCCGGAGAAATAGGCCGAGATCCCTTCGGCATCAAAGGGCGGGCCCCAGCCGCGGGTTTCGTCGCCCTGCGGCGGCTCTACCTTGATCACTTCGGCGCCGTGATCCGCCAGCATCTGGCCGCAGTAAGGCCCGCCCAGTACGCGCGACAGGTCAACGACCTTGATGCCTTCCAATGCTCCACTCATCAGTCAAAACTCCTGCCCGGCGGCGCGCCGGCTAAGATCAAATCAAAGGCGAGTTCTGCGGCAAGCCCAGCAGAATGCGCCCGTACATTTCCAGATTGGTGCTGTGAGTCAGAATGCCGTGCAGGGCGGCGGTGTTCACATCACGCCAGATTCGCTGCAGGGGATTGGACTCGGCGAAAGCCGAGCCGCCGCTGGCATGCAGCAGCGTATCGACCGCCTGTTTGGACAGATGGGCCGCGCGGCTGCAGTCCATGCGGATGCGCGCCCGCGCCGCCAAATCGAGCGCCGTACCGCTGTACATGGCGCGGTCAATGTCGTCGGCCGCGCGCCCGGCGTGCATGTGCGCGGCGTCGATCAGCATCGCGGCCTCGGCCATCTGCATATGCGTGACCGGGGCGTCGGTCTGGCGCTCGTAAGTGGTGTACTGAATGCCGCGCGTCGGCAGCGTCTCGGCGACCGCCTCCAGCGCCGCGCGCGCCAGCCCCAGCGGCGGCCCAATCAGAATAATGACCAGCACCGGCATGAAGGACGCGCGATACAGCGGCTCAATGCCGCCGTGCTCGGTCGGATAAATGCCCTCAATGGCCTGCGTCAGCGACATCACGCGATACGCCGGCACAAACACCTCGTTGGCAACCAGCGTATTGCTGCCGCTGCCGCGCATGCCGGTGGAATGCCAGGTGTCGTCGATCGATAAATCCTGCATGGGAAACAGCGCGAGGCCCTGATCGACCATATTGCCCGCCTCGTCCACCACCGGGATGCCCAGCGTCGCCCACTGCGCGTGCAGACAACCCGAGGCCCAGGGCCAGCGGCCGCTGACCACAAAACCGCCCTCGACCTTGCGCGCCGTGGATCGCGGCGCCACGACCGCCGCCACCCGGGCGTCCGGATTGGCGCCGAACACTTCCTGCTGTACCCGCTCCGGATAGAGCCCGATGACCCACGAGCACATATTGGTCAGCGCGGTCACCCAGCCCGTGGAGCCACAGGCGCGGGCAATTTCGCCCGATACTGCTATCGCCGTGCGCAAGCCGGCTTCATGTCCTCCGAAGCGGCGCGGCGTCGAGACCCGCAACAGGCCGGCCTCGCGCAGCGCCTCGATATTGGCGTCGACGACACGGCGACCGGCCTCGGTGTCCGCAGCGTTGGCCCGGATCAGCGGAAACAATTCGCGCGCGCGGGCGACCAGCGGCGACTCTTCCAGCGCAGCGGCGTGCAGGGCAAGGGGCTCGTGCAGGCTCATCAGACGGCATCCTCTCAAGATTGCAGATGCGCGCATTGTGGGCCGATCGGGCAGGCGCTGAACAGCACGCCGTCCCCGCCCTGACCCGGCCCGCGCTGGCGCATTGGCGCGGCCGACTGCACCATTCACACTTTGGTTCACGCCCGTGGAGACACCCCGATGCCCGCTGCCCTCACCCGTCGTCGCTTTTTGCAGGCCGTCGCCGGAAGCGCGAGCGTCGGCCTGCTGGGCGCCTGCGGCCATGAGGAGCCCTTGCTGCGGGTGGGCTCCAATCTGTGGCCGGGCTACGAACTGATGTATCTGGCCGAAAGCCTGAAACTGCTGGATAGCCGACGCATCCGGATGATCAGAATGCCGTCCGCCACCGTGGTCATGCAGGCCCTGGCCGGCGATCTGATCGACGCCGCCGGACTGACGCTGGACGAAGTCCTTACCGCCAGCGCTAACGGGGTGAAACTCGCGGTGGTGACGGTCATAGACCAGTCGCTGGGAGCCGATGCGGTCATTGCGCGCCCCGAACTGACCTCGCCCGGCGCCCTGCGGGGCAAGCGCATTTGCGTGGAGAAAACCGCGGTCGGCGCCATGATGTTGCATACCTTCCTGCGCCAGATGGGTCTGACGCCAGCCGATGTCACGCTGATTTACGCCACGGTGGACGAGCATCTCGGCCTGTACCAATCAGGCAAAGTCGATGCGGTCGTCAGCTTCAACCCGGTGGTTCCTCAGTTGGAAACACTGGGCGGCGTCCGGGTCTTCGACAGCGCGAGCATGGGCGGCCAGATCCTTGACTGCCTCGCCGTCACCGAGCGCGCGCTGGCGCAAAATCCGCTTGCCCTCCACGAACTGGTCAAAGCCTTCTTCGCCGCCCGCGCGCGCTTCAAGCAGGACGTCGCCGCGGTGACGCCGCTGCTCGCCGCCGGCCTTGAAATCACGCCCGACGTTTTACCCGCCGCCTATGAGGGCATCGACCTGCCGGATCTGGCGGCCAACCGGCTGTGGCTGGAGGGCACGTCCCCGCGGCTTGAACAGTCAGCGGCTATCGTCCGCGACATCATGCTCGACGCGCGCCTGCTGGACGCCACGCTTGACGTGAAGGGCCTCGCCGTGTCGCGCTTTCTGCCGGCGGCCACCGGCTGATGCGGCTCGATTTCCGGCGACTCGGCTCGCTACGCTTCGCCGGCCCGGCGCTGCTCTTCGTGCTATGGATCGTGGTGGCGCTGATGTCTATCAGCATCGCCCGGCAGGACTACCGTCACGAGGCCATCAGACAGACCGAGCGGATGGCGCGTCAGGTCGGGGCCCGGCTGATCCGCTACGCCGAGCGCTATGCGGTCAGTGACCCCCGTCTGGTGCGCGAGGAACTCTCGCTCATCAGTTCAGAGCCTTCGCTGATCGAGGCAGTGGTCGTTGACGGGGCAGGCGCCGTCCTGTTTGCCAACAACCGGGCGCTTATCGGACACCCCTATCCTGAGCTCGAAAGCGCCACCGGCCGGGCGCTGCTGGAACAGGCGCTCGCTCGCCGTCTGGCGCAGGTGGCGACCGATGTCGAAGAGGCCTTGGCGCTCCGCTTTGTTGGCGCCTATCAGCCGCCGCCGGACTCGCACGAACTCCGGGCCGATGAACGCGGCGCGGTGTATTTACGCTACGACCTTGGGCCGGGTCTGCGCGAAGCGACCCGCCACGCCTTCCTTGAGCGGCTGCCCGACATTCTGATGATGATCATGGTCACCGGCCTGGCCCTGCTGCTCAGCCGTCGACATATCGTGGAACCGCTGGACCGGATCGCGCGTTCCGCGGCGGCGGTCAAAGCGGGACACTTCGAGCCCATCGAGGCGGCGGCAGGGTCGACCGAAGTCCGCAACCTGGCAAACGCCTTCAACGAGATGACCGCGCAGATTGCGCGCCAACTGCGCGAGCTCTCGGGACAGACCGAACACCTGCGGGCCGTCCTCGACAACATGCACGACGGCGTGCTGGTCACCGACGATCAGGGGCGGATCACGCTCTTCAGCAAGGCCGCCGAGGCCATCTTCCTGCACAGCGCAGCGCAGGTGCTGGGCGAGCACTACAGCCTGTTGCTGGACCCACAGTCCGACAGCCGGCAACGGCTGCGCAAGGTGCTGGAAGAGCACCACGGTTCGACTTACGGCAGCGCGGTCGAACTCACCGGGCTGCGCCGCGACCGCAGCCGCTTTGCGATGGATAACCGCATCGCGAGCTTCGTGGTTGACAGCAAGCCGATGTACGTCAGCGTGGTGCGTGACATCACCGAGCGCAAACTGGTGGAGGCAGAACTGAGCCAGCATCGCCATCATCTGGAAACGCTGGTCAGCGACCGCACCCGCGAACTGCAGAGCGCGCGGGAGGCTGCCGATGCCGCGAATGCGGCGAAGTCCGCCTTCCTGGCCGCGATGAGCCACGAAATCCGTACGCCCATGAACGGCGTGATCGGTATGCTGGATGTGCTCGCCCAGACCAGCCTGCAGTCCGATCAAATGGAAATGCTGGGCGTGGTGCGCGACTCCGCGCAGGCGCTGCTCGGCATCATCAACGACGTGCTCGACTTCTCGAAGATCGAAGCCGGCAAGCTGGACGTGGTGTCAGAGGAATTTGTCCTCGACGACCAGCTGGAGCAGGTGCTGACGCTGATGGACCACTTCGCGCGTCGGAAGCGCGTCGACCTCAACCTGACGCTGGATCCGGCCCTGCCCGAACTGCTGCAGGGCGACTATCTGCGTCTGCGTCAGGTGCTGAACAACCTGATCAGCAACGCGATCAAGTTCTCCAGCCAGCTGCCACGTCCCGGCCAGGTTGATGTGGAGATTACGGTGGCGCGTACCGAAGACCAAGGTTGCTGGGTCAACTTCAGCGTCCGCGACAACGGCATCGGCATGCACCCCGAAGCGTTTGCCCGCCTGTTCAATTCCTTCGAGCAGGCTGACGCCTCGACCACCCGCCGCTATGGCGGTACCGGCCTTGGGCTGGCGATCGTCAAGCGGCTGGTCGACCTGATGGGCGGTCAGCTGTCGGTCGAAAGCACGCCGGACGTCGGCAGCGTGTTTGTCGTCGGCTTGCCCTTTACGCTCATTGAGCGTTTGACGGAGCCGCCGCTCAGCGGCCTCGATTGTCTGGTCGTCGGGCCGGGCGACGCGGTGACCGCGCGCTACGTGGCCTATCTCGCGCAGGCCGGCGGCCAGCTGCGACAGGTCCCCGACATCGAGCAGGCGCTGCAGCTTCGCGATGCCCATTTGTGGGTGGTGGTAAACGCCAACAACGAACTCCCGGAGGCCACGCTGCTCGCTGCCGCCAGGCTCGCGGTGCCGACCGGCACCCGCATGCTGGTGCTGGAACACGGGCATCGGCGGCTGCCGCGGCGGGCCGCCGAGGGCCTCATGCTGGTCGACGGGAACGTCATTACCCGCCGCAAGCTGACGAGCCTGGTCGCGCGCCTGAGCGGCCTGCTGCCTGAGTCGCCGGCCCTGACGCTGAACGCCGGTACCGGACATCAGACCCTGCTCTCCCGGGCAGAGGCGCTGGCGCTGGGCCGCTTGGTGCTGGTCGCCGAAGACAACGAAATCAACCAGACCGTCATCCGGCGTCAGCTGGGGCTGCTGGGCTGCGCGGCCGATGTCGCCGTCAATGGCCGCGAAGCGCTGCAGATGTGGCAACAGACGCGCTACCCGCTGGTGCTGACGGATCTGCATATGCCGGAGGTCGACGGCTATCAGTTCACCTCCGCCATCAGGGCCGAGGAAGTCCGCCTCGGGCGCCCCCGTACGCCGATCGTCGCGCTGACCGCCAATGTCCTGAAGGACGAAGCCGCGCACTGTCTGAGCGTCGGCATGGACGGCTACGCGACCAAGCCCGTGCCCTTGCCCGAACTGCAACGCCTGCTCGAGCAATGGCTGCCGGCCTTGCCCAGCCCGTCGGCCGCCGCGAGCAGCCCGCCCAGCGACAGCGCCGTGCATCTGGATCTCGCTGTGCTGCGCGGTCTGGTCGGCGACGACCCGGACACTCTCAACGAATTACTGACCGACTTCCGCCATTCCACGCCGGCCACCGGCGAGACCTTGCGCGCGCTGTCAGCGGCCGGGCAGCTGGCCGAACTCGGACGCGCCGCCCACCGCTTCAAATCTGCCGCGCGGAGCATTGGCGCGCTGGCGCTGGGTGCGGCTTGCGAAGCGCTCGAACAGGCGGCTAAAGCCGGAGACGAAGCCAAGGCAGGGCCGCTGCTGGCGGGCCTGCTCGGCGAACTCGCCACCGTCGAGGCCGAACTCGACCGCGCGCTCGGGGCCCGCTGAGGAGACTCCGCCAATGGCCGATAGCGTCCTGATGCAGATTCTCATCATTGACGACGAGCCCTTCCTGTTGAAGCTGATGCGCGGGATGTTGCGGCGTCTCGGCTACGCGGACGTCGTCTGCTACGAGCAGGGCGAAGCGGCTTTGGCCGCGCTGGCCGCGGGGGAAGTGACGCCGCAGGCAATCCTGCTCGACATCAACATGCCAGGCATCGACGGCGTGGCCTTCGTGCGTCTGCTCGCCGAGCGCGGGTTCAGCGGCGGCATCGTGCTGGTCAGCGGCGAAGACGAGGCGATGGTGCGCGCCACCTCGATGCTCGCCAGCGTGCGCGGGCTGAACGTGGCCGGCGCCCTCCGCAAGCCACCCCGGCCGGAACTGCTCTCGCCCTTGCTGGAGCAATGCCGGGACCTCGCCGCCCGCACCCGACGGGACGGCCCGGCAGGCGCGTCGCCGCGCTACTCGCCGACCCGCGTCGCCGCGGCCATCGCGCAGGGCGAACTGCGAAACTTCTATCAGCCCAAAGTGCTGACGACCAGCGGCGACGTGGTTGGCGTGGAAACCCTGGTGCGCTGGCAACATCCCGAAGACGGTCTCGTTGCGCCGGCATTTTTTGTTGGCATCGCAGAAGAACACGGACTCATCAACGCGCTAACCCATTGTGTGTACGGCGAGGCCGCACGGCAGACCCGGGCATGGCAACTGGCCGGGCTGTCGCTGAAAGTGGCGGTTAATCTGTCGATGGAGAATCTCGCCGAGGTCAACAGCGCCGACATCATCATCAACGAGGCGCTGGCTGCCGGAGCCGACCCCGCCATGCTGGTGCTGGAAGTGACCGAAAGCCGTTTGATGCTCGATCTCGCCACCGTGTTGGACGTGCTGGCGCGGCTGCATCTCAAGCGCTTCCGCTTGTCGATCGACGACTTCGGTACCGGCCATTCTTCGCTGGTCGTATTGCGCGATCTGCTGTTTGACGAATTGAAAATTGACGCCGGATTCGTCCACAACGCCTGGCGCAACGAGCGGCTGGCGTCCTTCTTTCGCGCGAGTCTCGATCTGGCCCGACATCTGAAAATGGAAGCGGTAGCCGAAGGGGTGGAAACGCGCGAGGACTGGGACTTCGTGCGCGCCAGCGGCTGCCACGTCGCGCAGGGCTATTTTGTGGCCCGGCCAATGCCGGCGGAGGCAATCCCGGGCTGGATCGCCGACTGGCGAGCGCGTCTGCTGAACGAGCGCCTGCTCGACTAGCGGGCCTTGCGCCCCTTGCCGGCAGGCTGGGCTTTCTGCAAGGGCAAGGCGGTTTTATAGCGCACCTGCTTGAGCGCAAAGCTCGAGCGGATTTTCTCTACCTCCGGCATCGGCGAGAGTTCCTCGATGATGAAGCGCTCCAGCGCCCCGATGTCCGGCACCGCGACGCGGATCAGGTAGTCCGCATCGCCGGTCATGAGATAGCACTCCATCACCTCGTCCCGCGCGCAGACCCGCGCTTCAAAAGCTTCCAGCGACGCGCGGGTCTGCTGTTTGAGGCTGATGAAAATAAACACGTTCAAGAGCAGGCCCAGCATCGCCGGGTCGAGCAAGGCCACGTACTGGCGAATCAGCCCGCTCTCTTCCAGCGCCTTGACCCGCGCCAGACAGGGTGAGGGCGACAGATGCACCCGGCGGGCGAGCTCGACATTGGACAAGCCGGCGTCGGCCTGCAGCTCACGCAGTATCCGCAAATCTATTGAATCGAGGGTCATTGTGCTGCTGATCATTTTTATGAAAGCAGATTGTGCTGCATTAAGCGCGCTTAAACAGCCATAACCGTCACACCTGCCGGGCGGCCGCGCGTAGGGTCGTGGTTCACAGGAGGCCCCGATGAATGCAGCCGAACCGCCGATCCCCGATCCCGATCTGGCGCTGGAAAACGAAGAATGGCGCGACGCCCTGCTGGCGGTGGTCGAGCACGCCGGCCGCGAGCGCGCGCATGAGTTGCTGGACCTGCTCTCGCGGCTGGCCCGCGACCCCGCCATCGGCTGGCAGCCGGCGCATGGCACGCCCTATGTGAACAGCGTGCCGGTGGCGCGCCAGCCGGGATTCCCGGGCGATCTGGCCATTGAAGAGAAACTGGCCTCGATGATGCGCTGGAACGCGCTTGCCATGGTCGCGCGGGCCAATCAGGCCTACGGCGAACTGGGCGGGCATATCGCGAGCTACGCCAGCGCGGCGGATCTGTTTGAAGTCGGCTTCAATCATTTCTTTCGCGCGCCGAGCGAGGACTTCGGCGGCGATCTGGTGTTCTACCAGCCGCACTCCGCGCCGGGCATTTACGCGCGCGCGTTTCTGGAAGGCCGGCTCACCGAAGCCGACCTCGCCCACTACCGGCAGGAGTTGGGCGCGCGCACTGCCGGCGCCCGCGGGCTGTCCAGCTATCCGCATCCCTGGCTGATGCCGGACTTCTGGCAGTTTCCCACCGGCTCAATGGGCATCGGGCCGCTGAGTTCGATCTATCAGGCGCGCTTCATGCGCTATCTGGAACACCGCGGCCTGCAAAGCACCGCCGGGCGGCGGGTGTGGGGCGTATTCGGCGACGGCGAAATGGACGAGCCGGAAAGCATGTCGGCGCTCACGCTGGCGGCCCGCGAGGGCCTCGACAACCTGGTGTGGGTGGTCAACTGCAACCTGCAACGGCTGGATGGCCCGGTGCGCGGCAACGGACGCATCATCGACGAACTGGAAGCGCTGTTCAGCGGCGCCGGCTGGCAGGTCATCAAACTGGTGTGGGGTTCGGACTGGGACGGGCTGTTCGCGCGCGACCACGACAACGCGCTGGTCGACGCCTTCAGCGCCACCGTCGACGGCCAGTTCCAGACCTTTGCCGCCAAGGACGGGCGCTACAACCGCGACCACTTCTTTGGCCAGAACCCCGCGCTCGCCGCCCTTGCCCAGGGCCTGACCGACGAGCAGATCGACCGCCTCAAACGCGGCGGCCACGATCTGGTGAAAATCTACGCCGCCTATCACGCCGCCATCACCACCCGCGGCCGGCCCAGCGTGGTGCTGGCGCAGACCAAGAAAGGCTTCGGCATGGGGGAAGCCGGTCAGGGCAAGATGACCACCCACCAGCAAAAGAAACTCGACCGCGACGCGCTGATCGCTTTTCGTAACCGCTTTGATCTGCCGCTGAGCGACGAGGACGCCGCGAGGCTCGCCTTCTACCGTCCTGCGCCCGACAGCGCCGAACTGTGCTATCTGCACGCGCGCCGCGAGGCGCTGGGCGGCTATCTGCCGACCCGGCGGACGCAGGCGGCCGCGGTACCCGTACCGGCGCTGGCGCGCTACGCGGACTTTGCGCTGAACGCGGAGGGCAAGGAGATGTCGACCACCATGGCCGGCGTGCGGATGCTGACCGGCCTGCTGCGCGACGCCACGCTGGGGCCGCGCTTAGTGCCGATTGTGGCCGACGAGGCGCGCACCTTCGGCATGGCCAACCTGTTCAAGCAAATCGGCATTTATTCCAGCCGCGGCCAGCGCTACGAGCCGGAAGACATCGGCTCGATCCTCAGCTATCGCGAAGCGCTGGACGGTCAGATTCTGGAAGAGGGGATCAGCGAAGCGGGCGCGATCAGTTCCTGGGTCGCCGCAGCCACCAGCTACTCCACCCACGGGCTCGCGATGCTGCCCTTCTACATCTACTACGCGATGTTCGGCTTCCAGCGGGTGGGCGATTTGATCTGGGCGGCGGCCGACCAGCGCGCGCGCGGCTTTCTGCTGGGCGCGACCGCCGGGCGCACCACGCTGGGCGGCGAAGGCCTGCAGCACCAGGACGGCCACAGCCATCTGCTGGCGGCCGCCATCCCCAACTGCCGCGCCTATGACCCGGCCTTTGCCGGCGAGCTGGCGGTGATTCTCGACCACGGCATGCGCGCGATGCTGGAGCGGCAGGAAGACGTCTTCTACTACGTTACCGTGATGAACGAAAACTACCCGCAACCGAGCCTGCCGGCGAACGTGGCCGACGACCTTATAAAAGGGCTTTATCGCTTCAGCAGTTCGCGGGTCACCGCCCCCGTCGGCGAGGTGCGCCTGCTGGGCGCGGGCGCGCTGCTGCCCGAGGTGCTGGCCGCCGCCGCCTTGCTGGCCGAGGACTGGCAGATCGATGCCGACATCTGGAGCGTCACCAGTTTCACCGAACTCGAGCGCGACGCCCGCGACACCCGCCGCTGGAACCGCCTGCATCCGGCAGAGGCCCCACGCACCAGCCATGTGGCGCGCTGCCTGCCGCCGGGCGCGCCGGTGATCGCGGCCAGCGACTATGTGCGTGCCCTGCCGCTCCTGATCGCCAACGACCTGCAGTCGCCCTACACGGTGCTCGGTACCGACGGCTTCGGCCGCAGTGATACCCGCGCGCGGCTGCGCGCCTTCTTTGAAGTCGACCGTTTCCACATTGTGCTGGCGGCGTTGACGGCACTCGCCGACTCCGGTCAGATCTCGCGCCAGCACTGCGCGACGGCGATCGAACGCTACGGCATCAAGCCGGTCGATGAGGCCCCGTGGTATTGCTGAATCCACGCCGCTGAGGAGTTCGTCCGGTGAGCAGTTCGTTGGCGCTGAGCCTGTCCGCAGTGGCGTCGCCGCTGGGGCCCTTAAGCGTGGTGAGCGACGCGGACGGCTGTCTGCGCGCCCTCGATTTTGCCGATTTCATGCCCCGCTGCCGCAGCCTGCTGGCCCGCCATTACGGTGCCGAAGGCACGGGCTGGACGCTGCAATCTGCCCGCTGTCCGGCCGCGATCGATGCCGCGCTCACGGCGTATTTTGCGGGGGAGCTCACGGCCCTCGACGCCTTGCCGGTGGCTACCGGCGGCACCGTATTTCAGCGGGAAGTCTGGGCCGCCTTGCGCCGTATCCCGGCCGGTGAGACCACCAGCTATGGCGCGCTGGCTGTCGCCATCGGAAGACCGGCCGCCGTGCGGGCGGTGGGGCTCGCCAACGGTGCCAATCCAATTGGCATCGTGGTGCCCTGTCATCGCGTGATCGGGTCGACCGGCGAGCTGCGTGGCTATGCGGGCGGGGTGGAACGGAAGAAGTGGCTGCTCAACCACGAACGCGGCATCGCGGCCCTGCCGCTGTAACCAGCCTGCCGGCGGCCCCGGGTACCGGCGCGCAGCATCCCCGCGCTACCGGCCCCGGGGGCTGACAGTGGCCCGATCATCACCGCCCGAGGTGACACCACCATTAAAATCGGCGCCCCGACCTAGCTCGCCTTGATCTCGATTTTTCGCGCGGCGCGCGTGCTGCCCGGCCGGCGCGGCAGCGTGACGACCAACACGCCCTGTTCGAAACGGGCGCTGATCTGCTCGGGATCCACATCCTCCGGCAAGCCAAAACTCCGCGTGAACTTGCCAAAGTGTCGTTCCCGCAGGTGATAGCCCGCCGCCGGCGTGCTGGCCCGCTCGTCGCGCTTTTCACCGGACAGACGCAAGCTCTCGCCGACGACTTCTACCTGCACATCGCCCGCGCTCATTCCAGGCAGTTCAGCGAGCACTTCGTAGGCCTTGTCCTGTTCAACCAGGTCCACCGTCATCCCCAAGCCGGAGGCCTGGCGGCGGAAGGCTTCGAAGTCGAATACCGGTCGGCGAAACGGGGAGCGCAACAGATGCCAGTCGAAGTCTTCAAACAGACGGTCGACCTCCTTGCGCAGCGTCTCCAGCGGATGCCAGCCCGTGGTCGTAGACGGTGGCTCGCTGGTGGTCACGGGGATGGTTGTCTGGGGCTCGGTCATGGGGGATCTCCTGTGCTGATGCGCCCGGCCTGCGACGCCGGGACACGGATGAAAAAATTCCGCGGAAATCTAGGGTCGCTGATTCGCTTCGATCGCGCGCTCACGGCCGATCAGCCGGCCGATCTCGCCAAACTCCTCGGCCAGTAGCTGCAGCAAGTCGTCGAGGGTGATGATGCCGATCAGCAAGCCGCCGTCGTCTATCACCGGCAGACGCCGAATGCCTTTCTGACGCATTTGCTGAATGGTCTCGAACACGCCCTGATCGCCCGGCGCGGTCACCAGCTGGCGATACATGACGTCGCCCACCGTAATGATGTTGGGATCCAAGCCCAGCGCCACCACGCTCACCGCCACATCGCGGTCGGTGACGATGCCTACCGGGCGCCGTTGGCCGTTGGTGCTGGTGACGATGACGTCGCCCACGTGGTGTTCGCGCATCAGGCGTGCGGCTTCGAGCACGCTTTGTTCCTTGTCGAGCACGATGACCCGACGATTGCAGATTCCGGCTATCGACATCCCGAGTCTCCTTGTTTGTCGCTCAGGGCTTGGCCGGGTCGCGCTGAATGAAGCGCAACCAGGCGAGCAGATTGAAAATTCGCCCGCGGGTGTAGGTCGCGGGATCGAGGCCGGTCAGGCTCGATTCGCGCGCAAAGGTCTCACCCCAGATCGGCATCTCACGGCTGCCATGTGCGGGCAGCAGCTCAGCGCCGCTGATGGTTTCGTAGACCGGCCAGAAGGGCATCGCACCGCCGTTGCGGGCGGCCAGCGTGCTGAGGTCGGCCGGGGCCACACGCAACAGCGCAGCAAAAGGCCCATCGCCCCGGCCGCGCGCGCCATGACAGACCGCGCAGTGCGTCTGATAGACCTTCTGCCCGGTGTTGATGACGTCTTCATCGCTGACCAGTGGTAGTTCTTCAGTAGCAATCGCCATTCCTGACAGTGCGAACATGCAGAACGCCAACAAGGTCCGACGCGGGTGAGCTCCATCGTGCATCGTGGCTAGGCATCGCGCCTTGGGGTTACGGAAGCGCAGTGTCGCGAAGCGGCGCCATGGGCCCATTGATCCACAACAAGCGAAGTTCTCGAGGCGGCCGCGCCAATCTTTCCCTACAGGGGCTGAGGGAATCGGCCGCTAAGGCCGAGAGACCGACAACGGGCGCGCGCACTGCGGCCTGGTCGTGGTCGCCCTCGAGTCGGGAGAGACGGGATGAAAGACCTTTCGCTAAAAGCAATTTTGATAGGCATCGTGGTGCTGCTAGGCGGCGTTTGCGCGGTGACGCACTGGCTGGACCAGCGAAACTTCAATGAGATTGACGCCGCCTTGGCCGTCAATGAAACCGCCATCAAGGCCGTCACCGCGCTGAAAGACGCGCGCTTCCAGATGGTCACGATGCAGGATGCCATCACCGACGTCGCGGCCACCCACGACCTGGCGAGCTACGAGGAAGCGTCCGCCGCGCTGGCGCGCGGACTTGCACAACTGGCGTCGGTCAGCAAGAACTTGCCGGAATTGGCCGGTGAAACCGCCGCGCTGACGAACGAACTGCGTGGCCTGCACGAGGCCGGCGTCGGCATGGCGGAGATCTACATCCAGCAGGGGATGGAGGCCGGCAACCGCATCATGCAGCAGGCCGACACCGGCTTCGACGCGCGCGTGGATACCCTGTCGGCCAAGCTGGACGGCCTCACCCAACGACTGGACGACAAGCTCAAAGACGCCAAACAGCGTACGGCACTTGCCGACCATCAGGTGCGTAGCACTGTGTTGACGGCCCTGTGGGCCATGACCGGTCTGCTGATGCTGTCGATGTGGGGGCTTTATCAGCGCATCGTGCCGCAGGTTCAGCAGTTGCAAACGGCGATTGAAGCGATCCGCGACGGTCACGCCGACCGCAGCCACATGCAGGGTCTCAAAGCCGAATTTCGCGTGCTGGGCGAAGCGGTGGACGGCATCATCACTGCCAACGAAGCCAAACGCGCCGCCGAACTTGCGGCCGCCGCCGAACAGCAACGCGTTGAACGCGAAGCCGCTGCCGCCTCCCAACGCATCGTGCAGGCGCTGGATACCGCCAGTTCCAGCGTGATGCTGGCCGGCGTCGACCAGCGGATTCTCTATCTGAACCGCACGGCGCAGCGCATGTTCGAGCGCACCGCTGCCGAACTGCGCCAGGATCTCCCGCAGTTCGACCCGACTGCATTGGTGGGCGCCGCGCTACAGGTTTTCCAGCCGGGCAAGGGCCAGTCCGCGCTGGCGGCGGCCAGCGAACAAGCGCAGACGCTGCAACTTGTGCTGGGCGGGCGGAGTTTCAGAATCGTCGTTAGCCCGGTGCTGGATGCCGCGGGCGGCCGGTTGGGCTGCGTCTTTGAATGGACCGACCAGACCGAAGAACTGCGCGCCGAACAGCAAATCGAAACGCTGGTAGAAGAGGCCATCGAAGGCCACCTGGGTGCCCGCATCGACCTCGCGGTGCTGGGTGAAGGTTTCCTGCAACGGGTCGGCAGCGGCATCAACCGCGTGCTCGACTCGATGGCGGCCCCGATCGGGGAAGTGAAACAGGTCATCGAAGGCCTCGCCCATGGCGATTTGAACGGCCGCATGCGGGGACAGTACGCCGGCGATTTCGCCACGCTTGCCGCGGCCACCAACAGCAGCCTGCAAAGTCTGGCGTCGACGATCGGCGATGTGCGCACCGCATCCGGCGCCATTCACAGCGCGGCGGGTGAGATTTCGGTCGGCAATCAGGATCTCAGCAAGCGCACCGAAGATCAGGCGGCCCATCTGCAGCGCACCCTGCGCAGCATGGTGGCGTTGACGGAGACCGTGCGCGAAAACGCCGAACACGCGCAGGAAGCCGACCGGCTGGCGCGCGGCACACGCGAGCAGGCGACTCAGGGCGGGGACGTCATCGGCGCGGCGGTGGCCGCGATGGGCGAGATTGGACGGGCCAGTCAGAAGATTTCCGACATCATCACCATGATTGAGGAAATCGCCTTCAAGACCAATGTGCTGGCGCTGAATGCGGCAATTGAAGCCGCGCGCGCTGGGGCACAGGGTCGCGGCTTTGCGGTGGTGGCGTCCGAAGTCCGCACGCTGGCCGAGCGCAGCGCACAGGCGGCGAACGAAATTACCGCGCTGATCGACGCCAGTTCAGAGGCCGTCGCGCGCGGCTCACAGCTGGTCAGCGACAGCGGCCAGACGCTCAACGGCATCATCGGCTCGGTCAGTCAGGTCAGCCAGATCATCGAGCAAATTGCCGCCGCCTCGGCGCAGCAGTCGGGCGGCCTGCAGAACATCCGCGACGCCATTACCCGGATTGACGAAGGCACCCAGCAGAATGCCGCACTGGTGGAGGAAACCGCCGCCTGCAGCCTGTCGCTGGATGACCACGCCCAGAGCCTGTTCGCGCTGGTGGGCCGGTTTAACGCCAACGCTGCCTGAAATCAGGACGCCGCGTCCGCAGACGCGGCGTCCGTCGCCTCACGCAAGGGCCGCCGACACGTAGGCCTCGCTGTCCGCCCGGCTCGTCGCCTCACGAAAGGCGTCCATCGAGTTCGGCCACTGCGTCACGAAGCGACCACTGGCGGAGCGGTAGTAGAACTCGCCCCCGCATTCCGCCTGCCACACATCAACGCCGCGGATCTCCTGCTGGATCCGGTCGTTGAACGCCTGCATGACTTCCGGTTTGACGTCGATGAACGCGAGCTGCTCGGCGTTGGCGCGCGCAATCTGCCGCACGATGTACCCGACCTGCTGCTCAATCATGTAAAGGATGCAGCCCTGATTGGTATTGGGGCCGTAGAGCATGAAGAGGTTAGGGAAGCCGGCCGTCGTCACGCCCAGATAGGCCTGTGCGCCGTCGCTCCACGCGTCCTCGAGCGGCTGTCCGGCGCGCCCGGTCACGCGCAAAGCGGCGAGGTATTTGGTGGTCTTGAAACCGGTGGAATAGACGATGACGTCGACCTCGTGCTCCACGCCGTCGGCGGTGCGAATGCCCTGCGCGGTGATGGCGTCGATCCGGTCGGTGTGCAGGGCGACGTTGTCGCGGTTGAACACCGGGAAATAGACGTCAGAAAAGAGCGGACGCCGGCAGCCAAACGGATGGTGCGGCGTCAGCTTCTCGCGCGTAACGGGGTCTTTCACCTCGGCCAGGCGTTCCATGCCGGCGCGCTCGATGCCGGCCAGCACTTCACGGTCGTTGAAGGTACAGAGCGTGTTCCAGGTCTTGTAAATCTCGTCGCGGCTTTGCTGTACCAGTTCCGGATTGTCCCGAAATGCCGCCAGCTGTTCGGCGCTGTAAGGCGCGTTGCCCTTGGGCACGACCCAGTTGGCGGTGCGCTGGAAAAGCTCAAGCTGCGCGACCTTGGGCGCGATTTCCGGCACAAACTGGATGGCGCTGGCGGCAATGCCAATCACGCCCACGCGCTTGCCGGTCAGGTCCACCGCGTGGTTCCAGCGCGCGGAATGAAAGTACTCGCCCTTGAAATCTTCGATGCCCGGAATCTCCGGCAAAACAATTTCGTTGAACATGCCGAGCGCGCTGACCACGTAACGCGCTTCCAGCACCTCGCCCGACTGGGTGGTGATGCGCCAGCAGTGGCGGTCGTCCTGCCAGGTCAGGGCGGCAACGCCGGTATTGAAGCGAATCAGCGGGCGCAGATCGTATTTGTCCGCCACATGGTTCATGTAACCGAGAATCTCGGCCTGCCCGGCGAAGGGTCGCGACCAGTCGAGCTTCGGCTCGAAGGAAAACGAATACAGATGCGACTGCACGTCGCACTCGGCGCCCGGATACTGGTTGTGCCACCAGGTGCCGCCGACGCCGCCGGCCTTCTCCAGAATGAGCAGATCGCTCACGCCGGCCTCGCGCAGTTTGATGGCCATACAAAGCCCACCGCCGCCAGCGCCAATAATTACCACCTCATGCTGCTTCGTCATCTGCTCTCTCCGGATTGTTCTGGGAATAATGACTACAGGCCCTGTTCATCGGCAGCCGCTGCCATCTCGAGCGACCAGCGTACTTCTTCGGCCCGAAAAAAGAGTCCCTCCCGTTCGCGTCGCGGGAGCTGCGCCAGCAACGCCGTACAGGCGCTGGCCACCGCCCGCGTGGCGGTGAGCAGCGGCACCCGATGCGCGCGGGGCAAATCGAGATAATCGGTCAGCGCAATGTACTGCTGTTCCAGCAAGGCGTTGACCGCCTGCCCTTGCTGCGCTGGCGCCGCCTCTGCCACCCGCGTCTGCGCGAGTGCCTGCCAGTGCGTCAGCGCGGTAGCGGCTGCGTCGAGCTTGCCGGCCCTCAGCATGGCTTCGGCTTCGGCCAATTTTTCGCGCGCAATGGCTTCGATCAGATCCGGCCTTGCCGCCGCATCCGCCAGCGCCAGCGCGCTGCGCTCCTGCAGGCGATCGGCGGCGTACCAGGGCGAATCCGGGGTGGTGCCGGCCGGTGGCAGCCAGGCAATGCCGGCGAAGGCATTCAAGAGGCCGTGGCCGGCCCACAGCGGCAACGCCCAGCCCAGCAACACGACGGCCAGCGCCGCACGGCTCACGGAGGCGCGGCGTTCACGTCTAGCATGAAACGAAACACCACCGGCTCACCGCCCGGCGCCAACTGGCAGAAGATCACCCACATGCCGGCGCTGGGGAAGGTAAACCGCAGCGGCACGGCAGGCCCCGGGAACACCAGTTGCGCCGGCTTGCTCGACATCGTCAGCATCATGGCGGCGCTTTCCGCGGCAGACATTCGATGGCCCTGCATCTGCGCCATCATCGCGGCCATCTCCGGCGTGTAGCTGTGGGTGTGCGCAAACTCGCGCAGGTCCATCCGCCACAAGGCCGCGTGCACTTCCGAGCCCAGCCAGAGCTGCAGATTGCTCACCGGCTGTCCGTCGCGCGCCAGCGTGAGCAGCAGTTCCACCTCCTGCCCGACCAGCGGCGCCGCGGGCGCGAGGCTCAGCGTGGCGGTATAGGGTCCTACGGTCTGCGAGCGCGCCAGATCCACCACCTGCGGCAGGCTGGAGGCCGGCTCGCCCACATCCAGATCGAAAGACTTCAACCAGCTGCGGTCGCGGTGGGTGAACTCGGTCTGTACCCGATACCGGCCGGCTTTGGGGAAGCTGTAATCAAACCCAAACCGACCGGCCGCCAGATCTTCCGCGCTCAGCGGGGCACTGTCTTCCTGATGCAGGTGCGCGAAGCTGCTGAAATCGCGCGCCACGATGAAGGTATGCAACCGCCGCTCGTGCACGATTTGCAGATCGCTGACGGGACGGCCGGAGGTGGTCTCCTGCAGCTGAAACTGCAAACGGGTCGGCTGTGCCGGCAGCGGCGCCGCCGGCGCCAGACGCAATTGCAGGTCGTACGGACCCGCTGGCTCGCCGCTGAGTACGGCCGGCGGTGCCGCCGGCGGGCGTTCACAGCCGGCGAGCGTCGCGATGAGGCCGAGTGCGAGCGCCAGCCGCAGGGACTTACTGCGCATTGGCACCGGTGGTTTCAAAGACCAGTTTCCCCGCAGCTTCCTGCGCGTCCACCCGCGCCCGCAGCACCGGATCCAGCGCGAACTTGCGGACCTCGGGGAAGCGGCCTTCATAAAGCTCCGGCCGCAGGTAGTACTGCGCCGGGTCGTCGATCAGGGTCTGCGAGCGCACCGGCTCCACCAGCCACTGCCGGCGCATGAACTCGGGCGTGAACATCATCCCGGCTTGCTCGGCGGTCCACTCACGCGGCTCGTGGCCGTCGTGCACGCTGTAGCTCAGGAGATCCTGCTCGAGAAACCAGTAGTTGCTCATGAAGGCAGCATAGCCAAACTCGCCCCGCGCCGGGTTTTCCTGCTTGGCGTTACGCACTTCGACCATCATCAACTGGCCTTTGGCGTCGTACTTCTCCATCCGCAGCGGATAGAAGTAGTGCTTGTCGAGCCAGAAAATGAGCGTGTGCTCGTTGTAGCCCGGCAGCAGATCTTCGCGCACGGTGGCCTTCACCACCCAGCAATCGACGCCGCCGTCCGGGCGATAGAACGGGTAGGTATCGCCCATGGGTTTGATATCGCCCACCTTGGTCTCGACGTAGCCTTTGCCCGGGATGTTCAGAAATATGGTGGGGCGGGTCGAGGGAAAGCGGACGGTGTGCTGGATGACGTCCGCACCCACCAGTTCCCAGCTGAACTCCCAGGGGTCGCGACCGACCACGTCGTCGAAGGTCTGCGCGTTGTCCGGAAAGCGCTGGTCACGCCGCGGCTGCGGCTGCCGGCGCACTTTGCGCAGGCTGGGCGCGTAAACGTAGAACTCCATCTTTGTGCGGTTCTGCGCGTCCGTTCGATACGGTACCCACAGCTGCTGCTCGGCTTCGGTCTGCGGCGGGAAGGTGCTGTAAATCAGCCAGCGCGAATAAACCTGCCCGGCCGGCAAATCGTGCATGTAGGACTCGAAGCCCGGCTTCACGCTCTGGTGAATGTAGGTGACGCCCGCGCCCTGGCTGATGTAGCCGGAGCTGGTGATTACGCCAAACACGTCGACCAGGCTGTGCGGCCAGCGCGAGATATGCACGAACTCGGCGGCGCGGTAGCCCATTTCCTCGGCCGTGTACGGGGCCTTGAACGGCCAGGGCTCTGCCGGGAGATAGTCGAGTCGCGCATCGCGCGGCGTGCTGGTGGCAAGGTCAAGCTGGGCGCGTTCCTCCTCGGTCAGTTGCGCCAACGTGCGCCAGGTCGGCGTCTCGGCCCGCGCGCCGCCGGCGCAAAGCATCAGCACGCCCAACAGCGTGCCGACCAGCCTGCGAACACCCGCTCGTTCAGAATTCATAGGAAATCTCCCAGCCCAGGTTGTCGTACTGGTTGTACTGGCCGTAGAAGTCGGTGGGCGCAGCGGCGTCGTAGCTGGTGTAAATCAGCTGACCGGTGATGAACTGCGAGAACTTGTACTTCACCCGCAGCTTGGTCTTCACACCCTGCCAGTCATGCACGGGACCGCTCAACACCGGAAACACCGTGAGCGCCGCGCTCAGGCGGTCGCGGCTGAAGGCGAAGGGTCGGGACACAAACACCAGCGGGATCAGGCTCCATTCGTCGCCAATGCCGCCGCCGAAGCCGTAGCCCTGATTGGGCCGCCAGTCGATGGTCTGGTAGTAGGACGCCTGGAAGATGAGCGTGGTGTTGCCGGGCAGCCCAAACTCGCTCGCGACCGCAGCGCGCAGGGTGTCATGCAGATCCGTGCCGTCGTTCAGCTGGCCGGCGCGCGCGGCAGCCTGCTTCGCGTAGTCCACATAGCGCACGTCCTTGGTATAGAGCGCTTCCACGCGGAACACCGCCGGCAGCGCGCCAAACAGCGGTAACTGCGGCAGCGTGGTGGCGTAGTCGGCCGTCGCGCCGAAGTGATGCAGCCGCTCGTGCTCGCCCTGCAATTCGAGCACCCGCTGCCCGCCGACGAGTGAGGTGCCCAGCACGTGGTCGGTCGGATTGCGATCCCACAGGTAGGCGTACACAAAACCATAGGTCAGCGCGCCCACCGCGCGGTCGAAGCGCATGCCGTATTCGTGATCGCCAAAATCGCCGTCGCGCGGATGCCGCACCGGCCGACGAATATCCAGCCCCGGCGGCGGAATGGCCGGCGAATACCAGGGCGAGCCGGGCAACGCCTGACGGTCTTCCTCAAAGCCGAAGATATACAGCAGCTGCAGCGAATTAAGCCCGAAGTGGAAGGTCGTGTTGACCATCCAGGTCGGCAGTCGCCGCCATTCGTAGTCCTCGCTTTCCAGCTGCACCGCCTCGCGCCGGTCCATCGCGTTGATGATGTCGATGAACTGGCCGTCCATCTTGCCCCAGGACACCTGCTGCTTGCCGACCAGCAGGTCGAACGACGGCGTGCGATAGGCCACATAAAACTCGCGCAGCGTGCGCTCGGCGGTGTTATAGACCTCGGCCGTGCGGTCGAGGCGGTCGGCATACAGCCCCCGGCTGCTCTGCCAGTCGTAAGCGCCGTCGTACATGCCATGCACCACGGCGTTCACATCAAGCCCCGGCGCGACGTTGTAGCCGGCTTTCAGTTCGAGCAGGTTTTGTAGTTGCAGAAAGCGGAAGTCCTGATCGCGAAAGCCCACCGTGTCCTGCGGGTCGATCAGGATGTCGGTCGACTGCCGCACGTAGCCCTTGAAGGACAGGCGCGGCGAGAGCCGTTCGATCGGCTTGCGGATATAGGTGCCGATTGGATTAAACGTTGCCATGGAACGGTCGAATTTCGAGAACGCGTCGTCCATCATGCCGGCCTGGGCGGTAAGGACGGACAGCGCGCAGACCAGCACGCAGGCCGCGCGCGGCGTGCGAAGGATTGAAAGCCTCATGCTGACTCCGGATGCTTGGATGAACGGGATGCTAGGGCTTGCCCGCCGGCATCGCACTCCCGCACTGCGATAGCAGGCAGAACCCCCTCCAGGTGGGGGATGTTTCAAGGCAGAACACGCGTCTTTCTTACCCGATCAAGGCCTGAAGAAAACCCCATGACTCACCGGCACTCCGCGTTGCTGAGCGGCGTAGGCAATACCCGCGTTGGCGCCTTGCCCGAGGCCAGCTGCCTTGGCCTCCACGCGCAAGCAACCCAGGGCGCGCTGGCCGATGCCGGCCTCAGCCTGCGCGACGTCGACGGCGTGATTTGCGCCTACTCCTTCGTCGAGCCTTATCCCATGTTGAGCTCCGTATTCTGCGAGTACATGGGGATTCAGCCGGCGGTGACGTTTTCCCTGCAGCTGGGTGGCGCCACCGGCGCGACGATGATCATGCAGGCGGCAGCACTGGTCGAAGCCGGCTATGCGCGCCATGTGCTGTGCGTGACGGCCGACAATCGCCTTTCCGGCATGAGCCGCGACGGCGCCGTCGCGGCACTGGCCGGTTTCGGTCATCCGGAGTTTGAAGTGCCCTATGGCCTGTCGATCCCGGCGGCTTATGCGCTGGTCGCGCAGCGCTACCTGCACGAGACGGGCGCCACCGTCGAACAACTCGCCGCGATTGCCGTCCAGCATCGCGCCCACGCTGCGCTCCACCCCGACGCCCACCAGCGCACGCCGATCACGCTGGATGAGGTCATGCACTCACGGACCATTGCCTCGCCGCTCCGGCTGCTGGACTGCTGCCTGATTTCCGACGGCGGCGCGGCGGTAATCGTCAGCGCGGCCGACACCGCCGCCGACCTGCGCGCGCCGCGCGTGCGCCTGCTCGGGGCCGGGCAAGGTCATACCCACGAACACCTGATCGCAGCACCCTCGCTGACCGATTTTGGCTGCAAGCAGGCGGCTGCCCGCGCGTTTGCACGCGCCGGCGTGAAGACCACCGACATTGATGTCGCCGAAATCTACGACTCCTTCACCATCACGCTGCTGGTAGAACTGGAATCGATCGGCTTCTTCCAACGCGGCGAAGCAGGCCCGGCCGCGGCGCGCGGCGAACTTGGCCTCAACGGACGCCTGCCCTGCAACACCCACGGCGGGCTCCTGTCCTTCGGCCATTCCGGCGCGGCCGGCGGCATGTTTCATGTGGTGGAGGCGGTGCGCCAACTGCGCGGCGAGTGCGGCGCACGCCAGGTCCGTGATGCCGAACTCGCCTTCGTCCACGGCGACGGCGGCGTGCTGTCGGCGCATTGCTCGCTGGTGCTGGTCCGCGCGTGATGACGCCCCTCAGGCGGCCGTCGCACAATACGCGCCGCGCGGCCCACCCGACCGCGCGGCGCGGCGCCCACGGACGACCCTGGCCCCGACCTCACAGGCGATGGATCCCGCAGACAAATGCTGAATGTCCCTGCCCGCGCAGGGTGCAATGAACGAGGATGCTAGCGCCATGACCGCCGATCCCCTTGCCGATGTCGTGTCCGACCAGTACCGCCACTGGCGCTACCCCGAACCAATTTTCGATCTCCCCGGCTGGCTGAAGCAGAACTGGCAGTGGTTTGACCCCAGCCACGCGCACCGGCTGTTGTGGCCTGACCGCGCATACCGTCCGGCGATCGACATCCTCATCGCCGGCTGCGGCACCAATCAGGCCGCCGTGTTTGCCTACAACAACCCCGAGGCACAGGTGGTGGCGATCGACGTCAGTCAGGCCTCCCTCGACCACCAGCGGTTTCTGCAAGAAAAATACAGCCTCAAGAACCTCAGCCTCCACCTGCTCCCGATCGAGGAAGCCGGCGGTTTACAGCGGGATTTCGACCTCATTGTCTCGACCGGCGTGCTGCATCACATGGCCGATCCGCAGATCGGCATGAACGCCCTGGCCGCATGCCTGCGCCCTGACGGCGTGGCCGCCATCATGCTCTACGCCACCTATGGCCGGCTGGGCGTCGAGATGATGCAGAGCGTGTTCAGGGAACTCGGGCTGCGCCAGAACGACGCCTCCTTGCTGATGGTGAAAGAGGGCATCGACTGTCTGCCCGATGACCATCCGCTTCGACCGTATCTTGCGATGGCCCCGGATCTGTCCTTCGACGCTGGACTGGTCGACACCTTCCTCCATGGCCGCGACCGCAGCTATACCACCACCGAGTGCCGCGACCTTGTGAACGGCGCCGGGCTCGTCTTCCAGGATATGTTCATCAAGGCGCCCTACTACCCGCCGCTTGGCGCGCCGGGCAGTTTCTATCAAGCGGTCGCGGCGCTGCCGGAAGAAAAGCAGTGGGCGATCATGGAGCGGGTGAACTTCCGCAACGGCTGCCATTTCTTCACGGCCTGCCGGCCAGAGCGCCCGCCCGCCCGATACCAGATCGACTTTGCCAGCGCGGCGGCGCTCGATTACGTGCCCGCCTTGCGTTATCGCTGCGCGCTGAACGGGCGGGAGCTATCGCGTTACAACTGGCGCATGGGCCTCGACCCCGTCCAACTCGCGCTGCTTCAGCAACTGGATGGTCAACGCTCGCTGCGCGAAATCATCGTCGCGGCCGCAGCCATCGGCGTGCTGCCCGTGCATCAGCCGGCCGCGCTCGAGCAACTGGTACGCAACGTGATGCAGGCGCTGTGGCGGCTGGACTTTCTGTCGATCGCCATCGCGCCCGACGACGGGGCGTCGGCCTGAATGACCACCGGCGCGGTGCCCGCATGATGCCTTTGCCCCATCCAAACGCCGACAGCCGCGCCTACTGGGAAGGCACGGCGCTGGGCGAGCTGCGCTATCAGCGCTGCAGCGACTGCGGCCACGCGCAGTTTCCGCCGCGCGCGGTCTGCCTGCGCTGCGCGGGCGCGCTACAGTGGGCCCGCTCGGCCGGGCAAGGCAGCATCCACAGCTATACCGTCGTAGCCCGCGCCCCGAGCGCGGCGTTCAAGTCGGCCGTGCCCTATGTGCTCGTCCTGGTGGATATGGACGAAGGCTTCCGCCTGCTGCTGACGCTGCGCGATCCGCAAACTGCACCCACCATCGGCCAGCGCGTGCGGGTGGTGTTCGAGTCGACTGAGGATCCGGCGATCTGCTTGCCGCAGGCGGTGCAGGACGGGGATTAAGTACCGCCCCGACTCAGGCGTTCGGCGTCGCGGCGCTGCCGCTCCCACAGAAGATGGTGGCGATGGCGCAGGCGAACTTCTGCAAGTTAGTGGGAGGAGCTTTCTGCCCCAACTCGAGCATTCGGCGTCGCGGCGTTGCCGCTCCCACAGAAGATGGTGGCGCTGGTTCAGGCGACCTGCTTCAAGTTTGTCGGAGGGGCTTGCTGCCCCGACTCGGGCATTCGGCGTCGCGGCGTTGCCGCTCCCTCCGATGATGCTCTCGCGGGCGGTGCTTCCTACCGCTGACAGTGCGGGCAGTAGTACAGCCGCCGCGTGGTTACGGTGATTCGCTCGATCGCGGTACCACAGTCGAAGCAAGCTTCGGCCGCGCGCCCGAACACCGCGAAGCGAAAATCCGAATAGCGCAGGCCTTGCGACTTCAGCGCAGCGACCCGCGGCGCGGGATTGGTAATGCCGCGCGCGGCATAGGCGCGCTGGCTGACGGCCAGCGTGGCGCGGGCCAGGGCGTTGAGTTCGGCGCGCGTCAGATCGACCGGCCGCCGGCTCGGCGCCAGACCGGCAAAAAACAGGATTTCCGAGCGCAGATAATTGCCAATGCCGGCCATGAAGCCCTGATCCAGATACAGCCCGCCCAGCGCGCGCTTCGCGAACGGGGCTGACGTGAGCCGCGCGGCCACGGCTTTCGCGTCGAGCACGGGATTAAGCACATCCGGCCCCAGCTTGCCGAGAAACGGATGCACGGCCAAATCGGCATCGGTGTAGACGTGCACATCGGTGGCGCTGTAGAGGAAGGCACTGCCGGCCACCGTGTGCAACGCTACCCGCAGGGTGCGGCGCGTGGCGGGCTCCTGCCCGGACGGCTTCACGTACCAGCGACCGTAAAGCTGGTTGTGCGAGTACAGCGTGAGGTCGTTGTCGAAGCGGGTCAGCATCGCCTTGCCGCGGGTGTCTACGGCGAGCACCTGCCGGTCCAGCAACTGGTCCCGGTAGTGCGCGAGGCGAGGGGGCTCCAGGTACAGCCCCAGTACGCGTTGGCCCACCAGCACCTTGGCCAGGGCATCGGCTTCGCGACGGATTTCGGGACCTTCAGGCATGGCAGGCGCGCGCGGGTTTTTAGGCCTTACGCCCCTGCGGGCATTGGCGATCACCGCCCCGCGTAAACCGGCTTAGAAAGACGCAGGGCACATCGCTGGGGCGAGGGCGTGGTCGGCAGGTGGGCTGGTCCGTCGTTCCGTGAACCTTCGCTTCCCTGCCTTAGGTTCTCTCGGCCCCGCCGCCACGCGTCACTCACCTCAGGATGTGCCTGCGTGGAGACCATCCTAGCGGCCGGTCCGCACGTATCAGTGACGCCGATCAGGCTTGTCGCACGCAGCCCCAAGGGTCGTACTCAGGGCGTTTGGTAGCCGGCGGGATACTGGATGAACTCGAAGAGAATGCCGAGGATGGACGCCGGGTGCGAGAAGGCAAACTGGATTTCATTAGAAAACCGCCGCCCGGCAAAATCTTCAAAGTCGAGCTCCAGATGCTGCGGGGTATCGTTCACAAAACGCACCTGCTTCTCGCGCAAGCTATTCATGGTGTCTTCGATATCGTCCACCGCAAAGGCAATGTGATGCAGGCCCTCGCCGCGCTTGCGCAGGAAATCGGCAATCACACCGGTGTCGGCAGTCGGCGCCATGATTTCGAAATCGACTTTGCCCACACGACACATGCGGTAGTGCATGCCATAGCGCGGGACTTCGATCACCTCACCCACGCTGGCGTTG
This sequence comes from Gammaproteobacteria bacterium, assembly GCA_030833185.1. Taxonomy (GTDB): domain Bacteria; phylum Pseudomonadota; class Gammaproteobacteria. Next base: position 10,437 of record JAURHQ010000008.1, on the reverse strand, counting down.
AAGAGATGCTTGAAAAGATCCGTGGCCTGCGCCAGATCGCGCACCGCCACGCCCACTTCGGTAATTCGCCGGATATCCATGCCGCCTACACCACGCCGCGCGCGCGCAGCGCCGCGATGTCGTCTGCCGTGTAGCCCAGTTCACCGAGAATTTCATCCGTGTGCTCGCCCAGCGCCGGCGCGCGGCGCTGGAACTGGCCCGGGCTTTCCGACAGGTCGACCGGCGTGGTCGCGAGCGGCGCCGGCCGCGGCAGGCCCGGATAGTCCACCTCGTGCAGAAAGCCGGTCGCACGGATGTGTTCATCTTCCAGCGCCTGCTGCGGCGAATAAAGCGGCGCGGCGGGAATGGCCACGCGTTCCAGTTCGGCCAGCGCCTCGGCGGTGGTCCGCGCCCCGGTCCAGTTGTTCATACGGGCAGAAATCATCTCGCCGTGATCGGCGCGGGATTCATCTGTCGCAAAACGCGGGTCGGCGAGCCAGTGGTCCTCGCCCATCAGGCGCGCCCAGCGTTTGAACATGGGATTGCCCAGTGCGTAGGCCACCACCCAGCCGTCGCGGGTGCGGAACATATCGGACGGCGCGCCGACATAGCCGCGGTTCAAGGTCGCTACCCGGTTGGTCTGCGCCACCTGCTGCTCGACCAGCGCGGCGTTGTTGAAGGTCAGCGCAGTGCGCAATAGCGCCCCTTCCACTTTCTGCCCCTGCCCGGTCTGCGCGCGATTCATCAGCGCCGCCAGCGTGCCAAAGGCAGCCAGCGACGCGCTGCCGTAATCCACCCAGGTCACCGCGGCGCGCAGCGGCTGCTCGGGCGTGCCGGTGAGGTAGGCCGACCCGCACATCGCCTGCCCCACGCCGTCAAAACCGTGTTTGTGGCTCCAGGGCCCGCCGGCACCAAATGCGCTGACGGTGGTGAGGATGATGTCCGCTTTGATTGCCCGCAGGCTTTCCAGATCCAGCCCCAGACTGCGCAGCACATCGGGCGGCAGGTTGGCGATGACCACATCTGCCGTGCGCACCAGCTTCGCCACGATCTCGCGGCCCTCGGCGGTCGCCGGGTCCAGCGTCATGCCGCGCTTGTTGCGGTTGCAGGGCAGATACAGCGCGCCGGTGCCGTCTTCGCCCACCGGCATCAGCCAGCGGTCTTCGCCGCCCGACAGGCGCTCGATGCGGATCACGTCCGCACCCAGATCGGCCAGCAGCGCCGCGCAGTAGGGTCCTGCGATATAGCGTCCGAAATCGAGCACGCGAACGCCGGCCAGTACTTGAGTCATACGAGGGTTCCTTCAGCAGCAGAAGACGGGGGTGCGGGCGATGATAGCAGCGTCGACGTCGCCCGCTTTCCGTAGCCGGATGATTCAGCATCCGGGGTAAACCAGATCTGCGCCGCGGTATCAAGATTCGACTGCGATGGTGCAGGCCCGTGTTTCGTGGTATCCGCTAGCCTCCCCGCGACCATGACGATAACGGCGCTCGTGACCGACCGCCCGTTCATCAGCCTGCCAGCCAACCACCAATGAATAAGGATCAAACAATGGCAATCTCAATCAAAACGCTCCTGCCCGATGGCGAAATCAATCTCGAACTCCTCAAGGTGCTCGCAGACAACAGTTTCGATTCGATTCTGGTTACCGACGCCACCAAGGACGGCAAGATCATCTATGCGAACGCCGCCTTCAAGAAACTGACGGGCTACAGTCAGGAAGAAGTGCTGGGCCAGACCCCGCGCATTCTGCAGGGCCCAGCTACCGACAAAAAGGTGATCGACAAGCTGCGCAAGGTGCTCTCGACCGGCGGCAAGTTCGAAGACCGCGCGATCAACTACAAGAAGAACGGCACCCCGTTCATCATGCACTGGAAGGTGTTGCCGATTAAATTCAAAGGGGCGATCAAGGGCTGGATTGCGATCCAGCGCGAAACTTCAGGGCTCTAGATCAGCGCGGAACGTCGCTGAACCTTGTCGGGTGAACGGGCGCGCGGTAGCGCCCGGCACCAACGCGCAGCCGTTGCCCGCCATGCGCGGGCTGTGTCGAAATAGCGCTTTAATCCCGCCCCGGAGCGCACCATGGAGAATCTGCCCAACGCGGCCCTGCCCCGACGGAGCGTCTTGCGATGAGCTCGCTAAACGAACTCCTCACCCGCACCATCACCGAGGTCGCGCCGCTCCTCGCGCGCCGCGAAATCTCCCCGGTCGAACTTTTCGACGCCCAGCTCGCGCGCATCAGCGCGCACGACGGGGTGCTGCGGAGTCATCTGCTGGTGACTGCGGAACTCGGCCGCGCGCAGGCGCTGGACGCAGAACGCGAGATCGCTGCCGGGCGCTATCGCGGCCCGCTGCACGGCGTTCCGCTGGGCTTGAAAGATCTGATCTGCACCAAGGGCATCCCCACGACCTGCGCGTCCGGCATCCTGCGCGACTTCAGGCCGCTGCTTGATGCGGCGATTGTGGAGAAACTGGCCGGCGCGGGCGCGGCCTTCACCGGCAAGCTCAACCTCACCGAATTCGCGCTCTACGGCTATCACCCGGCCTACGACTATCCGCGCAACCCGTGGCATACGGAGTACTGGGCGGGCGTGTCATCCAGCGGTTCGGGCGTGGCGGTGGCGGCGGGGCTTTGCTTCGGCGCGATCGGCACCGACACGGGCGGCTCGATTCGTTTCCCGTCGGCGGCCTGCGGCGTGGTGGGTCTGAAGCCGACTTTCGGCAAGGTCTCGCGCCACGGCGTGTTTCCGCTGGCCGACACGCTGGACCACATCGGGCCGATGACGCGTAGCGTTGCCGACTGCGCGCTGATGCTGGCCGCACTGGAAGGCCGCGATGAACGCGACCCGTCGACCCGCAGCGATCCGCCGGTCGATTACCTCGCCGAGATCGCGCGCGGTGCCGAAGGCATTCGCGTTGGCATCGACCGCGACTACTGCACCGAAGACACCGACGCCGACATGCGAGAAGCCTGTTTCCGCGCCTGCTACCTCCTGCATGGCCAGAAAATGGTGGTGCAGGACGTGAACCTCGCCGGCATCACCGACGTCGCCGCGCACTGGCAGGACACCTGCGCGGTCGATGCCCTGCTCCGCCATCGCGAATGGTTTCCGGCGCGCGCAGCGGACTACGGCCCGGTATTCCGCGCGCTGTTGGAGTACGGCCTCACGGTCAGCGCCGAGGACTATGCGCGCGGGCAGAAGCTGCGCCAGTTCACCACCGCGCTGTTCGAGCGGGCCTTCCGCGAGGTGGATGTGATCCTGTGCCCGGCGGCACCTTCGCCCGCCATGCCGCAAAGCGAGTTCCCGCCGCAGCGGGTCGCGCCGCCGGAGAGCTTCGCACCGCTCGTTCGCTATACCGCGCCGACCAATTTCACCGGCCATCCGTCCCTGACGATCCCGAACGGCTTTACCGCCCAGGGCCTGCCGACCGCCATGCAGTTCATTGGCCGGCACGGTGAGGAAGCGACGCTGTTCCGGGTCGCCGCCGCGTACGAGCAGGCGACCGGCTGGCACAAGCGGCGGCCGAACCTCCCGGCGTAGGGCGCGCGGCCGTCAGCCCCGGGGCCGCGGCGGATTGCGCGGGATGTCGCGAAACGGTCCGGCGTCGGTCCGCGGTTCGCGCGGCAGATCGAGCACGCGTTCGCCGATGATGTTGCGCTGGATTTCGTCCGTGCCGCCGGCTATCGAGGTGGCAGGTACCGACAGCAGAATCTCCGCAATCATGCCGTTCTCCGGCGAGTCGGCGCCGGCCAGCATCGCGTCCGCGCCGCTGATCAGCGCATGCACCTCGGCGGCCGCGCGGGCCACGTGGCTCGCCACCAGTTTGCCTAGCGATCCTTCCGGGCCTTCCGGCTTGCCGCTCTGCTTGGCATGGCGCGCGCGCTGCGCGAGCCATTCGGAAGCGCGCGAAAGCATCAACAGTTTCGCCAGTTCCTGCCGCACCGCCGGGTCGGCCATGCGGCCGGTGCTGCGCGCCCGCGGCAGCGCCAGATCGACGCGGCCCGCGCGCTGCGGATACCAGCGATAGGGCTCCATGACGGTCGCGATTTCGGCGCGTTCCTCGTCGTAAATCCGGCCGGCGTGCGGTGAAGCATGGCCCCAGCGTCGCAGGGCATCGGCATTGCGCCGCTCGTGCGCGAGCGTGGTCATCGCGACCTTCCAGCCGTCGCCGGTATTGGCCACCTGATTGTTCGCCGGCACCACGGCGTCGGTGAAAAACACTTCGTTGAACGAGGCGTAGCCGTTCATCTGCTTCAAAGGCCGCACTTCAACGCCCGGCTGATGCATGTCGATCACGAAGAAACTCAAGCCCTGATGCTTCGGCGCGTCCCAGTCGGTGCGCGCCAGCAGCAGCCCCCAGTGCGCGTGGTGCGCGCTGGTGGTCCACAGCTTCTGGCCGTTCACCACCCAGCGCGTGCCGTCAAACTCGGCGCGGGTGGTGCCCCCGGCAAGATCGGATCCGCTGCCGGGTTCGCTAAAGAGCTGACACCAGGTGTCTTCGCCGCTCAGGATCCGGCGCAGGAAGCGGCGCTTGTGGTCGTCCGAACCGTGTTCCAGCAGGGTGGCGGCAGCCAGCAGACGGATGCCAATGCGCGCCACGCCCACCGCGCCAACGGCTTCAAATTCCGCGTCGATCGCCGGCAGCAGCGCCACCGGCAGACCGCGGCCATGCCATTCGCGCGGCCAGTGCGGCATGCCCCAGCCGCTGTCGACCAGCAGATGTCGCCATGCCACCAGACTGCGGTCGACCTGCCAGTGCGCAGCCAGCCACGCCCGCAGTTCGGCGCGCACCGTGGTTTCCTCAGGTGTAATGCTTGGGGTGCTCATGCTGCGGCCTCCGTCAGTGCGATGTAACGCTCGCGATGCAGCGCCGCGTCGCCCAGCAGGACCGCCGAGCTTCTGGCCCGCTTGAACCAGAGATGCGTGTCGTTATCCCAGGTGAAGCCAATGCCGCCGTGGATCTGCACGGCCTCGACCGCCGCGCGCATAGAGGCGTCCGACGCCATGGCCTTGGCGTGGGACGCAAGCAGCGAGGTTTCAGCGTCGTTGGCGTCAGCCGCCGCTGCCGCATAGCGCACCGCCGCGGTGGCGAGTTCGACCTCCAGCAGCATCTCGGCCAGCTTGTGCTTGATCGCCTGAAAGGCGCCGATAGGGCGACCGAACTGCATGCGGAGCTTGGCGTAGTCCACCGCCGCATCGAGCAGCGCGTGGGCGCCGCCGACCATCTCTGCAGCGAGCGCGATGGTGGCCCGATCCATCAGCCGCGCAAACCCGCTGGTGAAATCGCGGCCCGCGCCGAGCCGACGCGCCGGGCAGTCGGTGAGTACCAGTGCTGCCTGCCGCCGCGTGGTGTCGATGGTCTCGAGCCCGCGCCGCACGAGGCCGGCCGCATCCGCCTCGACTGCGTAGAGCCCGAGCCCCGCATTACCGACGCTGCCCGGCGTGCGCGCCACCACCAGCAGGCGATCGGCCGCAAGGCCGTCGATCACGTAGTGCTTGTGCCCATTGAGCCGCACGCCGTCGGCGGCGGGCGTGGCCAGCATCGCGCAAGCGCTGGCCGACCAGTCGCCGCCCTGCTCGACCCAGGCCAGGGTCCCCACGCGCTCGCCCGCCACCAGCGCGGGCAACAGGGCCTCTTGCTCGGCCTCATCGGCGATTTCGAGCAGCGCCGTGGTGGCCAGCACGGTGCTTGCGAAGAACGGCGCGCAGGTCAGCGCGCGGCCAAATTCTTCCTGCGCGATGCAGAGCTCTTCAAGGCCAAAGCCCTGACCGCCCAGATGCTCGGGCACATGCACGCCGGTCAGGCCGAGCTCGCCGGCAATGCCGCGCCACAGCGCCGGGTCGTGACCGCGCTCGCTCGCCATCTGCGCGCGCACTGCCGAGACCGGCGCACGTTCGCGCAGAAAGCGCGCCACGATGCCGCGAAACTGTTCCTGTTCATCGGTGTAACCAAAATGCATGTCTATTCCCCTGCCGCCCGTTCGTGTTTGGGCCCGGTCGGGCTGAATACCCACACGCCAGCGGTGCGCTTGTTGAGCGCGGCGCTCTGCACGCGCTCGCCGCGGGTGGCGTTGAGGGTCTTGAGCACCTCGGTGGCGTCGTCGGCCTCGACTTCGTAGAGCGCGAGATAGGGCAAGGGGCATTGCATACCCTGCTGATCGCTCAGCTTGAACCGCTGCGCCGACGTCCAGTCGGTGGTGGCCAGCACATCGTCCAGATGCTGGTGCTCGTAGTAATCGTTGTACTCGGCCTCACGACCTTCGGTGGGTTCGGTCAACACGACGACAAGATGTTTCATGGCGCGGCTCCGGTAGGAAACGGGGATTGAATCAAGGCGCGCGCGGCAGGCCCGCGTGACGCCAGTCGCAGCGCTAAGCCAGCCACACCGGCAAACTTTCGAAGCCGCGAAAAAACGGCAGCGCGCGGCGTCGCGGCGGTTGCCGGCCTGGCGCAAGCGCAGGAAATTTTTCGATAAACGCCTGCAAGCCAATCTCGCCTTCCAGCCGCGCCAGCGGCGCGCCCAGACACACGTGCGGCCCGGTTGCGAATCCCAGCTGCGCGCTGGCGTCGCGGTCCAGACTGAAGCGATGAGGTTCGGCAAAGGCCGCCGGATCGTGATTGGCGGCGGCGAGCGCGACGGTCAGCGTTTCGCCTTTCGCAATCGGACAGCCGCTGACCACCGTGTCGGCAAGCGCGATGCGCGCGGTCTCGGTCAGCGGGCAGTCATAGCGCAGGATTTCGTCGATCGCGCGCGGCATCAGCGCCGGCTCGGCGCGCAGGCGGGCGAGTTCTGCAGGATGTTTCAGCAGGGCGTGCAGCCCGTTGCCCATCAAATCCGTGGTGGTGACGTTGCCGGCCACCAGCAGCTGCGTGCACAGGCTGATGATCTCCAGATCGCTCAGGCGATCCTGTTCGTCCTGGGCGCGGACCATCGCGGAAATCAGATCGTCCTGCGGTGCCCGGCGGCGCGCCACCAGCGCCTCGCGAAACAGCGCACTCAGCGCGAGATAGGCCTCACGCAGGCGCTGCTGCACCGGCGCTTCGCGCTCCGGGTCGTAGCCCATCAGGATGGCGTCGGACCAGCGTTTGAGGTCCACCCAGTCGGCGTCGGGCAAGCCCATCATGGCGGCGATCACGCGGGTGGGCAGCGGTCCCGCATAGGCGGCAATGAAATCGATTTCGCCGGCGTCGGGCAGCGCGTCCAGCGCCTCGCGCGTCAGGCGCTCGATCGTCGGACGCATCGCGGCCACCGCTTTCGGCGTGAAGGCCTTGCTCATCAAGCCGCGGATGCGGCGATGCGCGGGGTCGTCCAGCAGCACCAGCGGCGGCTCATAGGCGGTGGCACCGCGCGCTTCCTGCACGCCGGTGCCGGCGACGCGGCGCATATAGGACTCGGGCCGGGTTTTACGCGCATCTACCCCAAACTCGCGTGCCCGCAGCACCGTTCGCGCATCCTCGAATCGGGTCAGCACGCGGCGCCCGTAGGCCGGGTCGTAATGCAGCGGGTCGCGCGCGCGGAGCAGGTCGTAGACCGCATCCGGATCTTCACGAAAGGCCGGATCGCGTGCGGTCAGCCCCGCCCCGGCGGGCAGCTCCTCCGCGCTCATCCGCCGCCAAGCCGCGGGAATACCGGTGGCCGCTGCTCCAGAAACGAGCGCACGCCTTCGCGGAAATCGCCGCGCTTCAGACTCTCGTCCATCGCCTGATTGGTCTCTGCCATCGCTGGGCCCAGCGGCATCATGAGCTGCCGGTAAACCTGCTGCTTGATGACCATGATGGAAGTCGGCGAGACGTTCGCCGCCAGACCGGCGAGATATTCGCGGGCCGCGGGCACCGTCGTGCCCGGCTCGCAGAGCCGGTCGGCAAGCCCCAGACGCTCGGCCTCCACGCCGTCGAAGCGCCGCGCGCTCCACAGCAAGTCCAGCGCTTTTGCGGTCCCCAGCAGACGCGGCAACAGCCAACTTGCGCCGTGTTCGGCCACCAGCCCGCGTTGCGAAAACGCCGTGCTGAACTTGGCATTGCGATCCACAAAGCGCAGATCGCAAAGCAGCGCAAAGCAAAAGCCCAAGCCCGCGCAGGCGCCGTTGACCGCCGCAATCACGGGTTTGCGCAGCTTCAGGAAATACTGATAGATGCCGGCGAAGTCCTCGCCCATCGCCGGGTCACCGGGCTCGGCCGCCAGCTCCGGCGGTGCTTCGCGGGAGACCTCACCGTTGGCCGAGATTTCGTCCAGCGCGGAAAGATCCATGCCCGCACAAAAGCCGCGCCCGGCGCCGGTCAGGATGATGCCAACGACGCGCGGGTCGGCTTCGGCCGCCGCGCTGGCGTGGCGAATCTCGGCCAGCATGCGAATCGTCATGGCGTTCAGCCGGTCCGGTCGGTTGAGGGTGATCACGGCGACCGGATCCTCGACCTGATATTCGATGTCCTGATAATCCATCCGGTGTTCCCCTCGCAGCTGCTGACAGGGCCGCCATGCTAGCAGGCCGCCGGGGATGTTAGTCCGCGCCCGGCTCTGGAATGATGCAGACCTTACGGCCCCTCTGGCCGCCGGGAGCACCGCATGGAAAAAGTCTTGTTTGAAACACGGGGCGCGATCGCCTACGTCACCTACAACCGGCCCGAGCGGCTGAACGCCTGCGATTTGGAAACCTATGCCCTGCTGGCGGATCTGTTTCGCCGCTTCGACGCAGACGACCAGCTGCGCGTAGCGATCCTCTCCGGCAACGGCGAGCGCGCGTTCTGCGCCGGCAGCGACATCAAGGGCGAAGGCTTTGGCGATCGCTCACGGCCCGCCGGCAACGGGCTGTTCAGCGTGCTGGGCTTTCTGAAGAAGCCGGTGATTGCTGCAATTCACGGCCACTGCAACGGCGGCGGGCTGGAGCAGGCGCTGGCCTGCGACATTCGTGTGGCCAGCACCGAGGCCATGTTCGGGCTGGGCGAGGTGCGCCTCGGCGTGCTGCCCGGCGGCGGCGGCACGCAGCGTCTGCCGCGCCTGATTCCGCGCGGGCGAGCGCTGGAAATGCTCTACACCGGCGCGCGGCTCGATGCGCCCGAGGCGCTGCGGCTGGGCCTGGTGGACCATGTGGTGCCGCGCGGCCGGCTGCTGGAAAAAGCCGCCGACATTGCGGAAGAAATCGTGCGCAGCCCGCCGCTGGCGGTGGAGAAGATTCGGGATGCGGTGATGCGCGGCGTTGACCTGCCGCTGGCCGCAGCGCTGGAAGTCGAACGCGAAAATTTCGACTTCCTGCGCAGCACCGACGACGCGAAAGAAGGCGCGGCCGCCTTCGCCGCCAAGCGCACGCCGGTCTGGCGCGGTCGCTAGCATCGCGCGCGTATACTGCCGGGGCCCGCGCTTTCTGCGCGCTCATTCACGACGATAACAACACGGCCCCCAAAGGCCCGAACGAGGAGCGAACTGATGGACATAGGCGTCATTATTTTCCCGACAGACAAGGCGATTCAGCCCATTCAACTGGCGAAGGAAGTGGAAAGCCGCGGCTTCGAGTCCCTGTGGTTTCCCGAGCACAGCCATATTCCATCCAGCCGCGAAACGCCCTGGGGCGGTCGCGCCGGCGCGCCGCCGCTGCCGGAAGAATACTGGCGCAGCCACGACCAGTTCGTGGCCCTGACGGCCTGCGCGGCGGTCACCAGCAAGCTGCGCCTCGGCACCGGCATCACGCTGGTCGCGCAGCGCGACCCGATCTGGCTGGCCAAGGAAGTGGCGAGCCTGGACATGATCTCCGGCGGCCGTTTCGAGTTCGGCATCGGCTATGGCTGGTGCGTGGAGGAAATGCGCAACCACAAACTGAACTTCAAGAAACGTCGCGAAATCCTGCGCGAATACATCCTGCTCATGAAAGAGCTGTGGACCAAGGAAGAAGCGAGCTTCAACGGCGAGCATGTGAAGTTTGAAGCCAGCTGGGCGTGGCCGAAGCCGGTGCAGAAGCCGCACCCGAACATCATCATGGGCGGCGCGGCCGGCCCGCAGACGGCGGCGCATGTGGCCGAGTTCTGCGACGGGTGGATGCCGATCGGCGGGATGTACGACTTCGAAGGCGGGCTGAAGCAGATCCACGACGCCTGCCACAAGATTGGCCGCGACCCGGCCAGCATCGACCTCGGTGTGTTCTTCGCGATGGCGCCGACCGACGACGCCATTGCCCAGTTCGCCGACAAGGGCGTGAAGCGCGTGATCCTGCCGCTGCCGCCGGCGGAAGCCGACAAGGTGCTGCCGGTGCTCGACAAGTACGCCAAGTTCATCAAATAGTTCGCCACGCGCCGGCTGGCGCGTGCGCTTCAAACGGCACCTGCGGGTGCCGTTTTTTTTATGCTGACTTGTCGGGCTTGGGGAGACTCTGATTTCTTTTCGCGTACAATCTGGCAACATCAAGAAAGCATGGTCTGAAATTGTTTTCCCAATGAAGCTACTATTCCGTTTAATCGCCCTGGCTCT
>JAURHQ010000089.1 GCA_030833185.1 Gammaproteobacteria bacterium | reverse complement strand
CACGCGCTGCTCCCCGTCGATGTAATCAATGGAGGTGCGGGTAGTGCCCGCGCTGACCGACTTGCCGATCAGCAAGTGCCGGCCACCGGCCGCTGCGACCTGCGGCATGTGGGTGATGCACAGCACCTGCCGCCCGCCGGCAATCGTGCGCAGCAGGCGAGCGAGCACCGCTGCGACCCGGCCGCTGACCCCGGAGTCCACTTCGTCGTACACCAGCACCGGCACGCCCGACACGCCCGCCGTCGCGACCTGAATGGCGAGGCTGATGCGGGATAACTCGCCACCGGAAGCCACCTTGCGCAGCGCGCGGGGCGGCTGGTCCGGATTGGCCGAAATCAGGAAATCGACGTCATCCAGCCCATGCTCGCTGGGCTGAGCGGCGCGGCCAAGCTGCGTCTCGAAGCGGGCGTGGGGCAAGGACAGTTCGTGCAAATAGCCGGTGACCGCACGGTCCAGCGCCGCGCCGGCGGCCGCCCGGGCTTTGCTGAGCCGGTCGGCCTGACGCGTAAAGCTGGCTTCGGCAGCCGCCACCTTGGCGCTGAGGGATTGTTCGATTTGTTCGTGATTGAGCAGCGTGGCGTATTCGTCCTCCAGCCGCTGACGGCGTGCATCGAGCTCGGTCGGCTCGCAGCGATGTTTGCGGGCGGCCGCATGCAGCTCGGTCATCGTGGCTTCCATCCGGGCCAGATCGCCGGCGTCGGCACCCAGCCGGCCGGCATAGCGCTCGAGTTCGCGCTCTGCCTCGTCCAGATTGATCGCGGCCTGCTCCAGCATTTCAACCAGCGGCGCAAGCTGCGGGTCGATGCTGGCCAGTTCGCCGGCAATCTGGATGGCCTGCGCCAGCCCCTTCTTGCCGCCTCGCTGATCGCCGCCCAGCCGCAGGGCAATGTCGGCGCAGCCGTTACGCAGGCGCTCGCCGTTGGAAGCCTTGCGGTGGGCTGCCGTCAGCGCGGCCATCGCCGCCGGATCCAGCGGCAGCGTCGCCAGTTCATCAATCTGGTAGCGGAGATATTCCAGCCGGCTGGCGGCGTCGCGATAGCCCCCGCGCAGGGTCGCCAGGGCCGCTTCGGCCGCGCGCCACTCGCCGTAGGCCGTTGCGACAGTGGCCAGCTGTTCGCCGAGCTGGCCGAAGTCGTCCAGCAAGGCGCGTTGCGCGGGGCGCTCCAGCAGCGAGTGATGCGCATGCTGGCCGTGAATGCCGACCAGCCCGGCGCCGAAGTCTTTCAGGAACTGCACGGAGACCGGGGTTTCGTTGCAGAACGCGCGTGAACGTCCGTCGCTGCCCACCACCCGGCGCAGCACGCAGTCGTCGGTCAGGTCGATGTCGTGTTCGCGCAGGATGGCCGTCAGGTCCGGCCGCTGACCGAGCTCAAACAGCGCGCTGACCGTGGCCCGCGCGGCACCGGTGCGGACGCTGCCGGAATCGGCGCGGTCACCCAGGCACAGGCCCAGGGCGTCGACCAGAATGGATTTGCCGGCACCGGTCTCGCCGGTGATGACGGTCAGACCTTCCGCGAACTCCACATCGAGCTCGCGCACGATGGCCAGATCGCGAATGGTCAGGGCTTTCAGCACGGACTGCGGCCCCAGTGCAGCTTGGCGCGGAGGGTGGCGAAGTGGTCGTGGCCGGTGGGATGAATCAGGCGCACCGACTCCGCGTGGCGGGTGATGCGGATGCGATCGCCTACCGCCAGCGTCGGCATGGGGTAGCCGTCGGCCGTCACCCGGGCGTCTTCGGCGTTATCGCTGGCCACATCAATTTCCACCCGCGCGCCGTTGCTAATCACAAACGGGCGGTTGGTCAGCGTGTGCGGGCAAATGGGTACCAGCACGATGGCTTCGAGCGAGGGGTCAAGAATGGGGCCGCCGCCCGACAGGGCGTAAGCGGTAGAGCCGGTCGGGGTCGAGACAATCATGCCGTCGGAGCGCTGGGTGTGGACGAAGCGGCCGTCCACATAGGTGTTGAGCGTAATGAGTCGCGCGGTGTTCCAACGCTGGATGACGACATCGTTCAGGGCGTGCTGCACGGTCACCGGCTGGCCGTCGCGCAGGATTTCACACTGGAGCACAAAGCGGTCTTCGGCCACGAAGCGCCCGGCGAGTATGGCGTCAAGGCCGATGGTGACCTGCTGCGGGCTTAAGTCGGCCAGAAAGCCCAGCCGCCCAAGATTGACGCCCAGCACCGGGACGCGATGAGAAAAGGCCAGCTTGCCGGCGCGGAGCAGGGTGCCATCGCCGCCTATGGCGATGACCAGATCGCGGTCGGCGACGAGCTCTGCATCGCTGCCCGCACGCTGGCCCGAGCCCAAGGCCGTCAAAGCCGGCTACCCGGTCAACAATGACGTCTGCGGCGTGCCGCTGCAGCACCTCCAACACCGCCTGCAAGGTATGTCGGAGCGCCGCATCGCCCGGTTTGGCCACTATCCCGATGCGTCTGAACACCCTGCTTGCTCCAGTGTCGTCGGTTGCCGACGGCAACCCTGCACCGGATTGTGCCAACTCTACCGGTCAGGTGAAACAGTGGTTCCCATTGCTCGGCGCCCGGTGCTAGATTCTCCCCAAGTCTTTAATTCAGGTATGCCTCCGATGGGTGACGGCCCGCACGGAATGGATTTGTCGGAACGCGCGCAATACCTGTTCAAGACACTGGTGGAGCGCTACATCGCCGACGGCCAACCGGTGGGCTCGCGAACGCTGGCGCGCGACACCGGGCTGGAATTGAGCCCCGCCACCATCCGCAACGTCATGGCCGATCTGGAAGACCTGGGGCTAATCCGCGCGCCGCATACCTCCGCCGGCCGCGTGCCCACCGCCCGCGGCTACCGCTTTTTTGTGGATTCCATCCTGACCTATCGCGAGCCGGCGCTGTCCGACGTGCGCCGCTTTGCCAACGACCTGCAGCACGAGGGCGACGTGCGCCGCTTGCTGGAAAAAACCTCCACCCTGCTGTCCGACGTCACGCAGTTTGTGGGGCTGGTGATGGTGCCCATCACCGAGCAGCGGGCGCTCCGTCAGGTCGAGTTTCTGCCGCTCAACGACAACCGGGTGCTGGCCATTCTGGTGGTCAACGAGCGCGAAGTGCAGAACCGCATCATCCGCACCCCGCGACGCTACACCCCGTCCGAGCTGACCGAGGCGGCCAATTACCTGAACTCCGCCTTTGCGGGTAAGGACGTCCGCGCGGTCAAACGCGACCTGCTGGCGGATATGAGCGCCACGCGCGACGAAATGAACCGCATGATGCAAACGGTCATCGAAATGGCCGGCCAGCTGTTCCCCGACGAGCAGACCGGCAAAGACTATGTGGTGGCTGGCCAGACCAATCTTATGGGGCTGACCGAGCTCTCGGATCTGGACAAGCTGCGGGCCCTGTTTGAGGCGTTTAACCGCAAGCGCGACGTCCTGCACCTGCTGGATCAGGCGCTCAACGCCAATGGCGTTCAAATCTTTATTGGAGAGGAATCCGGCTATCAGGCCTTTGACGGCTGCAGCATCGTGACCTCGACCTACGGCCCCAAGGGCGAGACCATGGGCGTGCTGGGGGTGGTCGGTCCGACCCGCATGCCCTACGAACGGGTCATCCCGATTGTCGACCTGACTGCCAAAATGCTGGGAGCGGCCTTGAATTCCCGGCAGTAGTCCCCATCTCCCGCAACGACTGTCTTTTACACCCCCGCCGCCTGACCGGCGACCGCCTCGCCGGTCGACGCCGGACGGGCGGCGTACTGTTCTGGAGGAACCAGTGACTAATCAAGACGAACCGGCCGCGGTCGACGCCGCCGGCGCCGAAGATCCCCGCCTGCAAATGGAAGCCGAAATCGAGCGCCTGCGCGCTGACGTTGACCGCTTCCGGGACGAGATGCTGCGGGCGCGGGCCGAACTCGACAACGTCCGCAAGCGTGCCCAGCGCGACGTCGAGGCTGCCCATAAATATGGCGTCGAAAAACTGGTGGAAAACCTGCTGCCGGTGAAAGACAGCCTCGATCTTGGCCTCTCCGCGGCGAATTCGGCGGATTTGAAAAGCCTGCGCGAAGGCATGGAAATGACCGTGCAACTGTTTGATACCGCCTTGACCCGCATCGGGGTGCAGGCAATTGACGAGGCCGGCGTGCGCTTCGACCCCGATCAGCATCAGGCCATGATGATGGAACCCAGCGTAGAGGCTGAAGCCGGTGCCGTGCTGCGCGTTCTCCAAAAGGGCTATCGCATGAGCGACCGGCTGGTCAGGCCAGCCATGGTGGTGGTGGCAAAAGCACCGGATGCACCCGCCGGCTCTTGAGTATCCGCGCACCGACCCCATATCCGGGTTCAACACGGGAGCAGGGCTCCCTGATTCGATTCAGACATCATTACGAGGCACCCCATGGCAAAAATTATCGGCATCGACCTCGGCACGACGAACTCCTGCGTCGCCGTGCTTGAAGGTGGCAATCCCAAGGTCATCGAGAACAGCGAAGGCAACCGGACCACGCCGTCCATCATCGCCTTCACCAACGACGACGAAGTGCTGGTTGGTCAGTCGGCCAAGCGCCAGGCGGTGACCAATCCCACCAACACGCTGTTTGCCGTCAAGCGCCTGATTGGTCGGAAGTTCAAAGACGACGTCGTGCAGCGCGACGCCAAGATGGTGCCCTACAAGATCGTGGGCGCCGACAACGGCGACGCCTGGGTAGATGTGCGCGGCAAGCGCATGGCGCCGCCCGAAATCTCGGCCCGTGTGCTGCAGAAAATGAAGAAGACGGCGGAAGACTATCTGGGCGAGGAAGTGACCGAAGCCGTCATTACCGTACCCGCGTACTTCAACGACTCGCAGCGTCAGGCGACCAAGGACGCCGGCCGCATCGCAGGGCTTGAGGTCAAGCGCATCATCAACGAGCCGACCGCCGCGGCGCTCGCGTTCGGCATGGACAAGAAGGAAGGCGACGCCAAAATCGCGGTCTACGACCTGGGCGGCGGCACCTTCGACATCTCCATCATCGAAATCGCTGAAGTCGACGGTGAGCACCAGTTTGAGGTGCTCTCCACCAATGGCGACACCTTCCTGGGCGGCGAAGACTTCGACCTCAAGCTCATCGAGTTCCTGGCCGGTGAGTTCAAGAAAGAGCAGGGCATTGACCTGCACAACGATCCGCTGGCGCTGCAACGCCTGAAGGAAGCGGCGGAGAAGGCGAAGATCGAGCTGTCCTCGAGCGCACAGACCGACGTCAACCTGCCCTACATCACGGCCGATGCGACGGGTCCGAAGCACCTCAACGTCAAGATCAACCGCGCCAAGCTGGAATCGCTGGTCGAAGATCTGGTTTCCCGCACCATCGAGCCCTGCCGGATCGCGTTGAAAGACGCCGGCCTCAAGGCCAGCGACATCGACGACGTCATTCTGGTCGGCGGGCAGACCCGCATGCCCAAAGTGCAGGAAGTGGTGAAGAACTTCTTCGGCAAGGAACCGCGCAAAGACGTCAATCCGGACGAAGCGGTGGCGGTGGGGGCGGCGATTCAGGCCGGTGTGCTGGGCGGTGATGTCAAAGACGTGCTGCTGCTCGACGTCACCCCGCTGTCGCTGGGTATCGAGACCCTCGGCGGCGTGATGACCAAGCTGATCGAGAAAAACACCACGATTCCGACCAAAGCCTCGCAGACCTTCTCGACCGCCGACGACAACCAGGGCGCGGTGACCGTGCATGTGTTGCAGGGCGAGCGCGAGCAGGCGGCGGCCAACAAGTCGCTGGGTCGCTTTGATCTGGCAGATATTCCGCCGGCGCCGCGCGGCGTGCCGCAAATCGAGGTGACTTTCGACATCGACGCCAACGGCATTCTGAACGTCTCGGCCAAGGACAAAGCGACGGGCAAGCAGCAGTCGATCGTCATCAAGGCCTCGAGCGGTCTGTCGGATGAGGAAATCCAGCGCATGGTCCGCGATGCCGAAGCGCATGCCGACGAGGACCGCAAGTTCCACGAACTGGTCACGGCCCGCAATCAGGCCGACGCGCTGATGCACGGCACCCGCAAGGCGCTGGAGGACTTGGGCGAGAAAGTCGATGCGGGCGAGCGCACGGCGATCGAGGCCGCGATGGAAGAGTTGAAGGCGGTGCTGGGCGGCAACGACAAGGACGCCATCGAAGCAAGCGCCAAGAAGCTGGCCGAGCTTTCGGGTAAAGTCGCGCAGGCCGCCTATCAGGCGGAACAGGCGGCTGGTGCCCAGGGCGAAGCCGCTACCGGCGGCCATGCGCCGGCGGGTGGCGACGACGACAACGTGGTCGACGCCGACTTCGAAGAAGTGAAAGACCGCAAGTAAGGCACACCTTAACAAGCTCACGCAGAACCGGCCCGCTGGCGCACTCGCGCCGCGGGCGCGGGCGTGTCCGGGGCAACTGAACGGCTATGGCGAAGCGAGATTTCTACGAAGTGTTGGGCGTGGGGCGAGACGCCGATGAAGCCGAATTAAAAAAGGCTTACCGGCGGCTGGCCATGAAATACCACCCCGACCGCAACGACGGCGACAGCGAGGCCGAGGAGCGGTTCAAGGAAGCCAAAGAGGCGTTTGAAGTGCTGAGCGATCAGCGCAAGCGCAGTGCCTACGACCAGTTCGGCCACGCCGGCGTTGATCCCTCTGCCGGTGGCGGTGGCGGGCCGGGCGCGGGCGGCTTCGGCGATATTTTTGACTCCGTGTTCGGCGATATTTTCGGCGGCGGTGGGGGCGGGCGGGGTGGCTCGCGCGCCTATCGCGGTTCGGATCTGCGCTATGACCTTGAGATGTCGCTGGAAGAAGCGGTGCGCGGCAATGAGGTCAAGATCCGGATCCCGACTCTCGTGCATTGCGAAACCTGCGACGGTCACGGCAGTCGCTCCAAATCCGCGCCTGAAACCTGCAGCACCTGTAACGGGCTCGGACAGGTGCGAATGCAACAAGGCTTTTTCTCAGTCCAGCAGACTTGCCCCAACTGTCGCGGGCGCGGCAAGACCGTGCGCGATCCCTGCGGCAGCTGCGGCGGGAGCGGCAAGTCGCGCGGGCACAAGACCATTTCGGTCAAGGTGCCGGCGGGCGTCGACACCGGTGACCGCATTCGCCTGTCCGGTGAAGGCGAAGCCGGGCAGAACGGCGGTCCGCCGGGCGACCTTTATGTGAATGTGGTGGTGCGTGATCATCAGATCTTCGTGCGTGACGGCAACGACCTGAAATCCGAAGTGCCCATCAACTTCGTGACGGCCGCGCTCGGCGGCGAACTTGAAGTGCCCACGCTGGACGGGCGCGTGATGCTGAAGATTCCGGCCGAAACCCAGAGCGGCAAGATGTTCAGGCTGCGCGGCAAGGGCGTGCGTTCGGTGCGTAGCAGTGCCACTGGGGACCTCATTTGCCGCGTGACCATCGAGACGCCGGTAAATCTCACCCGACCGCAAAAAGACCTGCTGCGCGAATTCGGCGAATCGCTGGCCGGCGAAAACGGCAAGCACAGCCCCCGCGCCAGTTCCTGGCTGGACGGGGTGAAAAAGTTTTTTGACGACATGAAGTTTCCCTGAGCGCTGGAGCCCAGATGCCAAAAATTGCAATTGCCGGCGTCGCTGGACGCATGGGACGCACGTTGGTTGAACTGGCGCGCGCCGAGCCCGAACTTTCGCTGGTCGCGGGGTTTGAGACGCCGGGCTCCCCGTTTCTGGGGCAGGACATTGGCCTGCTCGCCGGCGGTAGCGCGCTGGGAGTCGGCGTCGCGGCCGACAGCGAACTCCGCACGACCGACTTTGACGTCCTGATCGATTTCACCACCATCGAGGCCACCCTGGCGCATCTGGAAGATTGCGTGGCCAGCGGTCGGCGGATCGTCATCGGGACCACCGGCTTCGGCGACAAGCGGGCTTTGATCGAGGCCGCGGCGGGACAGATTGGGGTGGTGTTTGCGCCGAATATGAGCGTGGGCGTGAACCTCTGCTTCAAGCTGTTGGAACTGGCGGCACAGGTACTGGGCGACGAGGTCGATGTCGAAATTGTCGAAGCCCACCATCGGCACAAGCTGGATGCGCCGTCTGGCACTGCGGTGCGGATGGGCGAGGTGGTGGCCGACGTGCTGGGGCGCGATCTCAAGGACTGTGCGGTCTATGGCCGTCAGGGCATTACGGGGGCGCGGGACCGCAAAACCATCGGCTTTGCCACGGTGCGCGCGGGCGAAATTGTGGGCGACCACACGGTGATGTTTGTCGGGGCGGGCGAGCGGGTGGAAATTACCCATCGCGCGCAGAGTCGCGCCACGTTTGCCGGCGGGGCGCTACGGGCCGCCCGCTGGCTGGCGGCACGCGGTCCTGGACTTTACGACATGCAGGACGTGCTGGGCCTGCGCGAGAAATAGCGGAAACAGCGTGAACTGCCGGGCACGAGAGCGGAACTCATCCAGTAGACACCTCGGGGCGTAACGGGAAAAAAGGAGGGATCGATGGACCACGCCGCACTCGACACCTTGCCCGCGCTCAGCCCGGCATCTGCCGACGCACGCGACCTCGCCCTGATCGACCGCATTACCGGCGGGGAACGTGCCGCCTTCGATAGCCTCTACCGGCACTATTACGGGCGCCTGATGGATTTTCTCACCCGGATGCTCAAACGCCGGGAACTGGCCGAAGAAGTCGTCAACGACACCATGTACGCCGTGTGGACCAGCAGCGCCGCTTTCGGGGGGCGGTCGCGGGTATCGACCTGGATTTTTGGCATTGCCTACAAGAAGGCGCTGAAACGGCTGGAGCGCGAGCGGCGGAGCGCGGCCGATTCGCTGGACGACGCGCCTGAAGCGGTCGACGAGCAGGATCCGCTGGCGGAACTGGACTCGGCCCAGCTGTCGCGTCATCTGGATGCCGCCCTTCAGCGCCTGACGCCGGCGCATCGCAGCGTGGTTGAACTCACTTTTCTGCTCGACTACTCCTACGAAGAGGCCGCGGAAATCGTCGGCTGTCCGGTGAATACGGTTAAAACCCGGATGTTCCATGCACGGGCGAAACTGCGCCTGCTGCTGGCCGCCTGCCTGGGCCGCAAGGCCTGAGACCGGAGGACACGCCATGAAGACACCAGAGTCCGCCACCATCATTCCCTTCGACGCGCGCCACGAGCGCTGCGCCCAGCTGTTGCCCTGGTGGGTCAACGGCACCTTGTCGGCTGAGGAGCGACAACTGGTACGCGGGCACCTCGGGCAGTGCTCGGCCTGTCGTCAGGACTTGGCGCAACTCGAACTGCTGGCCCGCCACATCCGTGCGCCAGCGGTCGACAGCCGCTGCGAAGACGCCCTGCGCCGACTCCACGCCAAGATTGAACTGCCGCGCCGTGCCCGGCGCCCGCTGCCTTGGGCGGCCGCCGCTGTGCTGGTGCTGGTGTTCGGCCTGACCAACGCCACGTCCCGACATGCTGAAGCAAATACGTCGTGGTTGCGAAATATGGGCTTGAGCAAAATGCAGCAGGCCCCGATGCTCGGCAACGACGCGCGTCCCCTGATGGCGCGGTTGGTGTTCTACAACGATATTACGGAAGGCCAGCTGCGGGCCTTGTTGCTGTCGGTCGGCGCGGAACTCGTCGAAGGGCCCACCGACCGGGGCGTGTACACAATCGCTATCAATCCCGGCCGGCAAGGGCCGGCAGCGACGCAGGCGCTGGCCCGCTTGCGGCATTCCGGACAGGTGGTCTATGCCGAACCCACCTTACCGAATGCCATTTCCGATATTGGCGGCTGGTAGGTCCAGCACGGAGCGGGCGCGTAGCCAAGACCAGCCTGCATTGTTAAGGTGATCGGGCTGCTTCGTTTCCCGGGAGCCCCCATCTCATGAGCACACTGCGCGCAGCCGTGATCGGCGTCGGCTATCTCGGCAATTTCCACGCCCAAAAATACCTCGCCCTGTCAGGGGTGGCACTCATCGGGGTAGCCGATACGGACGCCGAACGGGTCGCGGCGGTGGCCGCCAAGTGCGGCGTCATGGGCACCACTGACTACCGCGAACTGCTGACCAAGGTCGACGTCGTGTCGATCGTCACGCCGCCCGCCACCCATTTCGCCATCGCCCGTGATGCCCTTGAAGCCGGGGTTCACGTGCTGGTGGAAAAGCCTGTGACCGAGCATGTCGCCGAAGCCGAGGCGCTAATCGCCCTCGCGCGGGCTCGCCGTCTGGTCTTTCAGGTCGGTCATCTGGAACGTTTCAATCCGGCGGTGCTAGCGCTCCGTCCTCTGGTAACCGCCCCAATCCATATCGAGGCGCGCCGGATGGCGCGCTACAAAGAGCGCGGGACCGAAGTCGACGTGGTGCTCGACATGATGATCCACGACATCGATATCGTGCTCAGCCTGGTCGACAGCCCGCTGATCAGCATCGAGGCCACCGGTCGCGCGGTGGTCACCGACAGCATTGATATTGCCGATGTGACGCTGCGCTTTGCCTCGGGTTGCGTGGCTGAGCTGGCGGCGAGCCGGGTGCATCTGGAGACGGTGCGGGCCATGAAGGTGCTCCAGCCAGACAGCTGGCTGGCGATCGATTTTGCCAACCACGCGCTGCTGAGCGGCGCCCGGCAGGCGGATGGTGAACCCGCTGCTGCGCGCGATGTGCCGCTGCACACCCAAAATCTGGTGCGTAGCGATGCGCTGATGGATGAGATCAGCTCGTTCGTTAACGCCGTGGGCCGCGGCCACGACCCGGCCGTGACCGGTGAAGACGGCAAGCGGGCGCTGGAAGTGGCGGTGGCTATCGCGCAGCGAATAAACCGGCAGGCGAGCAGCTTGGCCCGGGCAGGCACCGGGCACTGAGCGGGCAATCAGAATCTGGTCTGGAACGCCCGGTTCGGGATTCTTTCCACGTCTGTGAACAGCAGCTGACCGTCCGCCTCCACCTGACAGACCAGCCGCACGAGGCGCGAGCCGCGGCAAGGGCCGGCCACACAGCGCCCCGAGCCCGGCTCGAACAGCGCGCCGTGCAGCGCGCACTGCAGGTTTTCGTGGTCGCGGTCAAAAAACGAGGAGGCCTGCCAGTCCAGTCTCACGCCGGCGTGCGGGCAGTTGTTGAGAAACGCCCCGATCACCCCGCGCCAGCGCACGAGAATGATGGGCAGGGTTCGATTGCCGTCGCTAAGGGTATGGCTCTGGGCCTCCCCCTCGGCGATGCTGATACTGAGCCGTGCGTCCATCGGCGTCCTTTTTGTTATGGCCAGAGGCGTCGCGGTGCTTTCCGAAGGCCGCCGGCGTCGCGTACAATCCGGCTCAATTCAAGCATGGGAACCGCCGGTCGGTCGTTCCCTTTTTTTATGTCAGAAATGCCCAAGTGACCACCCAAGCGATCCTAGCGCTGGCTGATGGCACGGTCTTTCACGGCCTGTCGATCGGTGCCCACGGCTATGCCGTCGGGGAAGTCGTATTCAATACGGCGATGACCGGCTATCAGGAAATCCTGACCGATCCGTCTTACGACCAGCAACTCGTGACCCTGACCTATCCGCATATCGGAAACGTTGGGACCAATCCGCTCGATGACGAGTCCGGCAAAGTACACGCCGCCGGCCTCATCATCCGCGATTCTTCAATGGTGGCCAGCAGTTGGCGCTCAAGCATGAGCCTGACCGATTATGCGCAGGCTGAAGGCTTGGTCGCCATCGCCGAAATCGATACCCGCCGCCTGACCCGACTGCTCCGCGACAAGGGCGCCCAGAACGGCTGCATCGCCGCTGGCCCGCAGGTCACGGCGGAGGAGGCGCTGGCCCGGGCCCGGGCGTTCCCCGGCCTGAATGGCGCCGACCTTGCCCAACGCGTCACCACCCGCGCGCCCTACGTGTGGCGCGAAGGGTCCTGGCAACTTGCCGGCAACCAGCATCGCCAGCCCTCAGGCGACGGCCAATGGCGCGTGGTCGCGTTCGATTACGGCGTAAAACGCAACATCCTGCGCATGTTGGCCGACCGCGGCTGCGATATTCACGTGCTACCGGCCACGGCCAGCGCCAGCGAATGTCTGGCCTTGAAGCCCGACGGGGTTTTTCTGTCGAACGGCCCGGGCGATCCGTCGGCTTGCGACTACGCCATCGCCGCCATTCGCGAACTGTTGGGTTCGGGCTTGCCGATGTTCGGCATCTGTCTCGGTCACCAGCTGTTGGGGCTCGCCAGCGGCGCACGCACGGTGAAGATGAAATTCGGTCACCACGGCGCCAACCATCCCGTGCAGGATCTGCGCACCGGGCAGGTTGCAATTACCAGCCAGAACCACGGTTTTGCGGTCGACGAAGCCACGCTGCCCGACATTCTGGTTGCCACCCATCGTTCGCTGTTCGACGGCTCGCTGCAGGGTATCGCGCACGCTCGCGTGCCGGCATTCGGCTTCCAGGGTCATCCCGAGGCCAGTCCCGGTCCGCACGACATCGGCTACCTGTTTGATCAGTTCATCGAATCCATGCGTCGTCATCGCAGCCCCTGACCCAGCGGTCACAAGTAAGCCATGCCCAAACGGACCGACATAAAATCCATCCTCGTCATTGGCGCCGGCCCGATCGTCATCGGTCAGGCCTGCGAGTTCGACTATTCCGGCACCCAGGCCTGCAAGGCGCTCCGTAAGGACGGTTACCGGATCGTGCTGGTGAACTCGAACCCCGCCACCATCATGACCGACCCGGACACGGCCGACGCCACCTACATCGAGCCGGTGCGTTGGCAGACGGTAGAAAAAATCATCGAGAAAGAGCGCCCCGACGCCATCCTGCCCACGATGGGCGGACAGACGGCGCTGAACTGCGCGCTCGATCTGGCGCGTGAAGGCGTGCTGGCCAAATATGGCGTGCAGCTGATTGGCGCGTCCGAACGCGCGATTGAAATGGCCGAAGACCGCGAGAAATTCCGCGAAGCCATGACCCGCATCGGGCTCGCCTCGCCCCGCTCGCTGGTGGCGCACACGCTGGAAGAAGCCGAACGGCATCAGGCAGTTCTCGGCTTCCCCACCGTCATTCGCCCGTCCTTCACCTTGGGCGGCACCGGTGGCGGCATCGCGTTCAATCGCGAGGAATTCGCCGAAATTTGCACCCGCGGGCTCGATGCCTCGCCGACCCATGAAGTCCTGATCGAAGAGTCCGTGCTGGGTTGGAAAGAGTACGAGATGGAGGTGGTCCGCGACCGCAAGGACAACTGCATCATCATCTGCGCGATCGAAAATCTGGACCCCATGGGCATCCACACCGGGGATTCGATCACCGTCGCCCCGGCGCAAACCCTGACCGACAAGGAATACCAGCTGCTGCGCAACGCCTCCATTGCGGTGTTGCGCGAAATCGGCGTGGAAACCGGCGGCTCCAACGTGCAGTTTGCGATCAACCCGCTCAACGGCGAGATGGTCGTGATCGAAATGAATCCGCGGGTGTCGCGTTCCTCGGCGCTGGCCTCCAAGGCCACCGGCTTCCCGATTGCGAAAGTCGCGGCGCGCCTCGCCGTGGGCTACACGCTGGACGAACTCGCGAACGAAATCACCGGCGGTGCGACGCCCGCGTCCTTCGAACCGACCATCGACTACGTGGTCACCAAAATCCCGCGCTTTACCTTCGAGAAGTTCCCGCAGGCCCACGACCGCCTGACCACCCAGATGAAATCGGTGGGCGAGGTCATGGCCATTGGCCGGACCTTTCAGGAAAGTTTTCAGAAAGCCCTGCGCGGGCTTGAAACCGGCGCCACCGGCCTTGATGAGCGCTTCCGCGCCGATGAGAAAGTCGACCAGGCCAAGCTGATTCGCGAACTGACCGTCGCCGGCTCCGAGCGGATCTGGTTTGTCGGCGACGCCTTCCGTCACGGTATGTCGCTGGAGGAAGTCCACGACCTGACCAAAATCGACCCCTGGTTTCTAGCCCAGATTGAAGACCTGCTGCGCGAAGAGCAGGCCGTGCGCACCGGTGGCGTTGATAGCCTCGATGCCGCCCGGCTGCGCCAACTCAAACGCAAGGGCTTTGCGGATGCGCGCCTCGCACGTCTGTGTCAGGTCGATGAGGCGACGCTGCGCGCCCGCCGTCACGCCGCAGGCGTGCGGCCGGTATTCAAACGCGTTGATTCCTGCGCGGCCGAATTCGCCGCCACCACCGCGTACCTCTATTCGACCTACGAAGAAGAATGCGAAGCCGCGCCGACCGACCGCAAGAAGGTCATGATTCTTGGTGGCGGCCCCAACCGGATTGGTCAGGGCATCGAGTTCGACTACTGCTGCGTGCAGGCGGCCTACGCCATGAAGCACGCCGGTTTTGAATCGATCATGGTCAACTGCAATCCGGAAACGGTGTCCACCGACTACGACACCTCCGACCGGCTCTACTTCGAGCCGCTGACGCTGGAAGACGTGCTGGAAATCGTCGAGGTCGACCTGGAAGGTCCGAAGGCCGGCGAGGTCCTGGTCGAGATCAAGGCCACCGGCGTCTGCCACACCGACGCCTACACCCTGGACGGGCTG
>JAURHQ010000088.1 GCA_030833185.1 Gammaproteobacteria bacterium | reverse complement strand
CATCGACTTCAACGCCGACGACTTTTTGGCACGGGTCAACTCGGATTTGGTGGGCAAGTACATCAACATCGCCAGCCGTGCGGCGGGCTTCATTGCCAAGCGCTTTGGCGGAAAACTCGGCACAGTGAGCGCCGACGGCGAAGTGCTGCTGGCCCAACTGCATGCTGGTCTGCCTGCCATCGAAGCGCTTTATGATCACCGCGACTGCGCCAAAGCCTTGCGCGACACCATGGCCTTGGCCGACCGGGTGAACGAATATGTGGACGCCAACAAGCCTTGGGAACTCGCCAAGCAAGAAGGCCAAGACGCCCGCTTGCAAGACGTTTGCAGCACTTGCATGGAGGCCTTTCGCCTGCTGAGTTTGGCGCTCAAACCGGTACTGCCCGCGCTGGTGGCGCAGGCGCTTGCGCAGGGCGACGCGGGCGGCGGCAGCCGCATGGCGGTCTTCATGCAGCGCCGCATGGACGCGCTGAGCGCCGACGCGCGCGCCGCGGTGCGCGCCGCGCGCGCCGCGCGCGCCGCCGCGCACGCCGCGCATGCGGCGGAGGCGGCCGCGGCGGCTGCGGCGCAGCAGCGCGCGCGCGACCTGTCCGCGCTGCGCGCCGAGCTGGAGGCGATGCGCGCCGCGGAGGCGGAGGCGTGCGCGGCTGCGGCCTCCGCGCGCGCCGCCGCCGACTCGGCGGCCGCCAGCGCCGCCGGATCGCCCGCTTCGAGCGTGCGCAGGAACCGACGATTCAACTCGTCGTGGCTGACGGAGCAGAGCGCGTCGTCCCGCAGTTCGACCTCGTGCCGATACGCGCCCCCGGACAAGCCACCCACGCCCAGCACGGCGTAGCGGCGACCCAAGGCCTCTGCCTGCGCGGCGACTAGCCCACCCAGTTCGGCGGTTCGCGACCAGTCGTGATAGACGTTGTTGGCCGCGAGCACCAGCGGGCAGCCGCCCGACGGGTCGAGAAAACCGGTGGCGACGATCGTCCCGGTATCGATTGGGAAGCCATCGTAGTCGACGCCTTTAGAGCGCACGCCGATGGCCGGCGTGGCGGCGATGCAGGCGGCGGTCAGTTCGGTGTCGATTCGCAGGTCGAAGGGC
This sequence comes from Gammaproteobacteria bacterium, assembly GCA_030833185.1. GTDB lineage: Bacteria > Pseudomonadota > Gammaproteobacteria. The sequence goes on along the minus strand of JAURHQ010000088.1, from coordinate 13,372 downwards.
AGGTCGCCGTACTCATACCAGTTCTCATCGACGTGCAGTCCCTGCACGTGCGGGCGCAGTTGCCAGAGTTCATCCAGCACCGCGATCCACTGCGTGGAGTAGACAACCAGCACCTCGGGCCGCGCGGCCGCCAGCGCCTGCGCAGCCTCTGCGTGGCCTTGCAGCAGCGCGGCATAGGGCGGTTCCTTGGGGCGCAGAAAATGCAGCGGCTGGCCGGGCACCAGAAAGGCGGCAACTAGCGGCATGGGCAAACCTCCAAGCCTGCGCCAGCGACTAGGCCGCGCATGTCAGGTCCCATTCCATCACCGCGTTCCCGGTGCCAATGACCGTGCCGTAGCCGTGGAGCTCGCCGGGCATTTCGGGATAGCCCATGGCAGAAAACATCCAGGTGAAAGCGCCGGACTTCACTTCGGCAAAGGCTTCCTGAATGAACTGCGGCAGGATGGCGAAGACTTCCTGCGTCTTGCCCTGTCGCAACAGGTCGATGATGCGCATGTCCCAGAGATAGCCTTCATAGTTCTGCGGGTGCTCGCGCGACATGTCTTCGGGAATCGCCGGCTCTTCGTGAAAGTGCCAGTGACAGAGCGTGTTGGACGCGAGCAGCACCGCACGGCGGCCGCTGCGCTCGATGGCCCGGCGCGTGGCCTCGCCGAGGATCGACATTTCTTCCAGCCCGCGTTCCATGTCCAGGTAGTAGGGCGAGTTGTTGGCCGAGATGCCGACCACCGGGATGTCCCACTGCGGGCGCATCATGTGCAGGGTGGTAATGGTGCCGTAGTCCACCCGGAAGTTTGGGTTGCGCATCATCTTGGCGACCAGCCCGGCGGCGCGCGCCTCCTCGCAGCAGGCCTCCGCCAGCGCGACATCGACATCCAGCGCAAAGTCGTAGCGAAAGAGATTGGGGAAGATCGGGTCGACCGACTTGCCGCTCAAATGCGGCACCCCCAGAAAATGGTGACCGACCTGCGTCGTCCAGTGCGGCGAGTGGACCAGCAGCACATCGGGCTTCAGCCGATCCAGACTGCGCCGCGCGCGTTCATAGGCCCAGCGCAACTGCTCCCAGCCGCCGCGCGAGCGCGGCTCGTTCTGTGGCGGATTTTCGCCGTAAACAAGATGCGGTGGATGGGGTGCGAGAAAACCCGCAATGATTTCGCCCTTCTTCATCTGACCTCCGGCACGTAGGCCGTGCATTTGATTTCGATGCGGATCAGGGGATGCGGCAGCTGATGGACCGCCACCGTGGTGCGCGCGGGACCGTCGCTGTCGAAGAATTCTGCATAGGCCGCGTTGTAGGCCGGGAAGTCGGCCATATCGACCAGGAAGCTGGTGAGGTCGACGACGTCCTTCAGGCTGCCGCCGGCACGCGCGAGGATGTCGGCGATATTGGTGAGCACCGCGCGGGTCTGCGCCGCGACGTCGAAACGCATATTGCCCAGAGCGTCGACTTCGCCGCCGACGAAGCTGTTGTCCGGCCGGCGCGAGCTGGCGCCGGAGACATACACGTAGTCGCCAGCTCGCTTGAAGTGCGGATATTTGCCGCGCGGCGTGGCCTTGCCTGCGATCACTTCGGACGACATGCATGCCTCGCGTGAAGTTTCTGGGCGTGGCCGCAGCGTATGTCCTGTACCGCGTCCAGTTCAAGCGCAAACAGGACGGCCACCGCACTGGTCTTGAATGGAGCGGCTCACCATAATCGGCCGGTCACGGCCCCTTTCATCGAATGCGCGCGGGCGCGCCCCGCAGCGGAGTAGCTTGATGAGTCAAAGCACCCTGTTCCTGAATGGCAATGTCTTGACGGTTGACGCGGCGTTCAGCCGGGCGACCGCGCTGCTGATGACGGGCGAGCGCATCGTGGCGGTGGGCAGCAGCGCAGATTTGCGTGCGCAATGTCCGGCCGGCACGCGGGAAATCGACCTCGCCGGGCGCAGCCTGATGCCGGGCTTCGTCGACACCCACGGGCACGTGGCGCTGTTCGGGCTGGACGAACTGAAAGTCTCCCTAACCGGGGCGACGACGCGGGCGGCAATCCTCGAGCGCCTGCGCGCGCGGCTGGCGCAGGTCAAACCGGGCGAGTGGGTGGTGGCGATGCCGATTGGCGACCCGCCGTACTTCCTCAACGCCGACGCGCTGCGCGCGGCCGGGGTGATTCCCACGCTGGCGGAACTCGACGCCATCGCGCCGCACAATCCGGTGTACATCCAGGCGCCAACCAACCGCGTACCTAATTTTGCCGTGTTGAACAGCGCCGCACTGCGCGCCGCAGGCATTAGCGCGGCAACCCGCGTCTCGCCGCATTCGCGCGTGGAAGTGGATGCGAGCGGCCAGCCGACGGGCGTGCTGACCGGCGCCATGCAGCCCATCTATAACGCCGATCCGCTGTATCAACTGGTCGAAGGTGCGGCGCCGACGGTGACCTACGAAAACGTGCGCGACGGTATCGCGCTGCTGGCGCCTCAGTTCGCGGCCCGCGGCACCACCACGTTGCTCGAAGCCCACCTCACCGATCCGGAAGAACTGCGCGCCTACGCCGAGTTGCACAAGGCGGGCAAACTGCCGACGCGCATCTACTACACCTTCGAGATCGACGGGCGGCAATCGCTGGCAGAGATCGAGCGTTTCCTGAAGACGCTGCGCTTTGCCGCCAACGGCGGCTTTGGCGACTCCCGGCTTAAGGTGGTTGGCGTGAGCGTTGGACTGGACGGCCCTTACTGGCACGGCGCGGCCTGTCACGATGCGCCTTATCCGGGCCCGTTCGGCGAGATCGTGAACCCCGGTCCGCTCATTCCCTGGGACCACTATCGCGCCATTCTGCAACTCGCGGCGCGCATGAACTTCCGCATTCATGCCGAGGGTGCCGGCCGCGGCTCGATCGGTCTCGCGCTAAAAGCGTTTGATGAGATCGACCGCGTGACCCCGATTCACGACAAGCGCTATGTGCTGGAACACTGCGAGTTTCCCACGCGCGCGCAGATTGCCGAGTGCAAGCGCCTGGGCGTCGCGCCTACCACCAGCACCAACTTCGTATGGGGCAAAGGTGAAGAGGTGTACCGCCAGCGGCTGGGCGCGGCCTATGTCGATCAGGCCATCCCCATGCGCGACTGGCTGGATGGCGGCGTGCCGATTTCGCAAAGCACCGACTGGGGTCCGCACGATGCGTTCTTCACGCTGTGGCAGTCGCTGGCGCGGCAGGCCGGCCGGACCGGTGAGGTGATTGGACCGGCACAGCGCATTACCCGCGAAGAGGCAATTCGCTGCTTTACCTGGAACGGCGCCTGGGCGCTCAAGATGGAGCACGAGTTTGGCTCGCTGGAAGCCGGCAAGCGGGCCGATTTGCTGGTGCTGAACGAAGATCCCTCGCGCTGCGCGGAGGCGGCGATCAAGGACATCCGGGTCGACGCCACGCTGATCGACGGCCAGCTGGTGAGCGGCGCGCTGTAGCGCGGCGCGTTCAGCGGCGGCTGGCGATTGCGTTTGCGGTGGCGAACAGCAGTACCGCCGCGGCAACGTCGATCAGCGCCCAGAGATCTTTTGCGAAGTGGATTTTGAAAACTGGATTGAAGACCAGCGCCATCAGCCCATACACCCAGGGCAAGGCGGCGTAGCGTCGCGCCAGCGCGGCGAAAGCCGCGAACGCGAAGACGATGCAGCCGACCAGACGCAGCAGCGTGTAGTAGCCGTAGGGCATGGGCGCGGCGCCCAGTAACAGCATGGCGGCGGTCGCGTAGATGACGAGGCGCGGCATGGGCGTCGACTCCGGTTAACTCCGCTAGTGGCGACTAGCGCGGGTGGCGTTTATTCGCGGTACTGCCGCGTGCCGAACACCGCCTGCAGCAGCAGCGCTTCACGACTCGCCGCCGCCTGCGGGTCGAGAAGATTAAAGTGCGGCCGCAGCCGATTTGCACGCGAAGGATGCCGTAGTTTGAGCAGCGCCCGCTGCAAACGGAGATTGGTCTCCGACAGGCGCTGTCCCATCAGCTTTGCTACCTGAGTCAGCGGCAGCGGCCCGCGCGCGTCGGCGGCAGGGCCGTCACGACGGGCAAGGCCGAAGCTTAAGCGCAGCACGCGCGCATCGCGCTCGTCCAGCGTTTCCAGCACCTCGCGCAGCAGCGCGGGCAAAGGCGGCTGGTCGTTATCATCCGTCTCCGCTGCGGCCACTGGCGATGACGCGAGCGATCGCAGCGCCACCACATTCGGCGCGCGATGGCGCGTGATGTTGGCGGCCAGCGCCTGCGTCGTCTGCGCGGCCAGCGAGACCAAATCGAGCGATCCCGCCCGCGAGCTCGGCGGCAGCAAGCCCTGACGCTTCGCCAGTTCACGCAGACGCTGCGTAATGTGCGCCGCCAGCGCGTTGGTCTGCTTTAATCCCTCTCGCGCCTGCGCGATCGCCTCTTCGAGTTGGCCAATCTGATGATGCGCATCCTGCCGCGCGCGCGAGAGTTCACGGGCGGTGGCGAGCAGGACATCGAGTTCGGAAGAAAGCGTCATGCGGATGGGGCTCCTGATGGCAGCGGGGTGGCGGTTGGCGCGGCGAAGGGTGCTGCGCGCGCTTATGAAAACGGAAGGCGGGCTCAGGAGGCGAGCCCGCGCAGGACGAGGTTGATGGACGCTGCTCGCCGGCCTGTAGCCGCGACCTGTGACTTCGCGGCAAGATTAGCCCCCATGGCGATTGATGATCCCACCGACGGTCTATGGCGCGTCCTCTGGCGCGTTTTTATGTGGTTTTTTGATCAGATCGTGGTCGACATCATGCTTGGGGTGCCAGGCTACTTTCTGGTGAAACTGTTCACGCCCGCCGGGGCACCGGATCCTGACCCCGATAGTTTTCGGGTGCGTCTGGTCGGTCTGCTCTTTTGGCTTGCGCTCTGCCTGGTGGGCGGGTTCGCGCTGTCCCGGATTGAGATTGATTTTTCCCCTTGGTAGTCGCGCGGCCAGACGGGGTCGAGCGCTGAAGACTTGCCCCCCGACCTGGCGCATCATCAGGCGCCAACACCCGCTGTGACAGGACCATGCCCATAAGCCCATTTGTTCCGCCCGATTTTGTCATCCCGGAAACCCTCGAGACAGCCGAGTTCCGGCTGCGCATGTTGCGCGTTCACGATGTGGTGAAAGACTACGACGCGGTGATGTCCAGCGTCGCGCACTGCAAGACGGTGTGGGGCGGCGAGTGGCCCGAAGGGCTCACGCTGGAACAGAACCTGATAGATCTGGGCTGGCACCAGAAAGAGTTTCAGATCCGACGATCGTTTGCCTACACCGTGGTCGATTTGAACGAGACGGAGGTGCTGGGCTGCGTCTACATCCTGCCCACCCATAAGTGCGGCTTCGACGCCGAGGTCTACCTGTGGGCGCGCCAACGTGAGCTGGCCGGCGGGCTGGAGGAGCGGCTGGCTGCGGCGGTTCGCGCCTGGCTGATGACGCACTGGCCCTTTCAGGCGGTGGCCTATCCGGGCAGGGATCTCCCGCTGGCGGCGTGGCAGGCGATGCCCGAAGCGCCGAGGTAGCGGCGGCCCGATGTCGGCGCCGCCTGGGTGCGCTAAGGCTCCGGCTCGAAGATAAACCGCAAGAAGGCCGCGCCGCGACTGGGGCGGCGCTTCGGCTTCAGCGCGTCGTAGAAGGGCCGCAGCCGCGCGGCGCGCTGCGGCTCCCTGAGGCGGTTCGTGACAAGAAAAAAATCGTCACCGATGCTCGTGGCGCTCACCCCCAGTTCTTTCGCCAGCGCCGGTCCACCCAGCGGACGAGGTCCGGCGAGCGGCGCACCCGGGGTTAAATCGAGACCGAAGACGCGGGTCAGCACCTGCACCTGCGTCGGGCGTGAGTCTGCGAGCAGTTCACGCAACACCCGCTGCAGCGCGGCTTCCGGATCTTCACGCGCGAACGGGCCGTAGGGTCGAAAGGGCAGCACCTGGGCAACGCGCGGGCTGGCATCGACGGGGCCCGGGTCCAGCAAGGCCGCAATGGCGGAGAGCGCCTGCGCCTTGGCCAGTACCTCTGGCGGCACCAGATGCAGCCGGCCGGCGAGCACCCGCAGCCGCTCCGCCGTGGCCTTGGCCAGCAGGCGGTTGCGTTGCAAACCCTCGCGCGTGCGCATCAGCGCCGCGTGCAGCTGCAAGGTCTGCTGCTTGGCGTCGTCTTCGGCCTGCAGCAACTCGCGCGCGGTCGCAAGCAGGACGTCCAGTTCCGAGTTGAGCTTCATGCGCGCAGTCTCCTGATGTCGACGGCCGTCGGCGCCGGACGGCCAGGCCTTTGGCGCATCAAAGCGAAGCGCGGGCTCAGGAGGCGAGCCAGTGGCCAAGTGGACGTACTGAGTCGCCACACGCCGGCGCCGCGTGCGCTGTACGGCTGGGTTTATCGAGCAGGCATAGGAGCGGCCGGTCGGCCGCGATTGGGTTTGCTGTTTGCGCAAGAGACCATTGAGGCGATCGGCGACCTTTGTAGGAGCGCTCGTGCGAGCTGCATCGGCGTCGTCCGCCCGTTTTCACGCCCCCGACCGCTCAATCGAGTGCCTCTGACAGCAGCACGGCTTCTTGGCTCGGTTTCTAGCGTGCGGCCGCTGCCTATTTCAAATCGTCTGCCGGTGCGGCATGCGCTGTGCGACTGCGTTTATCAAACAGGCAAAGGCTGCGGCCCGGCTGGTTTTTCATATGCGGCTGCGGGTAGGTGCCGGCGATGAGCGCGGCGGTGTAGCCAACGCTGTCGTCGTATTCGACCAGTGCACCGACCAGCGCCGCATGCTTGAGGCCGCTGGCCGCGCTGCATTTGCTGAGCACTTCGGTCTGATGCGCGGCCCAGGCCTCGGGAGAGGCGGCCTGCGCGGGCAGTGCGACCTTGAGGGCAAGCACAGCGCCCAGCAGGCGCAGCACAACCCGAGAGGACGAGACCATCAGGCAATCTCCAGCGATCGATAGCCGCCTTAAACCTGCGCCGCCATCCGCGCGGCCAACTCTTTTACCGCTTCTGCCACCAGCGGGCTCAGGCCTTCACCGTCGGCGCGCTGCCAGTGTTCGACCAGCTTGCGGCGCATGCGTGGTTCCCAGAAGCGTTCGATGTGATTGCGCACGCCGTCGCGAGCGCGCTCGTGATTTTTGTCGGTGATGAAATAGGCGCCGATGTCGTTCGCCATTTCAACGAGGTGTTCGGTGCTGTTGCTCATGGGTTCACTCGCTGGGCGCGGCGTAATCGGTGATACGTGAAGGATGGGTGTAGGCGACGTAGCGACCGTCGCGGGCAAGGCCGAGCAGCGTGATCTGCGCGTGCTCGGCAATCGCGATGGCGAGCGCGGTGGGCGCGGAAACGGCGACGATAATCGTCACACCACACCAGGCGGCTTTCTGCACCATCTCGTAACTGGCGCGAGAGGTCAGCAAGAGCGCGCCGTTGGCGGTGGACTGCGACGCGCGCGCCATCGCGCCCATCAGTTTGTCGAGCGCGTTGTGCCGGCCCACGTCTTCGCGCAGTAAACCCAGCGCGCCTTCGGTCGTGCACCAGGCGGCGGCATGCGTCGCGCCGGTGATCTGGTACATGGGCTGCTGCTGCGGCATAGCGGCCAGCGCGCGATTGACGGCCGCGCTCGTCATCACCCCGCCGGCGCTGACCGCCGGCGGCCAGCGCACCACGTCTTCCAGCTGCCGCGTGCCGCACAGACCGCAGCCGCTGTTGCCGGCGAGCGTGCGGGTATTGGGCGCGAGGCGGGCGGCGCGTGCCGACGGGATCTCAAGCGCGACTTGAATGCCGCTCAGTTCTTCGCGCACCTCGATACCATGCAAGTCGGCGGCGGACGCGATGATGTTTTCGGTCAAGGAAAACCCAAGCGCGAAGTCTTCCAAATCGGTCGGCGAGGCGAGCATCACGGCGTAAGGCTGGCCGTTGTAGTTGAGCGCCACCGGGATTTCTTCGGCCACCCGATCAAACTCGTGACGGAAGCCGGCGGGACCAAAGCGGTCCACCGGCTTCAGCGGGCTCACACCCGGCGCGCGTTCGGGGGTGGCCGGCAGGTTCATGAGTCGCTGCGCGCGGCGTGGCGCTCGGCCAGCAGCTTGGCCTGCTCGTCGCTGAACGCCCGATAGCGACGCTGCCATTCGGAAGGCTGCGCGACCTTGGTCACCTGCACGGCGGTCACTTTGTATTCCGGACAGTTGGTCGCCCAGTCGGAGTGGTCGGTGGTGATGACGTTGGCGCCGGACTCCGGAAAGTGGAAGGTGGTGTAGACCACGCCCGGCTGCACGCGTGGCGTCACATGCACGCGCAACACGGTCTCGCCCACGCGGCTCGCGACGCCCACCCAGTCGCCGTCGTTGATGCCGCGTTCTTCGGCATCGTGCGGGTGGATTTCAATCAGATCTTCAGCATGCCAGATGCTGTTCGCCGTGCGCCGCGTCTGCGCGCCCACGTTGTACTGCGAGAGGATGCGCCCGGTGGTTAGCAGCAGCGGGAACTTGCGCGAGGTCCGTTCGGGTGTCGGCACGTACTCCGTGACCACGAAGCGACCCCTGCCCCGCACGAACGCATCGACATGCATCACCGGCGTGCCTTCGGGAGCGTTGGCGTTGCAGGGCCACTGGATGCTGCCGAGTTCATCCAGCTTCTGATAACTCACCCCGGTGAAGGTCGGCGTGAGGCTCGCGATCTCGGCCATGATTTCTGACGGATGCGCGTAGTGCATGGGATAGCCCAGCGCGTTCGCCAGATCGCAGGTGATTTGCCAGTCGGCCTTGCCGGCCAGCGGGCGCATGACGCGGCGAATGCGCGAGATGCGTCGCTCGGCGTTGGTGAAGGTGCCGTCTTTCTCGAGGAAAGAACTGCCCGGCAAAAACACGTGCGCGAACTTGGCGGTTTCGTTAAGAAAAAGATCCTGCACGATGATGCATTCCATCGCTTCCAGCGCGGCCGACACATGCTGCGTGTTGGGGTCAGACTGCACAATGTCTTCGCCCTGACAATACAAGCCCTTGAAACTGCCGTCCAAAGCAGCTTCAAACATGTTGGGAATGCGCAGGCCAGGCTCGGGGCTCAGGTGCACGCCCCAAGCGCCTTCAAACAGCGTGCGGGTGGTGGTGTCCGAGATGTGGCGATAGCCCGGCAGCTCGTGCGGGAACGAGCCCATGTCGCAAGCGCCCTGCACGTTGTTTTGCCCGCGCAGCGGATTCACGCCCACGCCTTCGCGGCCCAGATTGCCGGTGGCCATCGCGAGGTTGGCGATGCCCATCACCATGGTTGACCCCTGGCTGTGTTCGGTCACGCCGAGGCCGTAGTAGATCGCCGCGTTACCCCCGGTGGCGTAGAGACGCGCCGCGGCGCGCACGTCGGCGGCCGGCACGCCGGTGATGGCTTCCATCGCTTCCGGTGCGTTAGCCGGGTCGGCCACAAACTCGCGCCAGGTGGCGTAGCTTTCGTCTTCGCAGCGCGCGGCGACGAAGGCTTCGTTCACCAGACCTTCGGTGACGATCACATGCGCCAGTGCGTTAATCAGCGCGACGTTCGTGCCGGGCTTCAGCTTCAGGTGGTAGTCGGCCTTCACATGCGGGCCGCGCACCAGACTGATGGTGCGCGGGTCGGCCACGATCAGCCGCGCGCCGGCGCGCAGCCGATGCTTGATGCGGGAGGCAAACACCGGATGACCGTCGGTCGGGTTGGCGCCGATCACGAAGATAACGTCCGCGTGATCGACCGAGTCGAAGTTCTGCGTGCCGGCGGATTCACCCATCGTCTGTTTGAGCCCATAGCCAGTCGGCGAATGGCAAACGCGCGCGCAGGTGTCGACGTTGTTATTGCCGAAACCGGCGCGCACCAGCTTCTGCACGAGATAGGTTTCTTCGTTGGAGCAGCGCGAGGACGTGATGCCGCCCAGCGCGCCCTTGCCGTATTGGGCGGCGATGCGCTTCAGTTCGCTGGCGGCGTAGGCGTAGGCCTCGTCCCAGCTGACTTCGGTCCAGGCGTCGTGAATGCTCTTGCGAATCATCGGCGAGGTAATGCGGTCGGCGTGCGTGGCGTATCCAAACGCGAAGCGGCCTTTCACGCAGGAGTGGCCGTGGTTGGCGTGACCGTCCTGGTTGGGGACCATGCGCACCACTTCTTCGCCTTTCATTTCGGCCTTGAACGAACAGCCGACGCCGCAGTACGCGCAGGTGGTGACGACGCTGTGTTCCGGCTGGCCTTTTTCGATCAGCGTTTTTTCCGACAGCGTGGCGGTCGGGCAGGCCTGCACACAGGCGCCGCACGACACACACTCGGATTCCAGAAAGCTTTCGCCGGCGCTGGGCGAGACGCGCGATTCAAAGCCGCGGCCCTCGATGGTCAGCGCGAAGGTGCCCTGCACTTCTTCGCAGGCCCGCACGCAGCGCGAGCAGACGATGCATTTGCTGCTGTCGAAGGTGAAGTAGGGATTGGTCTCGTCTTTGGGCAAGTCGAGATGGTTCTCGCCGGCATAGCCGTAGCGCACTTCGCGCAGGCCCACCGCACCGGCCATGTCCTGCAGTTCGCAGTGGCCGTTGGTGGGACAGGTCAGGCAGTCGAGCGGGTGATCAGAAATGTAGAGCTCCATGGTGTTGCGGCGGAGCTTGGCGAGCGCGGGCGTCTGGGTGCGAATCTTCATGCCCTCGGCGACCGGCGTGGTGCAGGAGGCCGGATAGCCCCGCATGCCGTCGACTTCCACCAGACACAGTCGGCAGGATCCGAAGGGCTCCAGCGATTCGGTGGCGCACAGTTTGGGCACGCCGATGCCGGCTTCGGCGGCGGCACGCAGGATGGAGCTGCCGGCGGGTACCTGACAGGCGCGGCCGTCGATGTCGACGCTGACCAGCTGGGTCGAAGCGCTGGCCGGTGTGCCGTAGTCGTGGTCGGTTTTTGAAAGCATGCTGAGGTCCTCTGATCGTGTGCCGGCGTCAGGCGCTTTGCGCCAGCGCAGCCGGGGCCGCAAGGCCGAAATCTTCGGGGAAATGCTTGACCGCGCTTTGCACGGGCAGCGGCGTCAGCCCGCCCAACGCGCACAGCGAGCCATGCGTCATGGTGTCGCAGAGGTCGTTGAGCAAGCCCAGTTCGCGGGTCTTGTTGCTTGCAGCGAGCAGGCGGTCCATCACTTCAACACCGCGGGTGGAGCCGATGCGGCAGGGCGTGCATTTGCCGCAGGATTCGAGCGCGCAGAACTCAAACGCATAGCGCGCCATCTTCGCCATGTTGACGCGGTCGTCGAAGGCGACCACGCCGCCGTGGCCCAGCATGCCGCCGACGGCGGCGAAGGCTTCGTAGTCCACCCGCGTGTCGAACAGCGAGGCCGGTAAATACGCGCCCAGCGGACCACCGACCTGCACCGTGCGCAGCGGCCGCCCGCTCGCGCTGCCGCCGCCAAAGTCGTAGAGCAGTTCGGAAAGTTTGAGCCCGAAGGCTTTTTCAACGAGGCCGCCGCGGGCGAGATTGCCGGTCAACTGCAAGGGCAGCGTGCCGCGCGAACGACCCATGCCGAAGTCCCGGTAGTACTCGGCGCCGCGCGCAAAAATGACCGGCACGGTGGCCAGCGAAATGACGTTGTTGATGACGGTGGGTTTGCCGAACAGGCCCTGCACCGCCGGCAACGGTGGCTTGAAGCGAATCTGCCCGCGCTTGCCTTCCAGGCTTTCGAGCAGCGAGGTTTCTTCGCCACAGATGTACGCGCCGGCGCCGAGGCGCACTTCCAGATCAAAGCGCTTGCCGCTGCCCAGCACGCTCGCGCCCAGCACGCCGGCGGCAACGGCGCGGGCGATGGCCTCGTTCATCGTCGCCATCGCGTGCGGATATTCGGCGCGCAGGTAGACATAGCCCTGGGTGGCGCCCACCGCAAACGCCGCGATCAGTAACCCCTCGATCAGCTGATAGGGGTCCCCTTCCATCGTCATGCGGTCGGAGAAGGTGCCGGAGTCGCCCTCGTCGGCATTGCAGACGATGTACTTCTGACCCGGTGCGCATTTGCGTACGGTTTCCCACTTGATCCCGGTCGGGAAGGCAGCGCCACCCCGACCGCGCAGGCCCGAGGTGGTCAGCGCGTCGACGATCGCGGCGGGCGTCATCGCCAGCGCGCGTTCCAGTCCCGCGAGCCCTTCGTTTGCGCGGTAGTCGTCCAGCGACAGCGGGTCGGTCAGGCCCACGCGGGCAAAGGTCAGGCGCTCCTGATTTTTCAGATAGCCGATCTCGCGAGTCGGGCCCTGACGCAGCGGATGCGGCGTGCCGCGCTCGAAACCGGCATCGAAAAGACCCGGCACGTCGGCCACGGTGACCGGTCCATAGGCGATGCGGCCGGCCGGCGTTGCCACCTCCACCAACGGCTCCAGCCAGAACATGCCCCAGGAGCCGTTGCGCACCAGCCGCAGCGGCAGCTGGCGGCGGGCGGCTTCGTGCGTGATGGCGGCGGCGACTTCATCGGCACCGACCGAACGGGCGGCTGAATCGCGCGGGACGTAGACGGTGATCATGGGGTCTCCTCTGCCAGCACCAGCGCGTCGAAGCGGGCCGGCGAGACCCGGCCGTACAGGCGCTCGTCGATCAGGATGGCCGGCGCGCAGGCGCAGTTGCCGAGGCAATACACCGGCTCCAGTGAAACGGCGCCGTCGGCGGTGGTGTGGTGAAAATCAACGCCGAGGCGCGCCTTGGCGTGGGCGGCCAGCGCCTCGCTGCCCATCGACTGGCAGGCCTCGGCCTGACAGATGCGCACGATGCGCATGCCGGGCGGCTCGCTGCGAAAAAAATCGTAGAAGGTAATCACCCCGTGCACTTCGGCGCGGGAAAGGTTGAAGGTCGTCGCCAACAGTTGGGTGGCCTCGGCGGGCACATAGCCGAAATGGCCTTGCACGGCGTGGAGCGCCGGCAACAGCGGACCGGGCACGGCCAGCAGCGGTTCGAGCAGGCTGCTCGCCACGGCCTCGTTCCAGACCGGCCAGCGGGCGGTGGCGCTCATGGCTGGCCCCGGCGGGTGGCGGTGCGGGCCAGCGGCCCGAGGGTGTTCATCTTGGCTATCCCCACGATGGCAATGCTCCAGAGCATGGTCGAAATTCAGGGCAAACACGGCCGGCCCGCGTCAGGTCGGCGTGCGTTGGCGTGGCATTGCGAGGAAAGCGGCGGTCGGCTTCGGGCCTGCCGGCACCACCGGGCAGGTTGGCCGGTGCGTGCGGGTGGGCCGAGCGGGTGCAGCGCGGGGCGCGACGCACGGGCTCGGGAAGTCAGCGCCTGATGCTCGTCCGGCCGACGCAGCATCTGCACCTTCATCGCCAATCGCCGCAGATGCCGGACAAGGTCCGGCGACGATCGGTCCACTACATAACTCAGTCGTTTACGCCGATGCGTGAAGGACGGACTTAAGTCAGCTCGGAGTATAGGAGCGCAGGCGGGTGGATGGAAACAGGACGGGCGG
>JAURHQ010000087.1 GCA_030833185.1 Gammaproteobacteria bacterium | reverse complement strand
TCGCTGTGGGCCTGCGGCAGCGCGCAGTTTGCGCAGGGCGTGAGCCGCCTGCGCGCTGCGCTGCGTGCGCCTTGATGCGGCTTACCCGCCGCCATCTGATCGGCGGCCTGCTGATCGTCCTGCTGCTGCTGGCGCTGACGTCGCTGGGGCTGGGCCCGGTGCCTATCAGCCCGGCCCGCGTGCTGGCCGGGCTATGGGGCACGGGCGACCGCGAAGCGGTGCTCATCCTGCGCGAAGTGCGGCTTCCCCGCCTGCTGCTGGCGCTGGCCATTGGCGCCGGTCTGGGCGCGGCCGGCGCTGCCTTGCAGGCCTTGTTGCGCAATCCGCTGGCCGACCCCGGACTGACCGGCGTCTCGGCCACCGCCGCGCTGGGCGCCGTGCTGGTGTTCTATCTGGGCGCCGGTAGCGGCTATGCGCTGGCGCTCCCGCTGGGCGGTCTGGCCGGCGCGCTTCTGGGCACCCTCTGCCTGCTGGGGCTTGCCCATCGGGGGGCCAGCAGTTTCAGCCTGATTCTCGCCGGGGTTGCGTTAGGCAGTCTGGCCAGCGCCGCCAGCTCGCTGGTGCTGAGTCTGGTCGACAACCCCTACGCGGCCTACGAGATCGTGTTCTGGCTGATGGGCTCGCTGGCCGATCGCAGCCTGACCCACGCCGCGCTGGCGGTCCCCTTTACGCTCGCGGGTGTGGCGCTGCTGTGGCGGGCTGCGCCGGCGCTGGATACGCTGGCGCTGGGCGAAGACATTGCCGCCAGTCTGGGCACGGACCTCCCCCGCCTGCGGACGCTGGTGGTCGCGGGCGCCGCGCTGGCGGTGGGTCCGGGCGTAGCCGTTGCCGGCCTGATTGGCTTCGTGGGTCTGCTGGTGCCACACGCGCTGCGCCCGATGGTTGGCCATCAGCCCAGCGTGCTGGTGCCGCTGTCCGCGCTGGGCGGCGCGGCTTTAACCTTGCTCGCAGACTTGGTCTGTCGCCTGCTTCCCGCAGGGGGTGAACCCAAACTTGGCGTGATTACCGCGCTGGTCGGCGCGCCCTTCCTGCTGGTCCTGCTGTGGCGGGTGCGAGACAGCGGGCTATGAGCCTTTTGACGCTCACTGCCCTGTCGGCCCGTCTGGGTCAGCGTGCGGTGCTGGAAGCGCTTTCGCTCAGCCTGCAGGCGGGCGAAGTGCTCGGCGTGGTGGGCCCGAACGGGGCCGGCAAATCATCGCTCCTCCGGGCCATCGCCGGACTCCTGCCCCTGCAGCACGGCGAGGTCAGGTTTGCGGGGCAGGCGTTACGCACCCTCGACCGGCAGGCGCGTGCGCGCGCGCTCGGTTATTTACCGCAGAACCCGCAAATCCTGTGGCCGCTGACGGTGCGGGAGTTGGTGGCACTCGGTCGGCGGCCCTATGCGGGCCTCGCGACGGCCGCGGCCGACGCGGCGGCGATCGACGCCGCGCTGGAAGCCTTCGAACTCACCGGATTTGCCGCACGCCCGGCCCGCGCGCTGTCCGGCGGCGAGCAGATGCGAGTTCATCTGGCGCGCCTGCACGCGGGCCAGCACGCGCTGCTGCTGGTCGACGAACCCACCGCCGCCCTCGACCCTCGCGCGCAACTGCAGGTGCTGACCGCGCTGCGCGGCCTCGCCGCCGCAGGTTGTGGCGTCTTGCTGGTCCTGCACGACCTGCCGCTCGCCGCGCGCTACTGTGACCGTCTGCTGGTCCTGGCCGACGGTCATGCCGTGGTTTGCGACTCGCCCGCCGTCGCGCTGAGCGATGCTCGTTTGGCGGCGGTGTTCGGGGTTCGGGGCATTTGGCAGCAGGCAGCGCAGAACCCGCGCCTGCTTGGCATCACCACGCTTGAGTCCGCCTGAAGGAGCCCCCCATGACCACTGCTCGCCCTCACCGTTTAATCAGCCTGCTGCCGGGCGCAACCGAACTCCTTTGCGCGCTGGGTCTGGAGAATCAACTGGTCGGGGTGTCTCACGAGTGTGACTTTCCACCGACGGTCAATCGCCTGCCGCGGGTCAGCGCCACGGCGATCCGGCACGAAGCCAGCAGTCTCGAGATCGACGCCGAGGTGCGGGCGGCGGTCGCCTCCGGCCTGCCGCTGTACCAGCTCGATCTGGCGCAGTTGCGGCAGCTCGCGCCCAGCCTGCTGATCAGCCAGTCGCTGTGCGCGGTATGCGGGGTGGACAGCGATACCGTCAGCGCCGCGCTATGCGCGGTGCCGGAGGCGGCGGGTCAGTTCAATTTCTCGCCGTCCCGACTGGACGATTTGTTCGCGGCGATCACTGAACTGGGGACGCTGCTCGGGGTCGCCGCGCAGGCCAGCACCCTGCGCCACGGGCTGGAACGTCGCGTGGCGACGGTCGCCGAGCGCACGCGCGCACTGCGCGTGCCACGCCCACGAGTGGTTTTTCTGGAATGGCTGGCGCCCTTTTTTGCCGGCGGTCACTGGAATCCCGAACTGGTTGAACTGGCGGGCGGAACGCCGCTGCTGGGCGAGGCCGGCCAGAAATCCAGCGCCTTTGACTGGGCCGCGCTGGAAGCCGCCGACCCGGATGTGCTGTTCATCGCCTGCTGCGGCTTTTCGACCCCGCGCACGCTGCAGGAATTGCCCGCCATCACCGCGCACCCTGCGTGGCCGCACCTGCGAGCCGTGCGCGCGGGCCGCGTGTATGTGACCGATGGCAATGCCTACTTCAATCGTCCCGGGCCGCGTCTTGTCGACAGCCTCGACATTCTGGCCCATGCGCTACATCCGGCGGTTCATCCCCTGCCGGCTGGATTGCCCCCAGCCACGGCGATTGGCGACGGGGCGCCGTCTATCCTTATGCCGCATTGAACTAATTGCCTGACGCGGCTAGACGGATAATGCGCGCCTCGCAATTCGCTGCACGACTCCCTCATGAGCAACCGCCAGGCCGCACCGACTCCCCGCCCTGCCGAACCCGCTAGCTTGCTGGGTGCCGCCGCAGACTTTCAGCACCTCGACCCGCATAGCATCGTGCGTCAGGCGCTGCGCTATGCGACGCGTCCGCTGCTCTCGACCAACTTCCGCCCGCGCGCGGCGGCGCTGCTGCATCTCGTGACGCAAATCGTGCCGGACATCCCGGTGGTGTGGGTGGACAGCGGCTACAACACGCCGGCGACCTACCGCTTCGCTGAAGAAGTGACGCAGCGCCTTAATCTGAACCTGAAGGTCTACACCCCGCTGGTCAGCAGCGCGCGGCGCACGGCGGTGCTGGGCGGCGTGCCCGGACTGGACGACCCAGGGCACGAAGCCTTCACGCAGGAAGTAAAGCTGGAGCCTTTTGAGCGCGCGCTGCGCGAACTGGCGCCGGATCTCTGGTTCACCGGCATTCGCGCCGAGCAGACCGACTTCCGAAAGACGCTGGGCGTGGTGTCGCGCGGGCCTTTCGGCACCACCCGGGTGGCGCCGTTTTTCGCGCTGACGGGGCTCGATCTGGAGGACTATCTCTACGAGCACGACCTGCCGGACAACGACGATTATTTCGATCCGACCAAGGTCTTGGAGCGCCGCGAATGCGGGCTGCAGAATCTGGGCTCAGGGATCTGAGCCCAGCTTGAGGGTTTAGCTCAACCGGTGACTTTCACCGGAATCTTGCCGATTTTGGCCTGCCACTCGGCCGGTCCGGTTTTGTGCACCGAGGTGCCTTCAGCGTCCACCGCCACCGTCACCGGCATGTCTTCAACGACAAACTCGTAGACCGCTTCCATGCCGAGGTCGGCGAAGGCCACCACGCGCGACTTGCGGATGGCTTTCGACACCAGATAGGCCGCGCCGCCCACCGCCATCAGGTAGACCGCGCGGTGCTTGCGGATAGATTCAATCGCAATCGGCCCGCGCTCGGCCTTGCCGATCATGCCGAGCAGACCGGTTTTCTCCAGCATCATGTCGGTGAACTTGTCCATGCGGGTCGCGGTAGTCGGACCAGCTGGTCCCACCACTTCGTCGCGCACGGGATCGACCGGGCCCACGTAGTAGATAAAGCGTCCCTTGAAATCGACCCCCTCGGGCAGCGCTTCGCCGCGGGCGAGGATCTCCTGAATCCGCTTATGCGCTGCATCCCGGCCGGTCAGCATTGCGCCGGACAGCAGCAGGGTTTCGCCCGGCTTCCAGGTGCGAATCTCTTCCGCCGTCACCGTGTCGAGATTGACGCGGCGCGCGCTGGCGCCCGCCGACCAGGTGACCTGCGGCCAGTCTTCGAGTTTCGGCACCGGCAGTTCGGCCGGACCGGAACCATCCAGCACAAAATGCGCGTGGCGGGTTGCTGCGCAATTCGGAATCATCGCGACAGGTTTGGATGCAGCGTGCGTTGCATGCATCATGATCTTCACGTCCAGCACGGTGGTCAATCCACCAAGCCCCTGGGCGCCAATCCCCAGCGCATTCACCTTTTCGTAAAGCTCGAGGCGGAGTTCCTCCAGCGGGCTGCTGGGGCCGCGTGCGATGAGTTCCTGGATGTCGATGGGCTCCATCAGGGATTCTTTCGCCATCAGCATCGCCTTCTCGGCGGTGCCGCCAATGCCAATGCCCAGCATGCCCGGCGGGCACCAGCCGGCGCCCATCAAAGGCACGGTGTTTAGCACCCAGTCGACGATGGAATCCGAAGGATTGAGCATCGCGAACTTGGATTTGTTCTCCGAACCGCCGCCCTTCGCCGCGACAGTGATTTCCACTTCGTCGCCAGGCACGATTTCGGTGTGGATGACCGCGGGCGTGTTGTCACGCGTGTTAAGCCGCTTGCCGGCCGGATCCGAGACTATCGACGCGCGCAGTTTGTTGTCCGGGTTGAGATAGGCCTGCCGCACGCCTTCGTTGATCATGTCGGTCAGGCTGAGGGTGGCGTCCCAGCGCACGTTCATACCGACTTTCACAAACACCGTCACGATGCCCGTGTCCTGGCATAGCGGACGATGGCCTTCGGCGCACATGCGAGAGTTGATCAGGATTTGCGCCATGGCGTCGCGCGCGGCGGGCGAGGCTTCGCGTTCGTAGGCCTTGGCCAGGTTCTGGATGTAGTCCAGCGGGTGGTAGTAGGAGATGTACTGCAGGGCGTCGGCGACGCTGCGGATAAGGTCGTCCTGGCGGATGGTGGTCACGGATCTCTCCTTACGAAAACAGGGCGCGTCAGGCGCCGATGCAAAAAGGTTGCGGCTACGAGATGCGCAGCGCGTTGTTCCCCGCCATCACGCAAGCCGCCCAGATGCCATGGTACCGGCCATCCCTGCGGTAACACCCCGGCAATGCCCTGCCGGTCAAGGTCAGGGCAGGCGATCGCGGCGGCGCGGCCGCCGCAGCGCCTAGTCGTTCTTGGCGACGTGGACGATCAGCCCATCCATGGCGTCCGTGATCTGCACCTGGCAGGTCAGCCGTGAGGACGGCTTACGCTCGTTGGCCAGATCCAGCGTGGCGTCTTCAATGTCGTTGGGGCCACCGACCACCGTCGTCCAGGCGTCGTCAATGTAGGCATGACAGGTGCTGCACGCGCAGCTGCCGCCGCAAATCGCGAGCACGCCGGGCACGCCGGCATTGATCGCGCCTTCCATCAGGGACAGCCCGCTGGCGACGTTGGTCTCGAAGGCTTTTCCATCGACGTCGATGTAAGTGATTTTCGGCATGTTCCCCGTTCCCCTGTCTTTATCTTTGGTGATGTCTGCGCCGCACGCGGCAACGCGATGTGCTTCGCCTCCAACCGGCTCAGGCCGGCGGCAGGCAGGTTTTCAAATCAAATGCCGGGTCGGCAGCCGCCTCGGGTGGTACCACGGCGCCGGTCTGCATCAGCTTGCGCGCCAGCATGTGTTCCGCCGGCCGGTTGATGCTGTCCACGCCAACCAGTGCGCCGGTCTTGAAGTAAAAGACCGAAAACGCACCAGAGGCCGTTTCACCGCGGACTAGCGCGGCGTCGTGGTCTTGCGACAGCCCGACCATCTGCAGTTTGACGTCGTACTGGTCGGACCAGAACCAAGGCAGATCTTGATACGGCACCGACTGTCCAAGCAGGCTCGCCGCCGCAATCTTGCCCTGGTCGACCGCGTTCTGGACCGACTCAAGCCGGTGCGCAGCGGCGAAGCGCCGATTGATATGCCAGGTGCAGTCACCGGCCGCCACGATGCGCGGGTCGCTGGTGCGCGCGTATTCGTCGACCACGATGCCGCTGCGGCATTCAAGGCCGGCGGCAGCGGCGAGTTCCTGATTGGGCAACACGCCAATGCCGGCGACCAGCAGGTCGGCCTGGATGCTGCTGCCGTCGGCGAGGCTGGCGGTGAAACTGCCGTCAGCCTGTGCCGTAATCGACGCTAGGCCCACCCCAAAGCGGAATTCAACGCCGCGCGCCCGATGAAGACTCGCAAAATGATCCGAGACCACCGGCGCTACCGCGCGGGCCATCAGACGATCCAGCGCTTCTACCACGGTGACCTGCTTGCCGGCAGCGCGCGCCGTCGCTGCCACTTCAAGTCCGATGAAGCCGCCACCCACCACCAGCACGCGCGCGGCCGCCGGCAGGCGCTCGCGCAGCCGTCTGGCGTCGTCCAGACCGCGCAGGTAACACACGGCCGGATGGTCGGCACCTGGCACCGGCAAAGGCCGTACGCGGGTACCGGTGGTCAATGCAAGGCCCTCGTACGGCAGGCGCTCGCCGCTGGCCAGGACCACCTCGCGCGCCTCGCGATCGAGGGCGGTCACGCGGGTCTGTGGGCGAAACTCAATCTGCTGCTTTTCCAGCTGTTCGAGCGGGCGAAAGTACAAGCGCTCGTCGGCCATCTGGTCGGCGAGATATTTCTTCGACAAGGGGGGACGCTGGTACGGCGGGAAGGACTCATCCCCGATCAGCACCAGCCGACCTTCGTAAGCGCCGCGGCGCAGGCTTTCCGCAATCTGCAGGCCGGCCTGACCGGCCCCGACAATCACAATGCTCATGGCTGCTGGTGCGTGTGCCGGGCAGGCCTAGCTTTGGCGCTCGGGCAGGTTCACGGTGAGCCCGTCGAGCGCCGCGCTAACCTGTATCTGGCAGCTCAGGCGGGACTGCGCGGTCCGCGGCACGGCGGTGCATTCGAGCAGGTCGTTTTCCGCCGGGCCGATGGCCGGCACGCGGGCCGCCCATTCTGGTGGCACCAGCACGTGGCAGGTCGCGCAGGCGCAGCCACCGCCGCATTCGGCCGTGATGCCATCGACGCCGTTCTGCACGGCGGCCTCCATCAAGGTCCAGCCGGCGGGCACTTCCACCGTGCGGCTATCGCCGGTGAACTGGACGAAGGTGACTTTCGGCATGGCGCTCCCCTTACATATTCGGATAGTTGGGACCGCCGCCACCCTCGGGCGTCACCCAGTTGATGTTCTGGGACGGGTCCTTGATGTCGCAGGTTTTGCAATGGACGCAGTTCTGCGCGTTGATTTGCAGCTGGCGACCCGCGCCCTCTCCCACGTACTCGTAGACGCCGGCCGGGCAGTAGCGCTGCTCCGGGCCTTCGTAAACCGGCAGGTTGAGCCGGGTCGGCACGCTCGCGTCGCGCAGCGTGAGGTGGCAGGGCTGGTCTTCCTCATGGTTGGTGTTCGACAGGAACACCGAGGACAGGCGGTCGAAAGTCAGCACCCCGTCGGGCTTCGGATACTCGATGCGCGGGCACTGCGCGGCCGGCTTCAGCGACTCGTGGTCCGGGTGATGGTGGAAGGTCCACGGCGCCTTGCCGCGGAACAGGTAGGTATCGACCGCCGAGTAGGCGACGGCCGGCCACAGTCCCCAATGGAACGACGGCTTGATGTTGCGCACCCGGTAGAGTTCGTCCCACAGCCAGGTGTTGCGCAGGCGATGCGGGTAGTCGACCGCCTCGTTGCCCGCGATCTCGCCCGCGGCCAGCAGCTCGAACACCGCTTCGGCGGCGGTCATGCCCGACTTCATGGCCGTGTGGCTGCCCTTGATTTTAGGCAGGTTAAGGAAGCCCGCGGTGTCGCCAATCAGCACGCCGCCGGGGAAGCTCAGCTTCGGGATGGACTGGAAGCCACCGGCGCTGATGGCGCGCGCGCCATAGGACACCCGCCGCGCGCCGGCGAAGGTCTCGCGCACCGCGGGGTGCGTCTTGAAGCGCTGCATTTCCTCGAACGGACTGATCCAGGGATTGCTGTAGTTCAGCCCCACCACAAAACCAATCGATACCAGATTGCCTTCGAGGTGGTATTCCCAGGAGCCGCCGTAGGTCTGGGTGTTCATCGGCCAGCCGATGGTGTGGGTGACCTGCCCCAGATGATGATGCTCGGGTTTGACCTCCCAGAGCTCCTTGATACCGATGCCATAGACCTGCGGGTCGACGCCGTCGCGCAGCTTGTAACGCTCGAAAAGTTGCTTGGTCAGCGAGCCGCGGCAGCCTTCGGCAAAAATGGTCTGTCGCGCATGGAGTTCCATGCCGGGCGCAAAGTTGGGGCCTTCCGAGCCGTCTTTCGACCGGCCCATGTCCCCGGTTGCCACGCCCTTGACCGAGCCGTCGTCGTTGAACAGCACTTCAGCGGCGGCAAAGCCCGGGTAAATGTCGACGCCCAGACCTTCCGCCTGCGTGCCCAACCAGCGACAGACGTTACCGAGGCTCACGATGTAGTTGCCGTGATTTTCCATCTGCGGCGGCGTCGGCAGCCGCACGGCGCGGGATTCGGTCAGGAACATAAAGCGGTCGTCCTTGACCGCCGTGTTGAGCGGCGCACCCAGCGCCGCCCAGTCGGGCAGGAGTTCATTCAGCGCGCGCGGTTCCATGACCGCGCCCGACAGAATGTGGGCGCCGATTTCGGAGCCTTTCTCGATCAGACAAACGCTGAGGTCCTGCCCGCGTTCGGCCGCCAGTTGCCGTAACCGGATCGCGCAAGCGAGGCCGGAAGGCCCGCCGCCCACGATCACGACATCGAACTCCATTGACTCTCGTTCCATTGCTCCGCTCTCCCGCCCAGGCCGATTGACTTACTTTGCCAGCGCTTCACACAGGGCCGGGACTTCCTTGAACAGGTCGCCCACCAGCCCGTAGTCCGCCACCTGGAAAATCGGCGCTTCCTCGTCCTTGTTGATAGCGACGATGACCTTGCTGTCTTTCATGCCCGCGAGATGCTGGATGGCGCCGGAAATCCCGACCGCCACATACAGGGTCGGCGCGACGCACTTGCCGGTCTGGCCGACCTGGTAGTCGTTGGGCACGTAGCCGGCATCGACCGCGGCGCGGGAGGCACCGACCGCAGCGCCCAGCAGGTCCGCCAGCTTCTCGATAATTGCGAAGTTCTCCGCACTGCCCACGCCACGACCACCGGACACGATGATGTCGGCGGCGGCCAGTTCCGGCCGCGAGGACTTGGTCAGTTCTTCGCTCACGAAGGTGGAGAGGCCTGCGTCAGCCTGCACGGCGATATTCTCGATGGTGCCGGTGCCGCCGGTCGCGGCAATGGCGTCGAAGCCGGTGGTCCGGACCGTAATCGCCTTGATGCGGTCGGTGGACTGCACGGTCGCCAGCACGTTGCCGGCATAGATCGGGCGCACGAAGGTGTCGTCGCTGACCACGCCAATGATGTCGGACAACTGCGCGACGTCGAGCATGGCGGCGATGCGCGGCATGGCGTTCTTGCCATTGGCGGTCGAGGCCGTCAGCAGGTGGCTGTAGCCCCCGGCGATGCTCACCACCAGCGGTGCAAGGTTTTCGGCCAGCGCGTGGGCGTACTGGGCGGCGTCGGCCACCAGCACTTTGCCCACGCCGGCAATGGCCGCGGCTTGCGTTGCCACTGCGCCGCAGTTGTGGCCGGCGACCAGCACGTCGAAACCGCCGGACAGGCGGGCCGCAGCGGCCGCCGCGTTAAGGGTGGCGGCATTAAGGATTTGGTTGTTGTGTTCGGCAATGACTAGAGCGGTCATGTTCAGATTACCTTCGCTTCGTTACGCAGCTTGGCGACCAGTTCCTGCACGTCGGCCACCTTCACGCCACCGGCGCGCGCCGGGGGTTCGGCCACTTTCAGCAGCTTGAGGCGCGGCGTGATGTCTACGCCCAGTTCGGCCGGGGTCAGGGTGTCGAGCGGCTTTTTCTTGGCCTTCATGATGTTCGGCAGCTTGACGTAGCGGGGCTCGTTGAGCCGCAGGTCAGCGGTGACCACCGCCGGCATTTTCAGCTTGATGGACTGCAAACCGCCGTCGACTTCGCGCTTGACCGCCAGGCTGTCGCCTTCGGGTGCGACGTTGCAGGCGAAGGTGCCCTGCGCCCAGCCCAGCAAGCCCGCCAGCATCTGGCCGGTCTGGTTGGAGTCGTCGTCGATTGCCTGCTTGCCCAGAATCACCATGCCGGGCTGCTCACGCTCGACGATGGCCTTGAGCAATTTGGCGACGGCCAGCGGCTGAACTTCGTCGTCGGTCTGCACCAGCACGCCACGGTCGGCGCCCATGGCCATCGCGGTGCGCAGGGTTTCCTGGCTGGCGGCGGGGCCAATCGACACCGCGACGATTTCACCGGCCTTGCCGGCCTCTTGCAGACGAATAGCTTCTTCTACAGCGATTTCGTCGAAGGGGTTCATAGCCATTTTCACATTGGCCAATTCGACCCCCGAGCCATCGGCCTTGGGCCGGGCTTTGACGTTGTAGTCGATGGCGCGCTTCACGGCGACCAGAATCTTCATTTCATCCTCCAGAGGCTGGTTCAGAGCCGACCCGGCTGCGCGAGTGTCGCAGATCGGGTCAGTCGACCGGGCCGTGCATACGGTTGGCAAAAAGAGCGCGCATGGTAGCAAATAGCGCCTTGATCGAACTAGGTGATGCAGCGCACTATCCGGCCGCCATCTAGCACCCGTAACGCTCGGTCGGCGCCTGTTTGCGCCGCCCCGGTCGCTTCCCAGCCCTACGGCGATGACCGCAGGCGGGATCAGTGAAGAACTTTCGGAGACTCGCCCATGAACAAACCCCTCACCCAGGACGGCAGCAAACCCAAGGCCACCGCTGAAGGCCAGTTTCAGTGGCAGGACCCCCTGCTGCTCTCGGCCCAATTGAGTGAAGACGAGCGCCTGATTTCGCAGGCCGCGCGCACCTTCTGTCAGGAACGGCTGCAGCCGGTGGTGCGCGACATGCATCGGCACGAATCTTTCGATCCCGCGCTGATGAACGAATTCGGCGAGATGGGCTTCCTCGGCTGCACGATTCCCGAACAGTACGGCGGGGCGGGCATGAGCTACGTGGCCTACGGACTGATTGCGCGTGAAGTCGAGCACGTCGATTCCGGCTTTCGCTCCGCGATGAGCGTGCAGTCAAGCCTGGTCATGCATCCCATCTACGCCTTCGGTAGCGAAGAGCAGCGCATGAAATACCTGCCGAAGCTGGCCACCGGTGAATGGATTGGCTGTTTCGGGCTGACCGAGCCCGACCACGGCTCTGATCCGGGCGGCATGAAAACCCGCGCACGCAGCGTGCCCGGCGGCTATGAGCTGACCGGCAACAAGCTGTGGATTACCAACTCGCCGCTCGCCACCGTGTTTGTGGTGTGGGCCAAAACCGATGACGGCGTGATTCGCGGGTTCATTCTGGAGAAAGGCATGCCCGGCCTCTCGGCGCCGAAGATTGAGGGCAAGTTCTCGCTCCGCGCGTCGACCACCGGCGAAATCGTGATGGACAAAGTCCCGGTGCCGGCTTCGCAGATGCTGCCCAACGTGCAGGGCCTGCGCGGTCCGTTCAGTTGCCTCAACCGCGCGCGCTACGGCATTTCCTGGGGCGCGATGGGCGCCGCCGAGTTCTGCTGGCTGGCCGCGCGCCAGTACACCATGGACCGCATCCAGTTCGGCCGACCGCTGGCCGCCAACCAGCTGATTCAAAAGAAGCTGGCCGACATGCAGACCGAGATCGCGCTGGGGCTGCAGGGTTCGCTGCAGGTCGGGCGGATGATTGACGCTGGCCTCGGCGCGCCTGAAGCCATCTCGCTGATGAAGCGCAACAACTGCGGCAAGGCGCTGGACATTGCCCGCGTGGCGCGTGACATGCACGGCGGCAACGGCATCTCCGACGAGTATCACGTCATCCGGCACGTGATGAATCTGGAAGCGGTGAATACCTACGAAGGCACGCACGACGTGCACGCCCTCATTCTGGGTCGCGCGCAGACCGGCTTGCAGGCCTTCACGGGCTAGGCGCCCGGCGGTCCCGAGGGCGCACGCGTCAGGGCCCTGCCCTGCGTTGCCACCTCGGGGCTGCTGTGTTTGAATGCCCCCCATCTGAGGGTGGGCTGCAGCTTGCAGCCGCCGGTTCCGCGCAGCGCGGCTCAGACCGGGCGTCCGGCTTTGCAGCCGCCGCCGAAGCGCGGGCCTGAAGGGCCGGCTTCTACCGGAGCATCATGCCGGCAGGCGGTGCCGGGTCTTCGACGACACACCGACGATTGCCCTCCCCGTCCCGCGCTCGCGCGGAGCCATCTTGTTGCCCCGGACTCAGGTCGCGTTAGGGGACGCGGCAGTTCGCATGCACGCCGAGGCCTGCCCGATGGGCCTCTCCAACAAACGAAAAATCCAGAGCATCTGAATGAATATCTACGTAGGCAACCTTCCTTACAGCGTGCGCGATGAAGAACTGCGCGCCGCTTTCGAGGCGTACGGCGACGTCGCCGCCGCCGAAGTCATTTTCGACAAGCGTACGCGCCGCTCGCGCGGCTACGGTTTTGTGGAAATGCTTGATGACGAAGCGGCGACTCGCGCCATCGCGGCGCTGAACGGCCAAGAACTGCACGGCCGCGAACTGCGGGTCGACGCGTCGCAACCGCGGACCGAAAAACCGGCCGGCCGTCCCCCGCAGGAGCGCGGTCCGCGCCCCGCCCGTGCCAGCGCCCCGGCGGCCGAAACCGCACAACAAGCCGGCGGCATCAAAGGCTTCCTCAAGCGTCTGTTCGGTTGAACGAAGCGCCCCTCACCTCGCCCCTGCCTGCCAGCGCCGATCCGGCCTGGCGGGCCTGGCGCGCCATGCTGGATTCCAAGGACCTGCATTTCCGCACGCTGGAAGCGCTGAACGACAAGTATCGTCTGGGCGGTCAGCGCAGCTTGTCCGAAGCCGCCTACCTCGACGGTCTGCTGGCCGAACATACCGCCAACGTGCACCGCTTCAAGACCGCCTTGCAGGCTTTGGGGGAGGCAGATCCGGCCGCCCGCAGCGCGCTGATTGCGTTACTGGGGGCGGCTAACGAGGAGTTGGGCAAGCGCCCGATGAACGACCGCTAGCGGGCGCTGTCGTCCCACAAGCGGGTCGCTTTGGCGTAATACTCGGGCTTACCGGTGGTCCAGATTTCGCCCCAGTGCTGCCCGCCGCCGTCGACCGTTAGCACCTCGCCGTTAATGAACCCGCCGGTGGGTCCGCCGGCGAACAAAATCGCTTCGGCCACTTCCCAAGGCTCGCCGGCCCGCATCAGCGGATTGGTGGCCGGGTATTTGCTGCGGGCTTCTTCGGTGTAGACCGTCCAGCCTTCGGTGCGGATGGCGCCCGGCGCAACGCAGTTCACGCGGATCCCCAGCGGCGCCCACTCCACCGACAGCGACTGCGAAAGCGCAATCACGCCGGCCCGCGCCGCACAGGTATGCGCCACGCCATGCAAGCCCTGCGGCACTACCACCACGTTGACAATGCTGCCGCCGGTTGCCGTTTCCCGCCACTTCAGCGCCGCCTGCTGCATCACGTTCCAGGTGCCCGTGAGGTTGGTGTTGATGACGGCGTTCCAGCCTTTCTCGGAATAATCGACCGCGGCCTGCGGAAACTGGCCGCCGGCGCTGTTGACCAGCAGGTCGATGCGCCCGTGGCGTTCCCAGATGTTGTGGATGGCGCGCTCAACCCGCGCGCGGTCGCGAATGTCGACGGGTTCAAAGTCGCCGTCCAGCCGCCGGTCGCGCATGGCATCGGCGACCGCTAGCAGTTTGTCTTCGGTGCGACCGCAGACGACCACGCTGGCGCCCAGTCGCACCGCCATCCAGGCAGTGGCGCGGCCAATGCCGCTGCCGCCGCCAGACACCACCACCACCTTGCCTTTCAGCAAGCCGGGGGCAAAGGACAGCGGCCGCTCGGCCAGTTCGGTCTGCGGATCGACGCTTGCCTCAGTGCTCATTGGCCCAGCAGTTCGCGGCTGATAATCATCTTGCGCACTTCGGTCGTGCCCGCGCCGATTTCCAGCAGCTTGATGCCGCGATAGAGCCGGTTGATCTCGGTTTCCCACATGTAGCCCGAGCCGCCGTGGATCTGCAGCGCTTCATTCAGCACGCTGTTCAGCATATTGGCGGTGTACATGATGGAAGCGGCAGACTGCGCGTGGATCGCGCCACGGCCGCCGGCGCCGACTTCCAGCGCGTTACCGGCCGCCAGCACGTGGTAGCAGTAGATGCGCATGGTCTCGACCCAGGTGTACATGTCGGCGATCTTCGACTGGATCATCTGGAACGAAGCCAACGGCTTGCCGAACTGCTGGCGCGTCTTCGCGTAATCGATCGACAGTTCCAGCGCGCGCTCGGCCATGCCGACGCAAATCGGCGAAATGACCGCGCGTTCAAGATCAAGACCGCTCATGACCACGGCCA
>JAURHQ010000086.1 GCA_030833185.1 Gammaproteobacteria bacterium | reverse complement strand
CGGCATTGCGGAGTCCGAGCGCCTGCGGATTTTCGAGCCGTTCTTTACCACCAAGGCGCAGGGCAAGGGCACCGGCATGGGGCTCGCAATGGTGCACGGCGTGGTTCACCGTCAGGGCGGCCACATTCAGGTCGACAGCATGCTGGGACGGGGGACGACGTTTCGGATTCTGGTCCCCGTTTACACCGAGGCCGCCGCACCCGCACCCAGCGCCCTGCCGGCCGCCAGCGCCAGCGCGCTGGCCGGCTCCTGCGCACCGGGTACCGCCTCCGCCGGCGTCTGCCACAGCGAGATGAGCTTGAAGTACATCGCCAGCGGGTCGTCCTCGGCCAGTAGGCGGCTCAGCTTGTGGAGCTTGTCGCCGGGCATCGGCTGGCGGGCCGCGCGCGGTAGCAGCGGATGAAGCAGATTGAAGACCCGGTCCCAGGTCGCCGGCGAGACCGCGCGCAAGCCCGCCGCCGTCGCGCGTCGCAGTGCCAAGGGCCACCGCCGCTGACGCTGCCACAGCCCGTTGGCGACCGCATAGCGCGAATAGCCGGCAAATAGCTCATCACCCGCATCGCCGGACATCGCAACCGTCACCTGTTGCCGCGCCAGCGCGCTGACCAGGTGGGTGGGAATCTGCGAGCAATCGGCGAACGGCTCGTCATACATCGTCGGCAAGCGCGGGATGACGGACAGCGCGTCTTCCGGCCGGACGTAGAGCTCCGTGTGTTCGGTACCCAGATGCCGCGCCACCGCGCGCGCATGCGGCGCTTCATCGTAGTCCGGCACGTCGAAGCCGATGGTGAAGGTCTTCACCGGACGCGTGCTCGCCGCCTGCATCAAGGCGACGATCAGGGAGGAGTCGATGCCGCCCGAGAGAAACGCGCCCAACGGCACATCCGCCACCATGCGGAGCTCCACGGCCCGCTTGAGCGTGCTCTCCAGGGCGTCGACCCCGGCCGCGGCGTCACCCGCAAAACCCTGCTGGTGCGCGTCGATAATCGTGCTGGACAAAGCCCAGTAAGGCGCTGGCGCAGGCAGCACGCCGGGCGTCGGGTCGGTCAGCGTCAGCGACGTCCCCGGTGGCAGTTTTCGGATGCCCTGATAGATGCTGTGTGGTTCGGGCACGTAGCCGTGCCGCAGATAGAGCGTCAGCGCATCACGGTCGACCGTCGGCTGAAAATCGCCGGCGGCGTGCAGCGCCTTCAGCTCAGACGCAAACAACAGCCGCGACCCGCTCCAGCCGTAATAGAGCGGCTTCTCGCCCATGCGATCCCGCGCCAGATGAAGCCGCCGCTCAAGCCGGTCCCACAGCGCAAAGGCAAACATGCCGTTCAGACGTTCAAGCGTCGTGCCAAGGCCCCACAGGCCACAGGCTTCCAGCAGCACTTCGGTGTCCGCGTGGCCGCGAAAGACCACGCCGAGCGTCTCAAGCTCCGCCCGCAGGCTCGAAAAATTGTAGATTTCCCCGTTAAAAACCAGCACAAACCGGCCATCGCGCGAGACCATGGGCTGCGCGCCGGCCGGTGACAGATCGAGAATGGCCAGCCGCCGATGACCAAGCACCAGCCCCGCGGAGGGGTCGGTCCAGACCGCCCCATCGTCCGGGCCACGGTGCTGCAGGGCGGCGGTCATCGACGCGCAACGCGCAGCAAGCGCGGCCGCATCGCCCGACGCCGCCAGCGACCAGATCCCGGCCAGGCCACACATCAGCGCGGACTCCCTGCGTAAACGGCGCGCTTAGCGGACTGACAGCAGGTCTTCATACAGCGCCGTGTACTGACCGAGCGTGGCGCTCAGCGAATATTCCTCCACCACCCGCGCCCGGGCCTGCGCGCCCAGCGTCTGGCGCGCCGCGGGTTCCATGGCCAGCAGCGCTAGCGCGGCCTCGGCCAGGGCCTGCGGATTGCCGGGCGGCACGACCCGGCCGGTCGCGCCAACGATCAGCGCCGCATCGCCCACATCGGTCGTGACGCAGGGCACGCCGCAGCACATGGCCTCGCCCAGCACGTTGGGAAACGCCTCACCGAAAGCAGAACTAAGACAGGCGACATCAAAGGCGGCGTTCAGGCGCGGCACATCCGGTCGTGGCCCCAGCAAATGAGTCACGGCGCCAAGTCCATGCGCGGCCACCGCCGGCGCCAGCGAGGGCACCTCGCCGCCTGCCAGCACAAAGCGGCAGGCCGGCAACGCCGCGTGCACCCGCTGCGCCGCGCGCAGGAACGTGGTGTGGTCTTTGGCCGGATCGACCCGCGCGACCAGGCCAAGCACGGGCGCATCGTCGGGAATGCCGAGTTCGGCCCGCACCGCCCGCCGCGCGTCAGCGTCAGGCCGCCATAGCGCGGGATCAAACCCGTTCGGGATCACGGCCCAGCGTCGCGCGGCGTAGCCGAGGCGCTGGTGAAAATCAGCGCCCGCGCGGCTATTGGCAATTACCGCCACCGGCTGGCGTGAACCGGCGACCAGCAGACGCCGAACCAGACGGGTCAGGGGTCGGTAGCTTTCCAGGGCCATGTTTGAGCAGCGCAGGTTCCAGACCAGCGGCAGCTCCGATGCGAAACCCTTGGCGATCAGCCCCAGTAAATCTGCGTGGTAGAGCCAGGTTTGCAAGAGGCCCGGGCGCTCGGCGCGCAGCAGTTGGCGAAGCCGGTAGAGCGCGCTTACAGACGGCACGCCGCGTGTCATATTCAGGACGTGTACCGGGGTTCCGTTGCGTTCGATAATCTCGCCGAAGAAACCGCGCCCGGTCATGGAAATCACCACATTCCGGATCCGCGCCCGGTCCAGTCCTGCCACCAGATTTGCCAGCGAGCGCTCGGCGCCGCCTGCTTCCAGCCCGGAAATGAGATGAACCACTTTCAGCACAAACGCACCCGACTAGGCGCCGTCCAGCGCCCGCCAGACGCTGCCGACTATCCACCAGAAATTTGCGGCACATGGCGCCCGGCACGCTGGCGAGGCACTCCCCTACAGCGTGAGGGCACAGGCCATCGGCCGGCATTGTTGCCTGTAGGGTCTGCTTTGCACAGGACTTCGGTGGGCTAAGTTCGCATGCGCATCGTGCACATGAACCTGTTCAAGACGGTGCCGGCCGGCGTCTTCCATCAACTGGCGGCCGAACACGAGGCAGCGCGCGCGCTGGCGCTGGACTGGGAAGTCTGCGCGTACTCGGGCGATCTGCCCACGGCGCCCTGGCAGGTCCACACACCCTACGCCGGTTGGGGTGGCTACCTCCGCGCGCGGCTGCAGTTTTTCCGGGCCGTCCTCGCGGCGCAGCGCGCGGGGCATATCGTGTTATTGCGCTACTCGCTGGCCGACCCGATCCAGGCCTTGTTCGCTGGCTGGTTCCGGCGCGTGGTGACCATTCATCACACGTTCGAGATTGAGGAATCCGCGCAGGCCGGCGGCATAAAGGGTCGCCTCAAGGCCGCGATTGAGCGTCATCTTGGCCTGCGCACGCTGGCGCGTAGCACCGGCCTCATCGCGGTAACCGCCGAAATCGCCGCTTACGAACAGGCGCGCCTTCCCCGCCGCCTGCCAGCGCTGGTGGTTGCTAATGGCATCGACCTCTCGGCGCAGCCGCTGGCAGCGGATGCGCGTGACGGCGTGCCTAAACTGCTGTTCGTTGCTTCGCGCTTTGCCGCGTGGCACGGCCTTGACCTGCTGCTGGATGCGACCGAACGCTCAAGCGCCGCATTTGAACTGTATCTCGTCGGTGAACTGCCGAACGCCGAACGCGAGCGGGCAGCCCGCGACCCACGCATCATCTGCACCGGCCACCTTGCACCCGACGCCATTGCCGCCCTGATGGGGCGTTGCGACCTTGGGCTCAGTACGCTGGCGCTGGCACGAAAAGGCATGCGCGAAGCCTGCACGCTGAAAGTGCGCGAGTATCTGGCCGGCGGCCTCCCCTGCTGGGCAGACCATCAGGATTCGGCCTTGCCGACGGATTTTCCCTTCATGCGCAAAGGCGGCGCCGAGCTGGCAGACATGCTTGCTTTTGCGCTGGCCATGCGTCAGCAATCGAGAGCGGCGGTAAGGGCGGCGGCAGCGCCGCATATCGACAAGACCGCGCTGTTGGGCCGGACCGCGGCGTTCATTCAGTCGCTATACGAGCGGGTTTAGGCGCGCACCGGCTAACCAGCGCGCGACGCCGACCTACTCGTCCAGCACCTCAAAGGTCTGCGCCTGCTCAAGCTCCCGCAAGGCATCTTCTTCCGCGGGGAGCGGCCGGACTGTGTCAGGGCCCGCGTCTGCCGCGTTTTCCGAGAGCAATCGCTCACCGTCGCTCGCCAGCACGCGCGTGGCGGAACACAGTGCGGCGAATCGCGGAAGCGTAATCCGCACAAAGACGATGCCGGTGGCCTGTCTGGCCACCGCCAGCAGCGCGACGCGCGTGGCTTCGGGTTGCGTCCTCAAATCATCGAACTCCAGGACAATGTGCCGCACACCCGAGTCGAGCAGGCGGAAAAGGTTGAGCATCAGCGACAGCGCACGCTGCTCGTCCGAAGCCACAAATCCTTTGCGCGGAGACTCGGGGAGTGCCGTCAGGCTGCGCGCCATGTCGTCCAAGCCCAGCGCCTTCAAGCGCGACGTCGCGGCTTCACGCCACGCCATTCGCGACAGGCCCAGCACCCGGCCCCAGTTGGCGTACCACATCTTCGGGGCCGGTTTGGCTTGCGCAATGCCACCGACCGCCAGTCGTCCGCTGCTTGAAGTCGCCGCCACCAGTTGACCCAGCAAGCTGGTCGTCATCCGCGACGGCCCCAGCACCGCGACGACTTCACCTGCCTGACATACCGCAAGCGAACCATCGGCCAGACTTAAGGACAGTCCGCTCGAATCTGCTGGCTGTCCCTGCTCCGGGGCGCGGTCTTCCAATGCCTGCAGCTGCAGGACATAACGGCGCAGGCCCGCATAGTGGCGGTTCAGCGCGATGAGGGTCCGCGCCGAGGCCGCGAGTTTCCCCCCCACCAGCCGCAAGACGACCAGATACAGCAACAGCTGCGTCCAGCCCTGACCGGCGCTGACCGCATGCAGCCCGCCAGCCAGAAAAATGGCCGCTGTCGCGACCGCCACCACACACTGTCCGATGAGCCCGCCACGCTGGGTCGTCAGAAATTGTGCCAGCAAGGCGTTTGCCGTCTTGCCCGTCGCGCCCGTGCGATAGAGGCGCTCGAGTTCGGGGTCGTCGGGCAGCAAAGGTGCGAAAGCGCCGGCGCAACGCTCAAGCAAGCCGCGCCGCTCTTCCTGTACCGATTGCAGCAGCTGCTGCTCGGTCTGTCGCTGCTGCGAGACTTGCAGGCTGATGCGATAAAACGCCGCGCTACTGGCCAGCGCCAGCGCCAGCACAATGAGCGTCAACTGCCAGTCGATTACGCACATCGCCGTGAGCCCAACCGGCAGGATCAGCAGATTCGACAGGCCCAGTGCGAGCAGGCGCGCCGCCGTCTCGGCCGCGCGCACTTCGCGCATTAACTCCAGCACACGCGAGTCCGGCAGCGGCGGCCTGCGCGCGACAGGATTAGCGTTGTGGGCGCTGAGGCGCACCCACAGGCTCTGCTCCGTGTGCAGCCGATAGTCGTGGCTGATGCGGGCGGCCAGTGCGCGGCCCTGAAACTCAAGCACGGCGGCGAACAACATCAGCGCCAGCACCAGCAGCGTCGCGCCGGCAAAGACCGGGGCGCTGGTGGCATGGCCAATCACCAGCGAGCCGATGGCGAGCTGGCGGTCGGATTGCAGCGCCGCCACGTATTTGAAAACCACCACAAAACCCGCCAGATGCCCCAGCGCACCGCCAAGACTGCAGGCCGCCGACCAGCCGAAGCGAGGCCACCAGGGCCGCAACTCCCGCGCGAACCAGCGCAGGAAATTGAGGTACTCGCGCAGGCGACCGCTGCCGGTCCGGGTCGGTGCAAGATCGGCCGGGGATTGACTCATGTTTCCAGATTCCAGCTTGTACGGGTGCCGTTCTGCGTTAACCGCTCGCCAGTGCGGCGCGGCCGCGAACGGGGCGAACACCCGTCGATAGTACGTCATGCTGGCGCCGCCTTCGCGTGCAGATGGGGTGCGCGCGGCGGGGGCAGCATTGTGCGGCAATCCCCTATAATCGCCTCGACATTATCCCGCTCGCCCCGCCTCGACCGCTGCTGTCGCCCGGTGTCGTTCGGCAGCATTTTTTAAGGATCCGAGTCATGCGTATCGCGATGCTAATCAACAATCCCTGCGAAAACGATGCGCGGGTGATTCGGGAGGCGCGCGCGCTTAGCGACGCAGGTCACGAGGTATTCATTCTAGCGGTCTGGGCCGCCGGACTGGCCCGCAAGGAAGTGCGCGACGGCGTGACCTACCTGCGTTACACCCTGCCCTGGCATGCCGGGCAACGCGCGGCAGCACGCGCTGAGGCCTCGCCCCAATCCGCCCCTGCAACGCCCGCTCCCGAGGTCGCCGACCAAGCCGTTGCGGCGCCCGCCAGACCGCCCTTTCTGCAGCGAGCGCTGGCGTTTGGGCTGCACCTGGCGCTGCGCTATCCACGCGCAGCGATCCGGCGAACCCGGGCCGCGGGACAGAAACTCGCGCGCCACGCCCTGCTAAAAGGACTTACCCCTAGCGGGCTTGCGCTGGCGCGCTACGCGAGGATTTTTCATCAGCCGCTGCAGGATCTCCAACCCGACGTCGTGCATGCGCACGAAATGGCGACGCTGCTCGGGGGCTGGCGCTACACGAGAAATCATCCGGCCGCGCTGATCTACGATTCTCATGAACTGGAACTGGGTCGTAACGGTTTTTTTTCGGCCTGGGAAAAAAAGCTCCGGGCGAGCGCCGAGAAGTTCTTGATCAAGCGCACGGATGCCGTGATTACCGTGTGCGACAGCATTGCGGACTACCTCGCTCGCCACTACGCGATTCCGCGACCGACGGTAGTGCTCAATTCCCCTGACGACCATCCCGCACAGTCCAGTCAGACGGATATCCGCCAAGCGCTGGGACTGGACATCGCGACACCACTCGCCGTGTATGTCGGGAAAGTCACTTTTAATCGCGGCATCGAGTACGGCGTCGAAGCGCTGGCCGAGTATCCGGAACTGCACCTCGCGCTGGTCGGACCGCGCGACGAGCGGGTAACGGCGCGCCTGCGTGACCAAGCCATCGCGCTTCAAGTCAGCGACCGGCTGCACGTCGTTGACCCCGTACCGCATGAACAGGTCGTGAGTTTTATCCAAAGCGCCGACGTATCGCTGGTGCTGATTCAGCCGGTCTGCTTGAGCTACGAGTACTGCTTTCCCAATAAGCTGCTCGAGAGCATTCTCGGCGGCGTGCCAGTGCTGGCCTCGAGACTCATCGAACTGGAGCGCCTGGTGACCGAGACCGGCGCCGGGCTGCTGGTTCCGCCGGCTGATGCCGCGGCCATCACGGCCAGCATCCGGCAAATTGTGGCGAATCCGCAGGCCATGCGGGCTTCGGCCGCCACCATCGAACACACGCGCAAAAAATACGGCTGGCCCGCACAAGCGAGTCGCCTGCTGGCCTTGTACCAAGCACTGAGCCAGAAACGCGCCTAGCGCCGTCGGATCAGGGCGTTGCGGCGCGCCTCAGCGCTTCGCAACGGTCCTGCACCGCCGACACCGTCAGAGGCTGGTACAAGACCTGCGTTCTGGGCGCCTTATGCCAGCCCACACCGGTCGCAACCACCCATCGGCCCGCCTCGCTGTAGTCACGATTCAAGGCCGCGCCAAAGGTTTCGAGTGACTCGGTGGGGATTGCTCGTCGTCCATCCGGCTCCAACAGCAGCCAGGCGTTCGCCAGCGTTTGGCAGCTCGCGCGTGCAAGTGCCGCTTCGGTAAACGTCCGGCTGCCGGGATAACCGCCGAGCAGCCAGGGCGCGCCGGGCGCGACGCCCCTAATGCCGAACACAAGGCCCGGCGATTGACCCGTCAGGTCGATGACCGGTGTTCCCGCAGCAAACCCGGCCTGCCGCGCGGTGCGGGCCGCATCGTCCACGTAGTCCGCGACCGCGGCGCTTACCCACAGCCGGGACGGCGGGGTGCCAAATTCAAGCAACTGCGGATTAAGCGACAGAGCTTGCGGTTGCCGATAAGGCAGCGCCATGCCCCGCGCTAGCAAGGTGCCGCAGACCAGCATGGCCATGAGCGCGATGGGCACCAGCACCCGCAGGCGCTGCGGACTGCGCAGAACAGGATGCAGCAGCATCAGTCCGGCGAGGATCCAGAAAAAGCCGGCGTAGGTCGCCACCAGAGAGTAGTTGCTATGGGTGCCGAAGGCGTGGGCATAGGGCAAGGCGGCGCACAGCAGTCCACTGCCGATCTGCGTGCGGCTTGTGTGACGCCACAACGCCGGGGCCTGAGTCAGCAATCCGCACAGCAATGCGCCCACGGCCACCCCGAGTACGGCAAAAAAGCCGGCGAAGGGGCGAAACCCGGCCCAGAACAATCCGCGGATCTGCAACAGCCACCAGAGGCCCAGCACTAGCGCCACGGCAAACAAGAGCAAGGCCAGTAGCCGCTTCCGCCCAGCCAGCGCCACCGCCATCCCGGCAAGCGCCGTCACGACGGCCAATCCCTGAAACAGACGGAGCTCAAACGGGCGCCACTTGGGCAAATCGAAGCGGAAAATGTGCAGCACAAAATCCTGCCCGAGCATCAGCTGCCCGAGGTCGAGCCCGGTGCGCACTCGCCCGATAAACGCGAAAACTGAACCCTCGATCAGCAAGGCGGAGCCCAGTGAGAGCAGGCCGGCCGTCAGCGCCGCCAGGCCGGCGCATCGCAGATGACGTCGACCCCAGAGCAGTAAATAGGCGGCTGCAAGCACGGCCAGCGCGAGTGCGCTGCTGGGCTTGCCCATAAACACCATCCAGCCGCCGGTGCCCAGCAACAGCCACGGCGGGACGGCCCGCGGTCTTTCATCGCAGTGAACCCCGAGCAAACCAAGCAGCGCAATCAACAGGCCCTGCAGCGTCAGGGTGTTGTAGTTAGGGGTCAGCAGCCACGAACTGAACACAATCAGGGCAGGTGCCGCCAAGCCGGTGGCGAGCAGTCCACGCGGCCACCGGCACTCGCGCCAGCTCGCGCCCATAACCTCCAGATAGCGATCGGCCACCGCCCAACTGAGCCCAAACACCAGCAGCAGGTTGGCCCGCCGCAGGCTCGCGATATCGCCATCCAGCACGCGGTAGAGCGGGTGATAGACAAAACCGAATTGCGTCACGGACCAGTCGTACTGGAAGGGATTGGAAATCCAGAAGAGGTAGAACGCCTCGTCCGTAAAGTCGAGCGCGTGGCCCGCATAGCGCCAAACCCACAAGAACAGGCCGAGCCCCGTGAGCGCGCAAATGAGGCCCGGCCAGAAAACCCGGGCCCATCGCGAGGAGGCCTCGGTCACGGGGCGCAGGCTTCCTTGAAGGAAGGATAACGAACGGCGCCGGGCTGATTCGCACGGCCTGTGATGCGCATCATCTCAGCGGGCTATGGGCAGAGCGGCCCGCTCAGGCCGTCGCTGCCGCCAGCGCCTGACACACCTTGAGGGCCGCCTCGTCCGTCAGAAACGGATGCATTGGCAAACTCATCACGCGACCCGCGGCCCGTTCGGAAATCGGGAACGCCCCTACGCCCAAGCCCATCGACGCAAAGGCCGGTTGCAGATGCAACGGCACCGGATAGTGGACCGCCGTTGGCACGCCGGCCTGCTGCAGTTCGGCCTGCACCCGATCGCGGTCCGCCACCTGCACGGTGTACTGGGCGTAAACCGAGGTGTTATGCGGGAGTACGGTCGGTGGCAGCGCGTTGGGCGCAAGTGCCCGCAGGCGTTCGCTGTAGGCCGCGCCGA
Organism: Gammaproteobacteria bacterium; assembly: GCA_030833185.1. Classification (GTDB taxonomy): domain Bacteria; phylum Pseudomonadota; class Gammaproteobacteria. The sequence goes on along the minus strand of JAURHQ010000086.1, from coordinate 4,783 downwards.
GCCGGGCCCGCGCGGCGACTTCGGCCGGGAAACTCGGCAGCTTGGCCAGCAGCACCGCGCACTGGATGGTGTCCATCCGGCCGTTCACGCCGATCACCGGATGGTGATAGCGCCGGTCCTGGCCGTGCACGCGAATTTCGCGCATCAACTTGGCCAGCGCGTCGTCGTCGGTGAAACAGGCACCGCCGTCGCCATAGCAGCCCAGCGGCTTGGACGGGAAAAAGCTGGTGCAGCCGATTAGCGACAGGCTGCAGGACTGGCGCCCCTTGTAGGTCGCCCCGAAGCTCTGCGCGGCGTCTTCGATCACCGGCAGGCCATTACGACAGGCCACGGCGTTGATGGCATCGAAGTCCGCGCACTGACCGTACAGACTGACCGGCATGATGGCCTTGGTGCGCGGCGTAATGGCGGCCTCGACCAGCGCCGGATCCATGTTGTAGGTCACCGGATCGATGTCCACAAACACCGGCACTGCCCCGAGCAGGGCGATCATTTCGCCAGTCGCAATGAAGGTGAACGGGGTGGTGATGATTTCGTCACCCGCCTTGATGCCCAGCGCCATCATCGCCACCAGCAGCGCATCGGTGCCACTGGCCATGCTGATGCAATGTTTGACGCCGACGTAAGTCGCCAGTTCGCTTTCCAGCGCGGCCACTTCCGGCCCCATGATGTACTGGCCGTGGTCGAGCACCCGCTGAATGCCGGCGTCGATGTCGCCCTTCAGTTGGCGGTACTGGGTTTTGAGATCGATGAATTCCATGACAACACCTGACACGCCGGAGGGCGTGAAGAATTAGTTTACGGGGCGCCGAGCACGGTCAGAACGTCATCCTTCAGCACGTAGCGCTCGCCGGTATTCGGACAAATGGCCTCTGCGTCACCGCGCAGGGGCAGCGGCAATCGCTCGCCAAAGCGGCTCATCCAGCCGGCCTGTCGGGCCGGTACGCCGACCATCAGGGCGAACGCCGGCACATCGCGATTGATCACCGCGCCGGCACCCACAAACGCATATTCGCCGACGGTCACGCCGCAAACGATGGTCGAATTGGCGCCGAGCGTCGCGCCCCGCCGAATCAGCGTGTTGCGGTATTCATCCTTGCGCGAGACTTCCGCGCGCGGGTTGTACACATTGGTAAACACCATGCTCGGGCCGCAAAACACGCCGTCTTCCAGCGTGACGTTGTCGTAGACCGACACGTTGTTCTGGATTTTGACATTGTGGCCAATGACCACGCGGTTACCGACGAAGACGTTCTGGCCCAGCGAGCAGTCGCGACCAATGACCGCCCCGCCGCACACATGAACCCAGTGCCAGATCCGGCTGCCTTCGCCGATCTGCGCGCCCTGATCGACGATTGCCGTGTCGTGAATGCTTGCCGCGGCCATGGGTAGGTCAATACTCCAGCGGCAAGGACACGCGACGCCCGTCGCGGGCCGAGGTGTAGAGCGCAATCAGCGTTTCCAGCGAACGCAGGCCCTCGCGGCCGTCGGTCTCGGGGGCCGCTTCACCGCGCAGCACGTTGATCACGTTGTCGTAATACAGCGGGTGGCCCACGCCGTAGACTGATGCGGTCTGATAGCTCGAGGCCAGCGCGAGTTGGTCGTCCTCGCTGCTGTCGGCAAACTCCCAGTGCTTGATTTCATTCACCGCCACGCCACCAACCTGCACCGTGCCCTTCTCGCCCAGAATGGTGATCGACCCTTCCAGATTCTTGGGGTAGGTCAGCATGGTGACGTTGACCGAGCCCATCGCGCCCGAGCGCCATTTGATATTGGCCACCCCGGTGTCTTCGACTTCGATGTTGCGTTCGAGCGTTGCGGTATAGGCATGAAGACTTTCGATCGGCCCGATCAGCCAGTCCAGCAAATCGACGTAATGGCTGGCCTGATTCATGAACGCGCCGCCGTCGAACTCCCAGGTTCCGCGCCAGCGGGCCGAGTCGTAGTATTCCTGCGGCCGGGTCCAGAAGACATTGACGTTCACCATGTAGATGCGGCCGAAGCGCCGCTGCACGAGGGCGCGCTTCAACAGTTGCAGCGTGGGGTTGAGGCGATTCTGCTTCACCACGAAGAGGTGAACGCCCTCCTCGTCGCAGGCCGCCACCATACGCTTGCCGTCGCCCAGACGGGTCGCCATCGGCTTTTCGGTAATCACGTGACGCCCCGCGCGGGCAATCTGTACCGCGTGTGCCGGGTGCAGGCCGCTGGGCGTGCAAACCGTCACCGCATCGCATTCGCTGCCGGCCAGCAGCTCATCGAGGCTGGCGTAGCCTTTCACCCCAAGCTGGGCGCTGGTCGCCTGCAGGGCAGCCGGGTCGCTGTCGCAGACGCCGACCAGTTCGGCGCGGTCGGCGTGCTGCTTGATGGCGTCGAAGTGACGGTCAGAAATTCGCCCGCAGCCGACGACGGCAAAGCGGACCTTGCGGTCGCTGATTCGATAGGGCGCGCGATAACTCATGGCGGAGACTCCACTCGGTCGGTGCGCAAAACGGGCTTCGCGCGCCGTGGCCAGCCGGCCCGGCAATGCCGGTCAGAAAGGCTGGGCTTTTGTGATAACAGGCCGGGATTGTAAGGGGGCGCCGCCAGATCTGGAAACCGACGCGCCCCGGCCCTGTCCGGCGGCGGTGATGAGCGCTACCGCCCTACACACCAGTAGCGGAAGCCCTGCGCCTCCATCGAGTCCCGCTCGTAGACATTGCGCAGGTCGATAAACACCTTGTCGTTCATCAGCGCCCCGGCGCGGGCGAGATCGAGCCCGCGGTAGAGGTTCCATTCGGTCATCAGCACCACCGCGTCGACCCCACGAAACACCTCGTAGGCTTCATCGCAATACGCCACGGCGGCCGGCAGCATGCCCTTCGCCTCGTGCATGCCCTGCGGGTCGTGCGCCTTGATGCGGGCGCCCTTCTCCACCAGCGGCGGGATGATCGACAGCGCCGGCGCGTCGCGCATGTCGTCGGTTTCGGGTTTGAAGGTCAGGCCCAGTACGCCGATCGTCTTGCCCGCCTCGTTACCGCCCAGCGCCTCGCGAATTTTCTTGATCATGCGCGCCTTCTGCGCGGCGTTGACCTCAATCACCGACTCCACAATCCGGCTCGATACCCCGTGCTCTTGCGCGATGCGCACCAGCGCCTGGGTGTCTTTCGGGAAGCAGGAGCCGCCGTAGCCCGGCCCCGGATGCAAAAACTTGCTGCCGATGCGCTTGTCCATGCCCATGCCCTTGGCCACCGCGTGCACGTCGGCGCCCACCTGTTCGCAGAGCATGGAAATCTCGTTGATGAAGCTGATTTTGGTCGCGAGAAACGCATTGGCCGCGTATTTGATGAGTTCGGCGCTTTCAAGCCCGGTCACCACAATCGGCGCCTCGATCAGGTTCAGCGGCCGGTAGAGTTCGCGCAGCCGGCGCTCGGCGCGCGGGGTTTCCACCCCGATCACCACCCGGTCGGGCCGCATGAAGTCGGCCAGCGCCGCGCCTTCGCGCAAAAACTCGGGATTGGACGCGACGTCAAAATCGGCGCGCGGATTGTTTTCCAGAATGATCCGCGCGACGTTGCGGGCGGTACCGACCGGCACGGTCGATTTATCAACAATCACCGTGTAGTCCTTCAGATGCGGCGCCAGCTGGCGCGCCGCCTCGTAGACATAGGACAAATCGGCGAAGCCGTCGCCGCGCCGGCTGGGCGTGCCCACCGCAATAAAGATGAGATCCGCAGCCCCCGCCACCTCGGCAAGTTCGGTGGTGAAGGACAGCCGCCCCTCGCGCACGTTCTTCGCCACCAGATCGTCCAGTCCCGGCTCGTAAATGGGGATTTCCCCGCGCTTCAGGCGCTCCACCTTTTGTGCGTCGACGTCCACACAGCTGACATCCGCCCCGAATTCGGCAAAGCAGGTGCCGGAAACCAGCCCCACATAGCCCGTGCCGATCATCACTACCTTCATGCGTCAGAGTCTCCAGAGCAGCACGCCCTCGGGGCGGGCTGCACGATCAAGTTTGCCTTTGACGTCCATCACCACGCCGTGGCCGTCGGCCAGATGCCGCGTAATGCCGGCCCAGCCGGCCGCGAGGTATTCGCGATGCGGCACTGCCAGCACCACGGCGCGCGCCGGCTCCAGCGCCTCGGCGGCGGTCAAATGAACGCCATATTCTTCGTGGGCTTCCTCGTCGTGCGCGCAGGGGTCGTGAATTTGCACCCGCACGCCGTACTCGGCCAGTTCCTGCACGATGTCTATCACACGCGTGTTACGAAGATCAGGCACGTCTTCCTTGAAGGTAAAACCAAGCACGGTGACCACCGCGCCGTTGACCGCCAGACCGGACTGAATCATCAGCTTGATGGCCTGCTGGGCGACGAAGCGCCCCATGTTGTCGTTGATGCTGCGCCCGGCCAGAATGACCTCGGGGATATAGCCCGCAATCTGCGCCCGGTGGGTCAGGTAGTAGGGGTCAACGCCGATGCAGTGGCCGCCGACCAAGCCTGGCCTGAAGGGTAAAAAATTCCACTTACTGCCTGCGGCTTGAAGCACTGCTTCGGTATCAATGCCCATTTTGTTGAAGATCAAGGCCAGCTCGTTGATGAGGGCGATATTGACATCGCGCTGAATGTTTTCAATGACTTTGGCAGCCTCGGCCACCTTGATGCTTTCCGCCTTGTGTGTGCCGACAGTGATTATCTCGTTGTAGAGGGCATCGACGAGGTCCGCGATTTCGGGAGTCGAGCCGGACGTAACCTTCTTGATGGTGGTGACGCGGTGCTCCTTATCGCCGGGGTTGATCCGCTCTGGG